>NZ_CP044423.1:1178740-1525820 GCF_008824185.1 Paracoccus pantotrophus
GCCCGGTCCTGGAGGCGGTAGCCTGGGGCGCGATGAACGGCCCGCTGGGCCCCGCTCTGCTGGGCGCGAGGGGGCGTCGCTTCCACCTGGCGGGCAAGCTGGAACTCACGCAATGGGGCGGGCGCGAGCGGGTGCGGCTGCGCCTGGATGACGCCGCGCCGGTGGGCTGAGCCCCCGCCGCCGGCCAGGAAAAAACTTTGGCATGATGTGATTTTTCCGCTTGCAGCCCCGCGGCAGAGAACCTAAATACCGCCCCACGCCGCAGGGCAAGACCCGGCGGATACAGAAAAAGTGGCCCGTTCGTCTATCGGTTAGGACGTCAGGTTTTCAACCTGAAAAGAGGGGTTCGACTCCCCTACGGGCTGCCACTTCCTCTTTTCATCAGCATGGCTTTCCAACCCTGGGGCGGACAAGGCGCCGCGCCGCGACCGCGATGAGCGTTCGGTCGTGCACAGGCCCTGCCAAAACTGCGATCCCAAATCCCAGGGCCCTGCTGCGCGTTCCCGCGACGGCAGGTCCATACGGCCCCTCCAACAGGTTGCCGACAAAGGATCTTGCGCCCGTTCGGTGAGGGAATTGGTCCCCAATCTGGCCCAACTCGGCCGGAAATTCGGGTTTTCCGGGCCATTTGGAGGCGCGTTTCCCGGCTTCCAAAGCCAGGTCGCGATACTCGGGCGATTTTTCAGCGGCCTGTCAAACCGCCAGGTTGCGGATCGTCCGCGCGGGCGGCCGCGGCGACCGTATCAGGCAATGGATGCCCAGGCCGAAGGTTTGCCACCCCTGCCGATCCGGCCTGGACGAACGCGCGATCCCGCATCTGTGCTGCGGAGCCGCGCATGATCCCGCTCGGCAAGCTGGCCGAGTGGCCACCGGCACTCCTGCCCGGAAAGGCCGGGCAGCGGTCGTGTTAGGGAACCGGGGGCAGCATGAGGCCCCCGAACAACCCCATCCCGGCGCTAGGCCTGAAGCGACCTCACCCCGACTTCGCCTTCGCCGCGCGACTTGATCGCCGCGACCGCGGCGATGCTGCCGGCGGCGGTCGTGTAATAGGGGATCTTGTCGTTCAGCGCGACCGCGCGGATCTCGCGCGAATCGGCGATGGCCTGGGCGCCCTCGGTGGTGTTCAGCACCATGGCGATCTCGCCGTTCTTCAGCCGGTCCACGATGTTCGGGCGGCCCTCATAGACCTTGTTCACCAATTCGGTCTCGACCCCCGCACCGCGCAGGAACTCGGCCGTGCCGCGGGTCGCGACCAGCTTGAAGCCCATGGCGGTCAGCTCGCGCGCCGCTTCGGCCAGTTCGGCGGTCTTGTCGGCATCGCGGACCGAGACGAAGACCAGCCCGGCCTCGGGCAGCTGCGTCCCCGCCCCCATCTGCGCCTTGAGGAAGGCGCGCGGGAAGCTGCGGTCCCAGCCCATGACCTCGCCGGTCGAACGCATTTCCGGGCCAAGCAGCGTATCGACGCCGGGGAAACGGGCAAAGGGCAGCACCGCCTCCTTGACCGAGAACCAGGGCGTGTTCGGATCGGCCAGCGTCAGCGGATCGGCAAAGGGCAGCGGATCGTCGGGGCCGACGCCCTCGGGATAGGCCGCGCGGGCGGGGAAGTTCGACATCGGCTCGCCCGCCATCAACCGCGCGGCGATGGACGCAATCGCGCTGTCGGTGGCCTTGGCGACGAAGGGCACGGTGCGCGAGGCGCGCGGGTTCACTTCCAGCACATAGATCGCGCCGTCCTTCAGCGCGAATTGCACGTTCATCAGCCCGACGACGTTCAGCGCGCGGGCCATCGCCTCGGTCTGGACCTTCAGCTCGGCGATGGTCTCGGCATCCAGCGTATGCGGCGGCAGCGAGCAGGCCGAGTCGCCGGAATGCACGCCCGCTTCCTCGATATGCTCCATGATGCCGGCGACATGCACGGTCTTGCCGTCGGACAGCGCATCGACATCGACCTCGATGGCGCCCGAGAGATAGCTGTCCAGAAGCACCGGGCTGTCGCCGGAAACCTGCACCGCCTCGCGGATATAGCGGTTGAGCTGGTCCATGTCGCGCACGATCTCCATCGCGCGGCCGCCAAGCACATAGGACGGGCGGATGACCAGCGGGAAGCCGATGCGCTGCGCGATCTCGATGGCCTCGGCGTCGGAATGGGCGATGCCGTTGATCGGCTGCTTCAGCCCCAGGTCGTTGAGCAGCTTCTGGAAGCGCTCGCGGTCCTCGGCCAGGTCGATGGCGTCGGGCGTGGTGCCGAGGATCGGGATGCCCTCCTCCTCCAGCGCATTGGCCAGCTTCAGCGGCGTCTGGCCGCCGAACTGGACGATGACGCCGTGCAGCGTGCCGTTCTCCTGCTCGACCGCCAGGATTTCCAGCACATGCTCCAGCGTCAGCGGCTCGAAATACAGCCGGTCCGAGGTGTCGTAATCGGTCGAGACCGTCTCGGGGTTGCAGTTGACCATGATCGTCTCGTAGCCGGCCTTGGTCAGCGCGAAACAGGCATGGCAGCAGCAATAGTCGAACTCGATGCCCTGGCCGATGCGGTTCGGGCCACCGCCCAGGATCACCACCTTCTTGCGGTCGCTGGGCCGGGCCTCGTTTTCCACGTCGCCCATCGCCGGGGCTTCGTAGGTCGAATACATATAGGGGGTCTGGG
The DNA here is from genome assembly GCF_008824185.1 of Paracoccus pantotrophus. Classification (NCBI taxonomy): domain Bacteria; kingdom Pseudomonadati; phylum Pseudomonadota; class Alphaproteobacteria; order Rhodobacterales; family Paracoccaceae; genus Paracoccus; species Paracoccus pantotrophus. Next base: position 1,181,388 of record NZ_CP044423.1, read on the forward strand.
CCTCGAACTCGGCCGCGCAGGTGTCGATGCGCTTGAAGACCGGGTGCAGGTCATGGGCGCGGCGGGCCTGGCGCACCTCGGCCTCGGCCTTGCCGGAAAGCTTCGCCAGCCGGGCATCCGTAAAGCCCATCATCTTCAGCCGCCGCAGGCCCTCGGCATCCTCGGGCAGGCCCTCGGCACGGACCCCGGCCTCGGCATCGACGATCTCGCGCAGCCGGGCCAGGAACCAGGGGTCGAAACTGGTCGCGTGCTGGATCTCGTCGTCGGAAAGCCCGTGGCGCATGGCCTGGGCGATCAGGCGCAGCCGGTCGGGGGTCTGCTGGCTGATCGCCTTGACGATGGCCGCCTTGTCGGGCGCGCCGGGGATCTCGATCTCGTCGAGCCCGGTCAGCCCGTTCTCCATCGAGGTCAGCGCCTTTTGCAGCGATTCGTGGAAGCTGCGACCGACGGCCATGACCTCGCCCACCGATTTCATCGCCGTGGTCAGCTCGGGCTTGGAGCCGGGAAACTTCTCGAAGGCGAAGCGCGGGATCTTGGTCACGACATAGTCGATCGAGGGCTCGAAGCTCGCCGGCGTGACCTTGGTGATGTCGTTGTCCAGCTCGTCCAGCGTATAGCCCACCGCCAGCTTGGCGGCGATCTTGGCGATGGGGAAGCCGGTGGCCTTCGAGGCCAGCGCCGAGGACCGCGACACGCGCGGGTTCATCTCGATCACCACCATGCGGCCGTCCTTGGGATTGATCGCCCATTGCACGTTCGAGCCGCCGGTCTCGACCCCGATCTCGCGCAACACGGCGATGGAACCGTTGCGCATGCGCTGGTATTCGCGGTCGGTCAGGGTCAGCGCCGGGGCGACGGTGATCGAATCGCCGGTATGCACGCCCATCGGATCGACGTTCTCGATGGAACAGACGATGATGGCATTGTCGGCGCGGTCGCGCACGACCTCCATCTCGTATTCCTTCCAGCCCAGCAGGCTCTCGTCCACCAGCACCTGCGCCACCGGCGAGGCCTCCAGCCCCGAGCGCACGATGCGCTCGTAATCGTCGCGGTTATAGGCGACGCCGCCGCCGGTGCCGCCCAGGGTGAAGGCGGGGCGGATGATGGCGGGCAGGCCGATCTCCTCCAGCGCCTCCATGGCCATCGAAACCCCGGCCGCGATGTCATAGCGGCCGTTCGGATGCTTGGGCGCGGCGACGATGGTGGCGCGCGGGTTCTCCAGGCCGATGCGGTCCATGGCCTCGCGGAACAGCTTGCGGTCCTCGGCCATCTCGATGGCGGCGCGCTGCGCGCCGATCAGCTCGACGCCGTAGCGGTTCAGCACGCCCATGTCGGCCAGCGCCAGTGCGGTGTTCAGCCCGGTCTGCCCGCCCATGGTCGGCAAGAGCGCGTCCGGCCGCTCCTTGGCGATGATCTTCTCGACCACCTCGGGGGTGATCGGCTCGATATAGGTCGCATCCGCCATCTCGGGATCGGTCATGATCGTGGCGGGGTTCGAGTTCACCAGGATGACCCGGTAGCCCTCTTCACGCAGCGCCTTGCAGGCCTGGGCGCCGGAATAGTCGAATTCGCAGGCCTGGCCGATGACGATGGGACCGGCACCGATGATCAGGATGGATTTGATATCGGTTCTTTTCGGCATGGCGGTCCCCAGGGCTAGCGGCTGATAAATCGTCCGGGGTTATAGCCATGGCGGGCGAAGTCGCAAGGGTCCGCGCCGCCCGCCCGGCCAAAAATCCGCGGCCATGGCAAGGGGCAGCGCCGATCCTGCGCCGCCCTGCCCTTCTTCGTTCCCCCAATACCCATGCGGCCGCGCAGCCGGCCCAAGGGTTCAGGCCTGGGACGCCTTGGCCTTCTTCAGCGTCTTGCCATGGCTCGCGATCCAGTCCATCGCCGCCAGCAGCACGCCCGAGACCACGAAGACCAGGTGGATCACCACCATCCAGCGGATCTGTTCAGGGGCATATTTGCCGACATCCATGAACACCTTCAGCAGGTGGATGCCCGAAATCGCCACGATCGAGGCCACCAGCTTCAGCTTCAGCGCCGAGAAATCCACCTCGCCCTGCCACTCCGGCCGGTCCTCGTGTTCGCTCAGGTCCATGCGGCTGACGAAATTCTCGTAGCCGGAAAAGATCACGATCAGCAGAAGGTTCGCCGCCAGGCTCAGGTCGATCAGCGCCAGCACCCCCAGCACCGCATCGTTGACCGTCATCACCGGCAGGATGCCGATCAGATGCCAAAGCTCCAGCGCAAAGACCCAAAGCAGGATGAGCAGCGACAGCGCCAGACCGACATAGATCGGCGCCATCATCCAGCGGCTGGCGAAAAGGCTGCGTTCGAGAAGGCGTTCCATGAATGCTCCTGAATGGATGGTCGGCCCGCGCTATACAGCCAGGACCGCACCGGCCAAAAGGGGGCACGGGCGCGCACCCCGGCCCCGAGCCCGCCGTTTCACCGTTTCTGAATATCCTCCGCACTCGGCGGGGCCGGCGCTCAATCCGCCAGCTGGTCTTCGGCCTTCTGCGCCAAGGCCTCGGCCCGCGCGGCAAGTTCGGCCATGGCCTCGCCCAGGCTTTCGGGCACTACCGGCACCTCGACGCGCTGCGGATTGGCCTTCAGCCGCGCCAGTTCGCGCTCCAGCGAGGCCAGGCGATCCTCCAGCGCCGAGGTCCGATCGGCCAGCATCAGCCCCGACAGCAGCAGAAGCCGCGGCTCGGGCATCCGGCCTGCCTGCTCCAGAATCACCCGCGCCTCGGCATCCAGCAGGCCGGCGGCGCGCTTGAGCAGCCGCTCCTCGCCCTCCTGGCAGGCCAGGGTATAGGACTTGTGCCCGATCGAGAAATCCACTTCCGCCATGGTTCAGCCCCTTTCTCCGTCCAGCCCCGCATCGGCATGCTCGGCCATTCCGGTCGGGCCCGGCGCCGGCGTATCCCCCGAAACGCCCGCGTCGGAGGCGGGGGCTTCGATCATGCGGTCCAGCGCATCGACGATCTCGCCCATCTGCGCGACCTCGGCAGCGCGGGCGGCGCGCAGCGATTCGATCTCAGCCTCCAGCGCGCGGCGGGCCTCGTCCGGTGCCCCGTCCCCCTGCCGCGCCGCGATCAGCGCGCGGTTTGCCTCGGTCAGCGCCTCGTTGGCGGCCGAGAGCCGCGCGGCCTCCTCGCCCGCCTCGACCAGGCGCCGATGCGCCTCGGCCAGCCTCTGCTCGCAGGTGGAAAGCGTGTCGGACTGGCGCGCGTGCAGGGCGGCAAGCTCTTGCGAAAGGCGGCGGTTTTCGGCCTGGAGCTCGTGCAGCTGCAAGGCGGCATCCGCATCCGCCGGAACGGGCTGCGGGGCTTGCCGGGCCGCGGCGCGGTCCAGGAACTGGTCGATCCGGTCCAGCGCCGCGATCAGCCGCTTTTCGCTGAGGTTCAGGTCATCTCTCATCGGCCAGGATCCTTTCGGGTCGCTTGTCCTCGGGGCTCGCCTTCCACTTTTCGCATTGCCCCGGCCATATGACAAGAACGGGCGGGAGGCGGCGGGGTTTCCCGCCGGGGCCTGCGGCGCCGCATCGGCTTTTCAGCCGCCGGAACGGACCCTATAAGGCGGCAAGCCTGCATGAGGAGAGGACGCGATGCGCCGCGCAAAGATCACCCGCGAGACGGCCGAGACGCAGATCGAGGTCGAACTGGACCTTGACGGCAGCGGCCGCTACGACAACCGGACCGGCGTCGGGTTCTTCGACCACATGCTGGACCAGCTGGCCCGGCATTCGCTGATCGACCTGGCCGTGCGCGCCCAGGGCGACCTGCATGTCGACGACCACCACACGGTCGAGGATACCGGCATCGCCATCGGCCAGGCGCTGACCCAGGCTCTTGGCGACAAGCGGGGCATCCGGCGCTACGGCGCCTTCCACCTGGCCATGGACGATGCGCTGGTGCGCGCGGCGCTGGACCTGTCTGCGCGGCCCTATCTGGTGTGGAACGTGGATTTCCCGGCGCAGAAGATCGGCAGCTTCGACACCGAGCTGGTGCGCGAGTTCTTCCAGGCGCTTTCGACCCATGGCGGCATCACCCTGCATGTGGACCGGCTGCACGGGCTCAACGCCCATCACATCGCCGAGGCCAGCTTCAAGGCCGTGGCCCGCGCCCTGCGCGAGGCGGTCGAGCCCGACCCGCGCATGGCCGGCGTGCTGCCCTCGACCAAGGGGGCGCTGTGATGCGGGTGGCGCTGGTCGATTACGACAGCGGCAACCTGCATTCGGCCGAGAAGGCCTTTGCGCTGATGGGACGCGAGGCGGGGGCCGAGGTGATGGTGACCTCCGACCCCGAGACGGTGGCCCGCGCCGAGCGCATCGTGCTGCCGGGCGACGGCGCCTTTCCGGCCTGCCGGGCGGCGCTGGACGCCGTGCCCGGCATGGTCGAGGCGCTGCACGAGGCGGTGATCGCCCGCGCCGTGCCCTTCATGGGCATCTGTGTCGGCATGCAGATGCTGGCCGAGGTCGGGCATGAGTATCGCGACACGGCCGGCCTGGGCTGGATCGGCGGCGAGATCGACGCCATCGACGCCCCCGGACTGAAGGTGCCGCATATGGGCTGGAACGACCTCAGGGTGCTGCGCCCGCACCCGCTGCTGGACGGCATCGCCACCGGCGATCACGCCTATTTCGTGCATGGCTGGCAGTTCCGCGTCGCCGATCCCGCGCATCTGCTGGCCACCGCCGATTACGGCGGGCCGGTGACGGCGGTGGTCGGGCGGGACAATATCGTCGGCACCCAGTTCCATCCCGAAAAATCGCAAGCCGTGGGGCTGCGCATCATCGGCAATTTCCTGCGCTGGCGCCCCTGAGCCGCCTTGGCGCCGGGGGCTGTCTGCCCCCGGACCCCCGAGGATATTTGGACAAGAAAGAAGCCGGGACCGCTATTTGACCTTGATCCAGCGTTGCGTCTTGCAGAACACCGCCACGCAGCCCGAGACGTTCAGCGTCTTGCCGTCGAGCTGCATCTTCGACTTGTAGGTCTTGTCGGCGCCGGGATCCCAGATCGTGCCGCCCGAGAACTTGCCGCCGCCCTCGTCGGTCATGCCGGCGACGATGTTCTTGCCCTCATGGGGCGACTTGATCTGCTTGCCCGCCTTGTCGAAGCTTCTGACCAGCCGGCCGCAATACTTGCCGCCGCAGTCGTAGAACTCGACCATGCCGACATTGCCGTCGTCATTGGCCTGGGTCTGGAAGATGCCGCCGATGCCCTGGGCCTGCGCGGTGGTGCCCGCAAGCGCGAGCAGCGTGGCAAGAGCCAATGTCCTCATGGTGATTCCCCCCTCCCCAGGGTTATGGTCCGGGCCGCAGGATGGGCGCGCCCCGGGCCGTCGATCAAGCCTGACGTGAGGTCGCAGCGGCCGGCGCGGGGCCTTTCGGATCGGCGCGGCCTGTGGCAAAGGGGCGCCACGCTATCAGGAGAGATGCGATGATCCTTTATCCCGCGATCGACCTCAAGGACGGCAATTGCGTGCGCCTGCTGCGCGGCGACATGGAGGCGGCGACCGTCTTCGGCACCGACCCCGCCGCGCAGGCCCGCGCATTCCAGGATGCCGGGGCGGAATGGCTGCATCTGGTCGACCTGAACGGCGCATTTGCCGGCAAGCCGGTGAATGCCGCCGCGGTCGAGGCGATCCTGGCCGCCGTCGCGGTGCCGGCCCAGCTGGGCGGCGGCATCCGCGACATGGCGACCATCGAGGCCTGGCTGAAGCGCGGCCTGGCGCGGGTGATCCTGGGCACCGTGGCGGTCGAGCAGCCCGGCCTGGTGCGCGAGGCGGCAATGGCCTTTCCCGGCCAGATCGCGGTCGGCATCGACGCGCGCGGCGGCCGGGTGGCAACGCGCGGCTGGGCCGAGGAGACCGACGTGATGGCCGTCGACCTGGCGCATCGCTTCGAGGACGCCGGCGTCGCCGCGATCATCTATACCGATATCGACCGCGACGGCGCCATGGCCGGCCCCAACATCGCCGCGACCGAGGCCTTGGCGCGGGCGGTCAACATTCCGGTCATCGCCTCGGGCGGGGTGTCCTCGATGCAGGATCTGATGGCGCTGCGCGCCACCGGGGTCATCGCCGGGGCGATCTCGGGCCGGGCGCTTTACGACGGCGCCATCGACCTTCACGCGGCGCTGAAGGCGCTGGCCTGAGCGCGGCGGGCGAGGTAACAAGGCATATGCTGAAGACCCGTGTGATCCCCTGCCTGGATGTCGCCGATGGCCGCGTGGTCAAGGGCGTGAATTTCGTCGATCTGATCGATGCCGGCGACCCGGTCGAGGCGGCGCGCGCCTATGACGCCGCCGGCGCGGACGAGATCTGTTTCCTCGACATCCATGCCACGCATGAGAATCGCGGCACCATGTACGACCTGGTGACGCGCACCGCCGAGGCCTGCTTCGTGCCGCTGACCGTCGGCGGCGGCGTGCGCAGCCACCAGGACGTGCGGGCGCTGCTGCTGGCGGGTGCCGACAAGGTCAGCTTCAACTCGGCCGCCGTCGCCGACCCCGACGTGATCGCCGAGGCTGCCGACCGTTTCGGCAGTCAGTGCATCGTCTGCGCCATCGACGCCAAGACCGTGGCCCCGGGAAAGTGGGAGATCTTCACCCATGGCGGCCGCAAGCCGACCGGCATCGACGCGGTGGAATTCGCCCGCACCGTCGCCGCCAAGGGCGCGGGCGAGATCCTGCTGACCAGCATGGACCGCGACGGCACCAAGTCGGGCTTCAACATCCCGCTGACCCGCGCCGTCGCCGATGCGGTGAGCGTGCCGGTCATCGCCTCGGGCGGGGTCGGGATGCTGGAGCACCTGGCCGAGGGCGTGCTGGAAGGCCATGCCTCGGCGGTGCTGGCGGCCTCGATCTTTCATTTCGGCACCTTCACCGTGCGCGAGGCCAAGGAACACCTGGCCGCCGCCGGCATCCCGGTGCGGCTGACATGAGCGGCCCCGCGCAGACCGGCCTGCACCGCCTGGCCGAGACCATCGCGGCGCGCAGGGGCACCGATCCCGAGACCAGCTGGACCGCCAGGCTGCTGGCCAAGGGCCCCGAAAAATGCGCCGAGAAATTCGGCGAGGAGGCCGTCGAAGCGATCATCGAGGCGGTCAAGGGCGACCGCGAGCGGCTGATCTCCGAGGCTGCCGATACGCTTTATCACCTGCTGGTCATGCTGGCAGCGCGCGACGTGACGCTTGCGGACGTGGAAAATGAACTCGACCGGCGCGAGGGGCGTTCGGGGATCGAGGAAAAAGCGTCTCGAAAGTGACAATATGCTGGACATGCTGGCGGGCGAGTTCTCGCGCCCCATGAGCCTGCCCGCCGGCGTGGTCGCCCTGCGGCTGACCATGGCGGTTCTGCTGGGCGGGGTGATCGGCTGGGAGCGCGAGGTGAAATCCCGCGCCGCCGGGCTGCGCACCCATATGCTGATCGCCTTGGCTGCGGCCTGCTTCACGCTGGTCGCGCTGGAGCTGGTCGATTTCAGCCCGGCAAGCGAGGGCCAGCAGCGCACCGACCCCTTGCGGCTGATCGAGGCGGTGACGGCGGGCGTGGCCTTCCTGGCCGCGGGCTCGATCGTCATCAACAAGGGCAATGTGCGCGGCATCACCACCGGCGCCTCGATGTGGCTTTGCGGCGCCGTCGGGCTGTGCTGCGGCACCGGCGACTTGCGCCTGGCGCTGATGGCCACCGCCATGGCGCTGGTGGTGCTGTATCTGGTCCGGATCGTGGTCAGCCCCGCCGCCCGCAAAGCGGCGGAGGCGGACGAGAATTAAGGGGCCACCGGCACCACCTTGACCGCACCGCCCTGGGCGGAAAGCGCGATCTCGCCCGCCGCCAGCCGCAGCGCGTCGCGGCCGAAGACCTCGGCCCGCCAGCCATGCAGCGCCGGCAGGTCGCGTGCGCCCGAGGCAATGGCGTCCAGGTCCGAGGCCGAGGCGATCAGCCGCGGCGCCACCCCGGCCGCATCGGCCTTGGCCTTCAGCAGCACCCGCAGCAGATCCGCCAACGCGGCATTGCCCGGACGGCCCGGCTCCTCGGGGGCGGGCTTGGGCAGGTCGCGCGCCTCGACCCCGGCCTTGACCGCGGCCAGGATGCCGCTTGCGATCTCGCCCCGGCGGGCGTCGCGCAGAAGCAGCCGCGACTTGGCCAGATCGGCCTCGGAGAGCGGCTTGGTCGAGGCCAGCTCGATCAGCGCATCGTCCTTGAACACGCGGGCGCGGGGGATGTCGCGTTCCTGGGCAAAGCTTTCGCGGAAGCGCGCGAGTTCGCGCACCACGGCCAGGAAGCGCGGCGAGCCGGAGCGGGTGCGCACCCGCTCCCAGGCCTCCTCGGGGCGGGTGATATAGGTTTCGGGGTCCAGCAGCACCGCGACCTCCTCGGCCAGCCAGGGCGCGCGCCCGGTCTTGTCGAGCTGGGCCGAGAGGAACTCGTAGATCGCGCGCAGATGCGTCACGTCGGCCAGCGCATAGGCGGCCTGGGCATCCGAAAGCGGCCGGTGCGACCAGTCGGTGAAACGCGAGGACTTGTCCAAGGGCTGGCGGGCGATCTTCTTGACCAGCGTCTCGTAGCCGACCTGCTCGCCGAAGCCGCAGACCATGGCGGCGATCTGGGTGTCGAACAGCGGGTCAGGCATCACGCCCGCGTCGTGGAAGAAGATCTCCAGATCCTGCCGCGCGGCGTGGAAGACCTTGACCGTCGCCTTGTGGCGGAAAAGGTCGTAGAGCGGTTCGAGCGACAGCCCCTCGACCAGCGGGTCGATCAGCACGGCAGAGCCGCCCGGCGCCTTCGCGGCCGAGGCCGGCGGCAACGCCGCCTGGATCAGGCATAGCCGGGAATAATAGGTCCGCTCGCGCAGGAACTCGGTGTCGAGCGTGACATAGGGCTGGGCCTTGGCCAGGGCGCAGAACTCGGCCAGTTCGGCCGTGGTGGTCAGGGTGCGGATCTCGGGCTTTTGATCGTTCGTGGCTTTTGCGGGCATAGGGTTCCTTCGGGGGGCGGTCCTTCCGCCGGCGATTCCCTTGGGGATTATCGAAGGTTCGCCGAAATTCAAGGCACGACCCGGCGTTTCAGAGCGGTTCGATGTCGCCCTGTGCCCGCATTGCCTCGAATCGGGCAACGAAACCGGCCAGGGTGCCGCTCGCGATGGCGTCACGCAGCCCGGCCATCAGTTCCTGGAAGTAATGCAGGTTGTGCCAGGTCAGCAGCATGCCCGAGATCATTTCGCCGGCGCGGAAGACGTGGTGCAGATAGGCGCGGCTGTAGCCGGCGCAGGCCGGGCAGGTGCAATGCTCGTCCAGCGGACGCGGATCGTCGGCATGGCGCGCGTTCTTGATGTTGACCTGCCCGCGCCGGGTCCAGGCCTGCCCCGTGCGACCCGAGCGCGAGGGCAGCACGCAATCCATCATGTCCACGCCGCGCAGGACCGCGCCGACGATGTCGTCGGGCTTGCCCACGCCCATCAGGTAGCGCGGCCTGTCCTGCGGCAGAAAGCCGGGCGCATAGTCCAGCACGCCGAACATCGCCTCCTGCCCCTCGCCCACGGCCAGCCCGCCGATGGCATAGCCGTCGAAGCCGATCGCCTTCAGCGCCTCGGCCGATTCCTCGCGCAGCTCGCGGGTGACGCCGCCCTGCATGATGCCGAACAGCGCGTGGCCGGGCCGGTCGCCGAAGGCGTCGCGGCTGCGCTGCGCCCAGCGCATCGACATGCGCATGGATTTCGCCACCACCTCCTCGGAGGCGGGCAGCGCCGGGCATTCGTCGAAGGCCATGACGATGTCCGAGCCCAGCAGGCGCTGGATCTCCATGCTGGTCTCGGGCGAGAGGTGGTGCTTGGAGCCGTCGACATGGCTGGAGAAGGTCACGCCTTCCTCGGTCAGCTTGCGCAGGCTGGACAGCGACATGACCTGGAAACCGCCCGAATCGGTCAGGATCGGCCGCGGCCAGTTCATGAACCTGTGCAGCCCGCCCAGCCGGGCGATGCGCTCGGCACCCGGCCGCAGCATCAGGTGATAGGTATTGCCCAAGAGGATGTCGGCACCGGTGGCGCGCACCGATTCGGGCAGCATGGCCTTGACCGTGGCGGCGGTGCCCACCGGCATGAAGGCGGGGGTGCGGATCTCGCCCCGCGGCGTCTGGATCACGCCGCTGCGGGCGCGGCCGTCGGTGGCCTGGACGGTGAAATGGAATCTGTCGCTCATGCCTGCGCAGATAGGGGGTTTCGCCGGCGGATGCAAAGCCGCCCTTACGCCCCGGCCGCGCGCAACAGTTTCGCCCGTTCCGGGGGAATGGCCCCGATCTCCAGCCCGGTGAAGACATGCAAGGTATCCATCTGCCGGTCCACCACCGCATGATCGCTGACCCAGCCCCCCATGGCGAGGTAGGAGCGCAAAAGCGGCGGCATCGCCGCCATCGCCCGGCGCGGATCCGCCTGGCGCAGCCGCAGCGCGCGGGCAAAGCGAAAGACCTGCGGTGCCTTGACCCGCGGCAGCCAGCGTTTCGGCGCCAGGTGCCGCTCGCGCAGCATGGCGAAGGCATCCTCGTAGCCGTGGATGTCGGTGCCGGCAAAGCTGGAGCAGCCGAACAGCATCTCGATGCGCGCGTCGTCGACATGCCGGGCCAGCGCGCCCCAGGCCAGGCGTAGGATGTCGGAGTCGCGCCATTGCGGGTGGATGCAGAAGCGGCCGATCTCGACCATCGGGCCGCGGAAATCGCGCAGCCGCGACAGGTTATAGTAGCGCGCCGAATAGCTGTCGCCGATCTCGGCCCCGCCGGACAGGGTGAGCATGCGGAAGCAGGCGACCAGCCCGCCGCCGGCCTTGTCGCGAATCAGCACATGGCTGCAACGGTCGTCGTAATCGTCGGCATCCAGCAGCGATGCGCCCCCGCCATCGCCGCGCCGGCCCAGAAAGCAAAGCCAGCGCAGGCGCTGCGCCTCGCGGATCTCGGCTGCGCCTTCGGCAAAGCCGACCTGGTAGCGGCCCTTGTTGAGTAACATCATGGCGTTCCCGCCCGGCCCGTGAACCGGCCCCGCTCCGACTTGTTAACAACCGTTCTGCGCCTATCTTGTAACAGCAGCATGGCAGGATTGAAGGGCCAAGATGTCGGAACGGATCATCAAGAGCGACGCGGAGTGGCAGGCAGAGCTGGACCCCGAAACCTATCGCGTGACCCGGCAGGCAGGGACCGAGCGGCCGTTCTCGCATCCGGGCTTTCCGCAGGGACCGGGGCATTACGAATGCACCTGCTGCGGCGCGCGGCTGTTCGAGGGCGACGCCAAGTTCGAAAGCCATTGCGGCTGGCCCAGCTTTTCCCGCCCCAGCCCGGCGGGCCAGATCGACGAGCATCGCGACACCAGCCACGGCATGATCCGCACCGAGGTGCGCTGCCACCGCTGCGACGCGCATCTGGGCCATGTCTTTCCCGACGGTCCGCCGCCGACGGGGCTGCGCTATTGCATCAACGGCGTGGCGCTGCGCTTCGTACCGGAACCCGGCTGAAACGGAAAAGGGCGCCGGTGGGCGCCCGGTTCCTGTCAATCGCCCAGGAAATCCCCAGCCTGCACGCGGCCGACATTGCCCAGAAGCTGGCGGATCAGGCCCAGGCTGGTCACACCGGTATCGGTCACGCGGCGCGACAGCACCACCACCTGTCCCCGCTCCAGCCCGAAGCGCTCGATATTGCTGACCACGCCGCTGTCGGAAAAGCTGATGGCGACCACCTGGCGGTCGACCTCGCGCGGCTCGCGCGGGCCATAGAACTGCCAGCGCGACCCCACGTAATACCAGGCCGAGCCGGTCAGAAGCCCCTGCGCCGAGGGCCGGCCGATCAGCCCCTCGAGATCGGATTGCGAGGTCTGGCCGACGACCACTTGGGCCAATTGCTCCTGGGGCGGGATATAGCCGTGGTTGCGATAGGTGGCCTGGCAGGCGGAAAGGCCCAGAGATGCGGTCAGTGCAAAAGCCATAAGCTGCCGCCGGGAAATCTTCATCTTCTCTCTGCCCTCTTACGCGCCTGTTGACGCCGCGCGACCGGCTTAGCAAACTCATGCCCCACGCTCAAGAATATCCAGACCAAGGGCGGTTTTGCCCGCGAAAGGCCTCCGATGACCGATTCCAAAGCCCCGCAGACCCGGTTCCGGGTGGCCCATCTGAACCCGCGCCAGCCGACCGATTTCGCGCTGGCCCCCGCCGCGCCCGCCCGCCGGGCGCTGGCGGCGGAACTGGGGCTGATCGCCCTGCCCCGGCTGGGTTTTTCCGGCCGCATCCGCGCCGTGGCCAGCGACGCCTGGGAGGTGACGGGGACGCTTTCGGCCCGCGTCGTGCAGCCCTGCGTGGTGACGCTGGCCCCGGTCGAGACCGAATTGCGCGAAACCCTGCACCGCGTCTTCTCGCCCCATGCCGGCACCCCCGAAGGCGACGAGGTCGAGATGCCCGACGAGGATCTGGAGCCCCTGGGCCAGTTCATCGACATCGAGGCGATCATGACCGAGGCGCTGGCCCTGGCGCTGCCGCTTTACCCGCGCGCCGAGGGGGCGGCGCTCGACGCCCCCGAAACCGCGCCCGAGGAGGGGATCCGCAAGCCCTTCGCCGGGCTTGCCGACCTGCTGAAAACCCCGAGGAAGCCCTGAACTAGGCGGAACGCTGGGCGATCTGCCAATCCGGCGCCATTTCCGGGCCCAGGTTCAGCGGCGCCAGCATGCCCTGGCCCAGGATATGATCGGCGGCCTTCTCGCCGGTCATGATCGAGGGCGCGTTCAGGTTGCCATTGGTGATGCGCGGAAAGACCGAGCTGTCGGCGACGCGCAGCCCCTCGACCCCGATCACCCGCAGTTCCGGGTCCACCACCGCCAAGGGGTCGTCCACCGCGCCCATCCGCGCCGTGCCGCAGGGGTGAAAGGCCGATTCGGCATGGTCGCGGACGAAGGCGTCGATCTGATCGTCGCTTACGACGCCCTCGCCGGGCTGGATCTCGTGGCCCTTGTAGGCGGCAAAGGCCGGCTGGGCGAAGATCTCGCGCGTCAGCCGCACGCAGGCGCGGAACTCGGCCCAGTCATCCGGGTGCGACATGTAGTTGAAGCGGATCTCGGGCGCCTGCTTGGGATCGGCGGATTGCAGCCGCACCGTGCCGCGCGATTTCGAGCGCATCGGCCCGACATGGACCTGGAAGCCATGCCCCTCGGCCGCCGCCCGGCCGTCATAGCGCACGGCCAAGGGCAGGAAGTGATACTGGATGTCGGGATATTCCACGCCCGCGGCCGAGCGGATGAAGCCGCAACTCTCGAACTGGTTCGAGGCGCCCAGGCCCGTCCCGGTCGCCAGCCATTGCGCCCCGATCGAGCCCTTTCCCCACAGGTTCCAGTGCTTGTAAAGCGTGACCGGCTGGGTCGCGGTATATTGCATGTAGATCTCCAGGTGGTCCTGGAGATTGGCGCCCACGCCAGGCCGGTCCGCCCGGACCTCGATGCCATGTTCGCGCAGATGGTCCGCCGGGCCGATCCCCGAGAGCATCAGCAGCTTCGGCGTGTTGATCGAGCTTGCCGAAAGAATCACCTCATGTTTCGCTCGGAACACGTTGACGCCACGGGTATTTCGAACCTCGACGCCGACCGCGCGGCCATCCTCGAAGACCACGCGCCGCGCCAGTCCGCGGCGCAGCCGCAGCCGGCCGGTCGCCTGGGCCGGGCGCAGATAGGCATTGGCGGCCGACCAGCGCCGGCCTTCCCAGATCGTCGCCTCCATGGCGCCGAAACCCTCCTGCCGGGCGCCGTTGTAATCCTCGGTGGTCGGATAGCCGGCCTCGCGCCCGGCCCGGATAAAGGCGTTGAACAGCGGGTTCTTGCGCGAGCCGCGGGTCACATGCAGCGGCCCCTCGGTGCCGCGATAGTCGCTGACCGCGCCATGCGAGGTCTCCATGCGCTTGAAATAGGGCAGCACGTCGGCATAGGCCCAGCCGTCGGCGCCGCTTTCCGCCCAGAAGTCGAAATCCCGGGCATGGCCGCGCACGAAGACCATGCCGTTGATCGAGGACGAGCCGCCGACCACCTTGCCACGCGGCGTCACCAGCCGCCGACCGCCCAGATGCGGCTCGGGCTCGGACGAAAACCCCCAGTCATAGCGGCGCATGTTCATCGGATAGGACAGCGCCGCCGGCATCTGGATGAAGGGCCCGACATCGCTGCCGCCATATTCGACGATGTCCACCCGCTTGCCGGCCATCACCAGCCGGTAAGCCAGCGCGCAACCGGCCGAGCCGGCGCCCACGATCACATAATCCGGGATCACGCCTGCCCCCCCTGCGCCGCCGCCGCGGCTCTTTCCGTTTTCCCAATACCCATGCCCACCGCGCCGCGGGCGCCACGCCGATCAATAGGGTGCATCGACCCCTCCCATGCCGACATAGACCGATTTCAGCTGCGAATAATGCTCGATGGCCGCGGCCGAGTTCTCGCGCCCGATCCCCGACAGCTTGACGCCGCCGAAGGGCGCCTCGACCGGGGTCAGGTTATAGGCATTGATCCAGGTGGTGCCGGCCTGCAGGGCGGCCGCGACCCGGTGGCCGCGCGCCAGGTCGCGGGTGAACACCCCCGCCGCCAGCCCGTAGGGCGAGGCATTGGCGCGCTCGACCGCCTCCTTTTCGGTCGCGAAGCCCAGCACCGACATGACCGGGCCGAAGATCTCCTCGCGCACGATCCACATGTCATCCGAGGCATCGGCAAAGACCGTGGGCGGGACAAAGGCGCCCTCGCCCGGCCCGCCGCAGACCAGCCGCGCGCCCTCGGCGCAGCCGCGGGCGATGGCCTCGCGGATCTTCGCCGCCTGGCCCGGGCTGACGATGGGACCGTGCTGGGTCGCCTCGTCCAGCGGATCGCCGATCCTGATCCGGGCCACCCGCTCGGCCAGCCGGTCGAGGAAGGCGGGCAGGATGCCCTGCTGCACGAAGACACGGGTGCCGTTCGAGCAGATCTGCCCCGAGGAATAGAAATTCGCCAGCATCGCCGCGCCGACCGCATCGTCCAGCGAGGCATCGTCGAAGACGATCAGCGGCGATTTGCCGCCCAGTTCCATGGTGACATGCCGCATGCCCTCGGCCGCCGCGGCATAGACCCTTTGCCCGGTCGCGACCGAGCCGGTCAGCGAGACCTTGGCGACCCGCGGATCCGTGACCAGCGCCGCGCCGACCTCGGCCCGCCCCTGCACCACGTTGAAGATGCCCGGCGGCAGCCCGGCCTCGGCCAGGATCTCGGCCAGCTTCAGCGCGCCCAGCGGGGTTTCCTCGCTGGGCTTGAAGACCATGGCATTGCCCATGGCCAAGGCCGGCGCCGCCTTCCAGCAGGCGATCTGGCTGGGATAGTTCCAGGCACCGATGCCGGCGCAGACCCCCAGTGCCTCGCGGATGGTATAGACGAAATCGCCGCCCAGCGGGATCGCCTGCCCGGTGACGGTCGGCGCCAGCCCGCCGAAATATTCCAATGCATCAGCGCCCGAGGGCCAGTCGGCCACCCGCGTCTCCTGGATCGGCTTGCCGGTATCCAGAGTTTCGAGCCGCGCCAGTTCCTCGGCCCGCTCGCGGATGATCTGCGCCGCCCGGACCAGCACCCGGCCGCGCTCGACCGGTCGAGCTGCCGCCCAGGCGGGTTGCGCGGCGGCGGCGGCGGCGGTGGCGCGCGTCACCTGGTCGCGGGCCGCCGCGCGCAGATGCGCGATGACCTCGCCGGTATAGGGGTAATGCACCGGCAAGGACTCGCCCTCGCCCTCGACGAAGGCGCCGTCGATGTAAAGGCTCGCCTGCGGTTGCGCGTCATGGCTCATGGCAGCACCTTCTCCAGATAATCCAGCGTGGTTCGTTCGGCGGCGGCGGCATCGGCCTCGTTGGACAGCGCCGCGCGCAGGTAAAGCCCGTCGATCAGCGCCCCCAGCGTGCGGGCGATGCGCTCGGCCCCCGCCCCGGCCAGCGGCCGCAGGGCCGTCAGCAGGTTCGAGGCGAGCCGGCGGTGATAGACCCGCAGCAGCCGCGCCGCCTCGGGCTCGACCAGCGCCAGCGCATAGAAGTTCAGCCAGGCGGCGATGGTATCATGTTCGAAATTCGCACCGTCGAAACTGGCGGCGATGATGGCGCTGAGCCGCTCCTGCGGCGTTTCCGCGCCCCGCAGCGCGGCGCGGGTCGAGGCACCGTATTGTGCCAGGATATGCCGCATCGCCGCCAGGAAGATCCGCTCCTTCGAGCCGAAATAGTGATGCGCGAGCGCCGAGGACATGCCCGCCTCGCGCGCAATCTGCGCCACGGTCACGTCCAGCGAGCCCGCCCGGCCCACTGTGGCAATCGCGGCGTTGATCAGCGCCGCTTTTCGGATAGGTTCAGCGCCAAGCTTGGGCATGACAGGACACCATGGTGCAATTCCGTTGGAAAATTTCGTGCAAGAGACCCGTATCTGGCAGATCATTGATTGACTCGTCAATCAATGAAAGCCTTAATCAACGCACCCGTCAACGAACCAGGGAGATAAAGATGACATTTCGCCGCACCGCTGCAGCTCTTGCCGCCGGGCTGGTCGCCTCGCTCGCCACGGCCAGCATCGCTGCGGCACAAGAGCCGATGGAGTGCCGCAAGGTCGTCTTTTCGGATGTGGGCTGGTCCGACATCAGCGCCACCACCGCGCTGGCCTCGACCGTGCTGGGGGCGCTGGGATACCAGACCGAAACCAAGATCCTGTCGGTGCCGGTGACCTATACCGCGCTTTCCACCGACGACGTGGACGTGTTCCTGGGCAACTGGATGCCGACGATGGAGGCCGACATCGCCCCCTATCGCGAGGCGGGCACCGTGGACATCCTGCGCACCAACCTGACCGGGGCGAAATACACGCTGGCGACGAACAAGGCCGGCGCCGAGCTGGGCATCGACGATTTCGGCAAGATCGCCGGGCACAAGGATGCACTGGAGGGCAAGATCTACGGCATCGAGCCGGGCAATGACGGCAACCGCCTGCTCCTGGAGATGGTGGCCGAGAACAAGTTCGACCTCGGCACCTTCGAGGTCGTGGAAAGCAGCGAACAGGGCATGCTTGCGCAGGTCGCGCGCGCCGACGCCGCCGGCAAGCCGGTGGTCTTCCTGGGCTGGGAGCCGCATCCGATGAACAGCCAGTTCCAAATGACCTACCTGGCCGGCGGCGACGAGGTCTTTGGCCCCGATTTCGGCGGCGCGCGCGTCGATACCAATACCCGCGCCGGCTATGCCGAGGCCTGCCCGAATGTCGGCAAGTTCCTGCAAAACCTGGAATTCAGCCTGCCCATGGAGAACGAGGTCATGGGCCTGATCCTGAACGACGGCATGCAGCCGGCCGATGCGGCGCTGAAATGGCTCCGCACCAACCCGGAAGCGGCCCAGCCCTGGATCGCGGGCGTCACCGCCGCCGATGGCGGCGATGCGCAGGCTGCGCTGGACAAGGTGCTGTCCGAATAGGGGCCGAACAAGCGCCGGGCGGGCGGGGACGCCCCTGCCCGCACCGCCTAGCTCATGGGACGGTTTTCTCTACCCTGGCCGGGACGGCATGTCCGGGCCGTGCCGCGCTCCGACCCTTCGGCGCAAGGCCGCCCCACAGACCCGACGATCCCGCACGGCAGAAAGAAAGGGACGCATGGACCAACTGACCGCATTCCTGACGGGGACCAAGATCCCGGTGGGCCGGACCGCCAAGGCGATCTTCGACTGGCTCAACGCCCATGCCGCCGTGGTCTTCAACGCCATCTCGCGGCTGATGGAGGGGCTGATCGGCGGCATTCTGAAGCTGCTGGAATTCCCGCATCCGCTGGTCTTCACCCTGCTGGCCGTGGCCCTGACCTGGGCCTTGCAGCGCAGCTGGAAGACCTGCCTGCTGGTCGCGCTGGGTTTCCTGTTCATCCTCAACCAGGGCTATTGGAAAGAGACCATGCAGTCCCTGACCCTGGTGCTTGCCGCCTGCGTCGTCTGCATGGCGATCGGCGTGCCCATGGGCATCGCCGCCGCGCACCGGCCGCGGCTTTACGCCTGGATGCGGCCGGTGCTGGACCTGATGCAGACGCTGCCGACCTTCGTCTACCTGATCCCGGCCATCGTCTTTTTCGGCATCGGCATGGTGCCCGGCCTGATCGCCACGGTGATCTTCGTGCTGCCGGCGCCGATCCGGCTGACGCATCTGGGCATCTCCTCGACGCCCCGGGCGCTGGTCGAGGCCGCCACCGCCTTCGGCGCCACCCCGCGCCAACTGCTGTGGAAGGTCGAACTGCCAAGCGCCACGCCGCAGATCATGGCCGGGCTGAACCAGACCATCATGCTGTCGCTGTCCATGGTCGTCATCGCGGCGCTGGTCGGCGCCTCGGGGCTGGGCGTGCCGGTGGTGCGGGCGCTGAACAGCGTGAACACGGCGCTGGGATTCGAAAGCGGCTTCATCATCGTGGTGGTCGCCATCATGCTGGACCGGATGCTGCGGGTCAGGGGGCGCCATGACTGAGGCCAGGCAAGCCGCGCATAACGCGGTCGAGTTCGACAAGGTGAACATCGTCTTCGGCGACGCGCCCCAGGCCGCGCTGCCGCTGATGGACCAGGGCCTGGAGCGCGGCCCGATCAAGGCCGAGACCGGCCAGGTTCTGGGCGTCCACGACTGCTCGCTGACCGTGCGCGAGGGCGAGATCCTGGTGCTGATGGGCCTTTCCGGCTCGGGCAAGTCCACGCTCTTGCGGGCGGTGAACGGGCTCAACCCGGTCTGCCGGGGCGAGGTGCGGATCTGGGACGGCAAGGCCATGGCCTCGGTGACCAAGGCCTCGGGCACCGAGCTGCGCCGGCTGCGCCGCGAATGCATCGCCATGGTTTTCCAGCAATTCGGCCTGCTGCCCTGGCGCTCGGTGCGCGAGAACGTCGGGCTGGGACTGGAACTGGCCGGCATTCCCGCGGCCGAACGGCGCCGCCGCGTCGACGCGCAGCTGGCCACCGTCGGCCTGGCCGATTGGGCCGAGCGCAAGGTGGGCGACCTGTCGGGCGGCATGCAGCAGCGCGTGGGCCTGGCGCGCGCCTTCGCCACCGAGGCGCCGATCCTCTTGATGGACGAGCCCTTCTCGGCGCTGGACCCGCTGATCCGCAACCGGCTGCAGGACGAACTGCTGGAATTGCAGCAGCGGTTCCGCCGCACCATCATCTTCGTCAGCCACGACCTCGACGAGGCGTTCCGCATCGGCAACCGCATCGCGCTGATGGAGGGCGGCCGCATCGTCCAGGTCGGCACCGCGCGCGAGATCATCGCCCATCCGGCGAATGCCTATGTCGAGGATTTCGTCGCCCACATGAACCCGCTGGCGGTGCTGCGGGCCGAGGACATGGCCGAACCGGGCGAGGCCGCGGGCCTCCCCATCGACCGCCAGACCCCGGTGCGCGAGGTCATCCGGGCCATGACCGAAACCGGCGCCGAGATGCTGCCCCTGCAGGGCGGCGGCCGGGTGACGCGCCAGGGCATCATGTCGCGCCTGGTGGTGCGGCGCGGCCAGGCCGGCGGCGCGCTGGAACAGCCGGCCTAGCTTTCCCGCGTCGCCTCGGCCGGCGGGGTGATGGTGGGGCGCCGCAGCCGCGCCTCGCGCCAGGTGATATAGCTGATCGCGCCGATCATGATGGCGCCGCCAATCAGCACCCACAGGTCGACCGGCTCGGCAAAGACCAGCGCGCCCAGCAGGCTGGCCCAGATCAGCTGCAGCAGGGTGACGGGCTGCGTCACCGTCAGGGGCGCGGCGGCAAAGGCACGCGTCATCGCGTAATGCCCCGCGGTGGCGAAAAAGGCGGTGCAGGCCAGCACCGCGCATTGCGCCAGCGTCGGCGGCACCCAGACCAGCGCCGCGACCGGCGCCAGGCCGATGCAGACCGTCAGCGACATCATCGCCACCACGACCGAGGCCGGCACCAGCTCCGACAGCCGCTTGGCCACCAGGTAGGAGCCGCCAAAGATCACCGCGGCGCCCAGCTGCGCCAGGTGGCCCGGCTCCAGCGCGCGGATGCCGGGCCGCAGCACGATCATCGCCCCCGCCAGCGCCACGGCGATGGCCAGCCCGCGCCGCCACGAGATCCGCTCACCCATCAGCAGTGCCGCGCCCAGCGTAACCACGACCGGGTTGAGAAAGCCGATGGCGGTGACCTCGGCCACGGTGATGCGGGCCATGGCATAGAACCACAGGATCACCGCCAGCACATGCAGCCCGCCGCGCAGCGCGAAAAGCGCCCAGATGCGCGGGGCGAAGCCCTGCCGCAGCGCCGGCGCCAGCGCCGGGACCAGGAACAGCAAGCCAAAGGCGAAGCGGATGAAGGCGCCCTCCGCCGCCGGCAGCGCCTGCCCCAGCCAGCGCACCGTGCCGTTGACCGCGACGAAGCACAGCCCCGCCGTCAGCATCCACAGGATGCCCGGCAGGTCGCCGCGCGCAAGGGAATGGGTTGTCCTGCTCATCCCACAGCCATGCCCTGCCGGCACGGGCAGCGCAAGGCTCAGCCGCCCAGCAGCAGGCCCAGGGCGATCGACCACATCACCAGGCCCACCAGCCCGTCCAGCACCCGCCAGGCCGCCGGCCGCGCGAATAGCGGCGACAGCCAGCGCGCCCCGTAACCCAGCGCGAAAAAGAACAGCACCGAGCCCGAGACCGCGCCGGCGACGAAGCCCGGCTTGTTCTCCCAAGCCGCCGAGACCGAACCGATCAGCACCACCGTATCCAGCCAGACATGCGGGTTGAGCCAGGTCAGCCCCGCCAGCACCAGAAGCGTCGCGCCCAGCCCCGCCGCATGGCCCGGCCCGGCCCGCAGCGCCTCGCCGCCGCGCCAGGCGGCGCGAAAGGCGCGCGCGCCATAGGCCAGCAGGAAGGCCGCCCCGCCCCAGCGCATCGCCGCCAGGAACCACGGCGCCTGCGCGGCGATGGCGCCGGCGCCCAGCACCCCCGCGGTGATCAGCACCGCATCCGAGATGGCGCAAAAGGCACAGGTCGCCAGCACATGCCGGCGCATCAACCCCTGCCTCAGCACGAAGGCGTTCTGCGCCCCGATGGCGACGATCAACGACAGGGCGGTGCCAAGACCGGCGAAATAGGCCTGCATGCGGTTCTCCTTTGCCCGCGTCTTGCCCCGGCGCGTTCCTTCAGGCAAATTCAAAATCATTACGTGACTTAAGGTTGCCTTAATGCTCGATTATGCCGCCCTGGCCGTGCTGGCCGAGATCATCCGCCGCGGCAGTTTCGAGGCGGCTGCGGCGGCGCTCGGCGTCACCCCCTCGGCGGTGTCGCAGCGCATCAAGGGGCTCGAGGAGCGGCTGGGTCAGGTGCTGGTCCATCGCGGCCCGCCGGCCCGCGGCACGGAAACCGGGCTGCGGCTGACGCAGCATCTCGACCAGGTGCGGCTGCTGGAAACCACGCTCGCCGCCGGCCTGCGCCCGCCCGGACCGGCGGTGCTGCGGCTCGCGGTCAATGCCGACAGCCTGGCGACCTGGTTCCTGCCGGTGATGGCGGCGCTGCCGGCGCTCTACGACCTGGTGCTGGACGACCAGGACCATGCCCGCGACTGGCTGCGCCAGGGCCAGGTCTCTGCCGCGATCAGCTCCGACCCCGACCCGGTGCCGGGCTGCGACGCGCTGCCCCTGGGCGCCATGCGCTACCTGGCGCTGGCCGCGCCCGGTTTCCGCGCCCGGCATTTCCCCGACGGCGTGACCGAGGCCAGCCTGCGCGCCGCCCCGGCGATCATCTTCAACGCCAAGGACGCGCTGCAATCCCGCTGGGCCGAACAGGCCACCGGCAAACGGCTGCACCTGCCGGGCCACCGGATCCCGGCCTCGGAACCCTTCGCCCGCGCAGTCGAACTCGGCCTCGGCTGGGGCATGATCCCCGAGGCCATGGCCGCCCCGGCCCTGGCGCAGGGCCGGCTGCGACCGCTGCTCCCCGACATGCCGCTGGACGTGGCGCTCTACTGGCACGTCCAGCGCGCCATGGCGCCCGCCCTCGCCCCCCTGACCGCCGCGATCAGAAAAAGGGCCGCAGCCGAACTGCGACCCTGATTTCTCTGTTCCTTAAATACCCCCGCCGGAGGCAGGCAATCAAAGCTGCGCCGCCACATCCTCGGGAATGTCGAAATTCCCGGTGACGTTCTGCACGTCGTCGTCCTCTTCCAGCGCGTCGATCAGCTTCATCAGCTTCTGCGCCGTCTCCAGGTCGATCTCGGTCGGCGCCTGCGGCTTCCAGATCAGCTTGGCATGTTCGGATTCGCCCAGGGACGCCTCCAGCGCGTTCGAGACCTCGGCCAGGTCGGTGTCCGCGGTATAGATCCAGTGCCCGTCCTCGTCGCTCTCGACATCCTCGGCCCCGGCCTCGATGGCGGCCATCATCACCGTGTCGGCATCGCCGGCGCTGGCGGGATACATGATCTCGCCCTTGCGGTCGAACATGAAACTGACCGAGCCGGTCTGGCCCAGGTCGCCGCCGTATTTGGTGAAATAGCTGCGCACGTTGGACGCGGTGCGGTTGCGGTTGTCGGTCATCGCCTCGACGATGATGGCAATGCCGTTCGGGCCATAGCCCTCGTAGCGGATCTCGTCATAGCTCTCGGCATCGCCGCCCTGCGATTTCTTGATGGCGCGGTCGATCACGTCCTTCGGCATCGAGTTCGACTTGGCTTCCTTCACCGCAAGGCGCAGGCGCGGGTTCTTGTCGGGGTCAGGGTCGCCCATCTTGGCGGCGACGGTGATTTCTTTGGCCAGTTTCGAAAACAGCTTCGAGCGCAGCTTGTCCTGCTTGCCCTTGCGATGCTGGATATTGGCCCATTTGGAATGGCCTGCCATGGTATTTCCCGAAAATTTGGATATGTGCTGCGGCTTTTAGTCAGCCAGGGCCCAGGCCGCAAGCATTACGCCCGATTCTTGACGATCTCGGCCAGCACATAGAGCCGCAGGGCGGTGGCCAGCCCCACCTCGGGCGGGCGGGCGGCGTCGATCTGGGCGATCAGCGCGGCGGTGGTGCGTCCCCCGGCACGGGCCAGGTCGCGCAGCTCGCGCCAGAAGGCGTCTTCGAGGCTGACCGAGGTGCGATGCCCGCCGATGGTGATCGAGCGCTTCACCGGCGCGGACATCGGCGGCAGCGGCAGATCAGTCATCGCCCGGCTCCGGTCCCTTGCGATGCTGGTCCAGGTGCCGGGCAGCGCGGGCGGCGGCGTCCTGCTCGGCAAGCTTCTGGGCCTTGCTGCGGCCGAATTTCGCCGCATTCTCGTCGCCCTGCCGGCGGGCGGCATCGCGGGCGGCGGATTTGCGCACCGCCCGCAGGTTCACGACCTTGCCTGAACCAGACCCGGCCAAGATCAGTCTTCCGGGCCGATCATCTGCTCGGGGCGGACGATGCGGTCGAAGGTCTCGCCATCGACGAAGCCCAGCGCGATCGCCTCCTCGCGCAGCGTGGTGCCGTTCTTATGCGCGGTCTTGGCCACCTTGGTCGCGTTGTCATAGCCGATGGTCGGCGCCAGCGCCGTCACCAGCATCAGCGATTCCTTCATCAGCTTCTCGATGCGGGGGATGTTCGCCTGGGTGCCCACGACCATGTTGTCGGTGAACGAGCCCGCCGCGTCGCCCAGAAGCTGCATGGATTGCAGCACGTTGTAGCTCATCATCGGGTTGTAGACGTTCAGTTCGAAATGGCCCTGCGAGCCGGCAAAGCCGATGGCGGCGTCGTTGCCCATGACATGGGCGCAAACCATGGTCAGCGCCTCGGCCTGGGTCGGGTTCACCTTACCCGGCATGATCGACGAGCCCGGCTCGTTCTCCGGCAGGATCAGCTCGCCCAGACCCGAGCGCGGGCCCGAACCCAGCAGGCGCATGTCATTGGCGATCTTGAACAGCGCGGCGGCCACGGTCTTCAGCGCGCCCGAGAAGAACACCATCGCGTCATGCGCGGCCAGCGCCTCGAACTTGTTCGGCGCGGTGACAAAGGGCAGGCCGGTGATCTCGGCGATCTGGGCGGCAATCGCCGTGTCCCAGCCCTTCTTGGTATTCAGCCCGGTGCCGACCGCGGTACCGCCCTGCGCCAGCTCGTAGATGTCGCCGAGCGCCAGCTTGACCCGCTCGATGCCCTTGGCGACCTGATGCGCATAGCCGCCGAATTCCTGGCCCAGCGTCAGCGGCGTCGCGTCCTGGGTATGGGTGCGGCCGATCTTGATGATGTCCTTGAACTCCTCGGACTTCGCGACCAGGGCCTTGTGCAGCTTTTCCAGCCCCGGCAGCAGCACGTCGCGCGCCTGCATGGCGATGGCGACATGCATCGCGGTCGGGAATGTGTCGTTCGAGCTTTGACCCATATTCACATGGTCGTTCGGATGGACCGGCTTCTTCGAGCCCATCTCGCCGCCCAGGATCTCGATGGCGCGGTTCGAGATCACCTCGTTGGCGTTCATGTTCGACTGCGTGCCCGAGCCGGTCTGCCAGACCACCAGCGGGAAATTGTCGTCGAACCGGCCGGCGACGACTTCCGAGGCCGCCTGCACCATCGCCTTGCCGATCGCCGGGTCCAGCTTGCCGCTGGCCATGTTCACCTCGGCCGCGGCCTGCTTGATCACGCCCAGGGCGCGGATGATCGCCACCGGCTGGCGCTCCCAGCCGATGGGGAAGTTCTGGATCGAGCGCTGGGTCTGGGCGCCCCAATACTTGTCGGCGGGCACCTCCAGCGGGCCGAAGCTGTCGGTCTCGGTGCGGGTGGTCTTGGTCATGGCATGCTCCCTCACGGTGTTGCGGGGGTTCTAGGCCCGATGGCGCGGATTGGCAATCGGCATGCCGTGGTATGCCATGCGCTAACAGCGCCTCACTTGCGCCATTTGTCCAGGCTGACCACCTCGGCGCCGCCCTTCGCGCCCTCCTCGCCCGGCGCCTCGGCCATGGGCGGCTCGTTCTCTTCGGGCTCGTCCTCCTCCTCGTGGTTCTCGAAGCGCAGGCCGAACTCGACCGAGGGATCCACGAAGGTGCGCAGCGCGTCGAAGGGGATATAGAGCGGTTCGGGCGAATTGCCGAAATTCAGCGTGATGTGAAAGCCCTCGGGCGTGACCGAGAGATCCTCGAACCAATGCTGGATGACGATGGTCATCTCGTCGGGATAGCGCTCGCGCAGCCAGTCGGCCATCTGCACCTGCGAATCGCGGGTGTCGAAGGTGATGAAGAAATGATGCTCGCCCGGCAGCCCCTCGGTGGCCACCGTTTGCAGCACATCCGCGATCAGCCGCTGCATGGCCCGGTGCATCATTCCGCCGTAATCTATTCCGCGTGCCATGGCGTCCTCCGTCGTGTTGGGGGCCAGCATAGGGAAATGAGACGGCTTGAAAAGCCCCTAGCGCCGCTTGGAAGCACGACCGGCGGCCGGCTTCTCCGTTCCCCAAATACCCAAGGAACCGCGCCACAGGCGCAGCCGCGAAGCCATGGAGGATCAAGGGGAAAGATGGCGCGGTTGACGGGGCTCGAACCCGCGACCCCCGGCGTGACAGGCCGGTACTCTAACCAACTGAGCTACAACCGCGCATCTTTTCGGCGATATATGGTGGTGGTGGCGCGGTTGACGGGGCTCGAACCCGCGACCCCCGGCGTGACAGGCCGGTACTCTAACCAACTGAGCTACAACCGCGCAGACCACTTCCCCCGGATCGCCGTCCGGGGTGCGAGGGGGTTTACGCATGGCGGCGGATGCCGTCAAGGCCGATCTTGTGCAAAAAACGCAAGGGCGCCCCGAAAGGCGCCCTCGTCCGGTCCGGCAAGGGCCGGAAACCTTATTTCCGCACGGTCTTCTCGTCGAAATCCGGCAGGGCCTGCAGCTCGGCCTTGGTGTAATTGGTGGCGAAGAAGGTGTCGTTGCCGATGCTCACCAGGTGGATCGCATCCACGCCCAGCAGCACCTTCTTGGCACCGATGCCCAAAAAGCCGCCGATATCGGCGACATAGCCGACGACCTGGCCCGAATCATCCAGCACGATGTCGTTCACCTTGGCGATGTCCTGCCATTCGGCCGGGCGCTCCTCGAGCGCGGGATCGGTCCATTCGGTGGTCGAGGGCTGGTTGGTGGTCCAGATCCGGCGGCTGGTCAGCCAGCTCGACAGCACGCCCGGCTCAGCCTCCGAGATCGCCGGCGGGTTGACGTCGGGCGGCGTGACCGGTGCCTCGGCCGCCGCATCCGCGGCGGCATCGGCAGCGTCGCTTGCGGCATCGGCGGCTTCCTCGGCAGCGCCGGCAGCCTCCTCGGCAGCGCCCTCGGCCGCTTCGGGCACCGCATCTCCGGCGGGTGCATCGGGGGCGACGCCCATCTCCGCCGCGGCGCCGGCGGCGTCATTGGCCGCGTCGCTCGCCGCATCGGCGGCGTCGGCAGCGTCACCGGCAGCATCAGCCGCGGCCTCGCCGGCTTCCTCGGCCGCCTGGTCGGCAGCCTGTTCTGCTTGGTCTGCGGCCTGCTCGGCCTGCTCGGCAGCATTCTCGGCCGCGGTTGCGGCGTCCTCGACCTGTTCGGCCGGGATCTCGGCCGGCGGCATGGTCTCGGTCTGCGCAAAGGCAGGACCGGCAAGCGCCAGGGTGGTGGCAGCGATGACAAGAGGTTTCATGGACGATGTCCTTTCCGATTGTCGTTGTCACGGACGGCGGGTGCCGCCATATGCCCGTCCAACGTCACCATCCTCCGCATCGTTCCCGCGAAATGGTGCCGAAACAATCACAAGGCGGAAATCCGCCTGTGATCGCGGCCCCGGCTGGCAACCGCCTCAGCGCCGCGGCGGATGGCTGATGCGCCCGCCGCAGACCGGCCCCGGCGCGCCGGTGGTGCCGGGCCCCGAGGTCGGCAACCCGCGCAGCACCCGCACCGCCAGCCAGCCGAAGGCCTGCGCTTCCAGCATGTCGCCGTCGAGCCCGGCTTCCTCGACCGGCGCGACGCGGGCCGCCAGCCGCGCCGCCAGCGCCGCCATCAGCGCGGCATTGTGACGGCCGCCGCCGCAGACCAGCACCAGGCCGGGCACCGGGTCCAGGGCCGCCATGCCCGCCGCCACCGCCGCCGCCGCCGCATGGGTCAGCGTCGCGGCCGCATCGGCATCCGATAGCCCTACCACCTCGGCCGCAAGCGCGGGAAAGGCGTCGCGGTCCAGCGATTTCGGCACGGGTCGGGCGAAATGCGGATGTTCCAGGAAACGGGCGATGACGCGCTCGTCCGGGTTGCCCTGCAAGGCCAGCCGCCCGCCCTCATCGCGGGCCAGGCCGCGGCGGGCGCGCATCAGGTCGTTCAGCGGCGCATTGGCCGGGCCGGTATCGAAGGCGATGCAGGCGCCCGGCGCCTCGGGCGCATCGGCGGCCGGATCGACAAAGGTCAGGTTGCCCACCCCGCCCAGGTTCAGGAAAGCGACGGGCGCGCGCGGCAAATGCCCCTGCCCCATCGCCCATTCCGCACAGGCCCAGTGGAAGAAGGGCGCAAGCGGCGCGCCCTCGCCGCCCTGCCGCACGTCCTCGGAGCGGAAATCCCAGACCACCGGCCGGCCCAGCCGGCGCGCCAGCGCCGCGCCGTCGCCCGCCTGATGCGTGCCCCGCCCCGCCGGGTCATGGGCCAGCGTCTGGCCGTGATAGCCGACCAGTTCCGCCTCGGGGAAACCTTCGGCCAGCGCGGCATGGGCGGCGACCGAGAGCGCCGCCGCATCCGCCACGTCCGGCCCGCCCGGCCATTGCCCCAGCGCCGCGTGCAGCAGCCCCGATTCGTTGCCGGAATAGGCGCGCCAGGCGCTGCGGCCGAACCCGGCGATGCGCCGCCCGTCGGTCTCGATCATCGCCGCGTCCACCCCATCGAGCGAGGTGCCCGACATCATCCCCAGCGCATGGATCATCCTGCTTTCCCTTCGGCCCTTCCCCCGGTATATCCGCGCCAGTCGAAAGGAACAGCCCATGACCTACCGTGCCAAATCCGATTTCCTGAACGTGATGATCGAGCGTGGCTACCTGGCGGACTGCACCGACATGCAGGCGCTGGACGAAGCCCTGATCCTCGGCCCGGTGACGGCATATATCGGCTATGACGCGACGGCGGCCAGCCTGCATGTCGGGCACCTCCTGAACATCATGATGCTGCGCTGGTTCCAGAAGACCGGCAACCGACCGATCACGCTGATGGGCGGCGGCACCACCAAGGTCGGCGACCCCAGCTTCCGCAGCGAGGAGCGTCCGCTGCTGACCCCGGACGCGATCCAGACGAATATCGACGGCATGCAGCAGGTCTTTGCCCGCTACCTCGACTATGCCGACGGCCGCGCGATGATGCTCAACAACGCCGAATGGCTGGACGGCCTGAACTACCTCGATTTTCTGCGCGACATCGGCCGGCATTTCTCGGTCAACCGGATGCTGTCGTTCGAATCGGTCAAGTCGCGGCTGGACCGCGAGCAGTCGCTGAGCTTCCTCGAATTCAACTACATGATCCTGCAGGCCTATGACTTCCTGGAACTGTATCGCCGCTACGGCTGCCGGCTGCAGATGGGCGGCTCGGACCAGTGGGGCAATATCGTCAACGGCATCGACCTGACCCGCCGGGTGCTGGATGCCGAGATCTGGGGCCTGACCTCGCCCTTGCTGACCACCTCGGACGGGCGCAAGATGGGCAAGTCGGCCGGCGGCGCGGTCTGGCTCAACGGCGCGATGCTGTCGCCCTACGAGTTCTGGCAGTTCTGGCGCAACACCACCGACGCCGATGTCGGCCGCTTCCTGAAACTCTATACCGAGCTGCCGGTCGAGGAATGCGACCGGCTGGGCGCGCTTTCGGGCTCCGAGATCAACGCGGCCAAGATCATCCTGGCCAATGAGGTCACGACGCTGCTGCACGGGGCCGAGGCGGCGGCCTCGGCCGAGGCGACCGCGCGCGAGGTCTTCGAGCAGGGCGGCGCCGGCGGCGATCTCGAGGTGGTGACGGTCAGCGCCGATGCCCTGGCCTCGGGCCTGACCGTGGTGCAGCTGCTGGCGCAGACCGGCATCACCGCCTCGGGCAAGGAGGCCAAGCGCCTGATCGCCGAAGGGGGACTGCGGCTCAACAACGAAGCCGTCAGCGACCCGCAGCTGGCCGTCGACGCGGCGCTGATCGGCGACGGGCTGAAGGTTTCGGTCGGCAAGAAAAAGCACCGCATGGTGCAATTGGGATAAGCCAAACGCCGGGGCTCCCCGCCGGCCCGCTCCTCCGGCCGGCCCGGTGGCCGGGGCCGCCCTCCCGAACCGCCCCGCCTGCCCGAATCGCGGCTCCGGCGCCGCCCGCGCGCCGGACCGCCTGCCCCCTCACGGCCTCGTGCTTCGCAGGCCCGCGCGCCGCCCTTGCCCGGTGCTTCCCTTGCCCCCGCATCTCGCCTAACCTGCGGCGCAAAGGAAAGGCCCATGCATGAGCAGCTATGAATACACCGTCATCCCCGCTCCCGCCCGCGGCGAAAAGGCCAGGGGGGCGCGCAGCGGCATCGAGCGTTTCGCCGCCACCCTCGCCGATGTCCTCAACGAGATGGCCCGCGACGGCTGGGACTATGTCCGCGCCGAAACCCTGCCGGCCGAAGAACGCTCGGGCCTGACCAGCCGCACCACGGTCTATCACAACCTGCTGATCTTCCGCCGCGCGCTTGCGGGGTCCGCAGACCAGCCGGTCGCCGTGGCGCAGCCGCAACCCGCCGCAGCCGCCCCCCAGCCGGAACCCGAGCCTGCCGCCCGCGGCCCGTTCAGCCAACCGATGCGGGCGGCGCCGAAACCGGCAGCCCCTGCCGCGCCGACCGCTGCCGCGCGCGTCGCGGAACCGCCGCTGACCGCGCCGCCGGCCCCGGCCCCCGCGGGCCCGCGCCTCGGCCCGGCCAGCCGCTGATTTCTCCGTTTTCCAAATACCCCGGGGTGAGCCCCCGGCACGGGGGCGAGGGGCAGCGCCCCTCACCCCTTCACCAATGCGGCGGCCGCTGGTCCGCCAGCGGCACCGTGCCCGCCTCGGCCTCGCGCTCCGCCTCGCGCTCCATCAGCATGCCGACATGGCGCGCCAGCCGGGCGATCTCGCCCTCCTGCCGGGCCACGATACCCGACAGATCCTCGACGGTCCGCGCCAGATAGGCCGCGGCTTCCTCCAGCCGCTCGATCCGTTCCTGCGTCTGCTTGTCCATCCATCCTCCATCCGCTAGACCGCCGCATGGAAAAGCCCGAGGCAAACCATGGCGAAAGATCAGAAGAAACAGCCCCGTCCCAAGGCCGAGACGCCCAAGGGGTTCCGCGACTATTTCGGCGCGGACGTGACCGAGCGCAAGCAGATGCTGGACCGTATCGCCGAGATCTATCATCGCCACGGCTTCGAGCCGCTCGAAACCAGTGCCGTGGAAACCGTCGAGGCGCTGGGAAAGTTCCTGCCCGACGTGGACCGCCCCAATGCCGGCGTCTTCGCCTGGCAGGAATCGGACGTCCCCGGCGGCGGCTCCGGCGACTGGCTGGCGCTGCGCTATGACCTGACCGCGCCCTTGGCCCGCGTCGCGGCGCAGTTCCGCAACGACCTGCCCAGCCCCTATCGCCGCTATGCCATGGGCCCGGTCTGGCGCAATGAAAAGCCCGGCCCCGGCCGCTTCCGCCAGTTCTACCAATGCGATGCCGATACCGTGGGTTCTGCCTCGGTTGCCGCGGATGCCGAGATCTGCGCCATGCTGGCGGCGGCGCTGGAACATGCCGGGATCGCGCGCGGCGACTACCTGATCCGCATCAACAACCGCAAGGTGCTGAACGGCATCCTGGAATCCACGGGCGTGGCCGAGGGCAAGCCTGCCGACGACGTGCTGCGCACCATCGACAAGTTCGACAAGGTCGGCGAGGAGGGCGTGCGCCAGCTGCTCACCACCGGCCGCAAGGACGATAGCGGCGCCTTCATCGAGGGCGTGGGGCTGGCCCCCGAACAGGCCGGTCCGGTGCTGGCCTTCCTGACCTCGAAGGGCGCGGACAACGCCGCGACGCTGCAAAACCTGCGCGCCGCCGTCGGCGCCTCGGCCGCGGGGGCCGAGGGGGTCGCGGAACTGGCGCAGATTGCCCAGATGCTCGCCGCCATGGGCGTGGGCGAGGATCGCGCCGTCATCGACCCGTCGATCGTGCGCGGCCTGGGCTATTACACCGGCCCGGTCTTCGAGGCCGAGCTGACCTTCGAGATCCTCGACGACAAGGGCCGCAAGCGTCAGTTCGGCTCGGTCGCCGGCGGCGGGCGCTATGACGGGCTGGTGGAACGCTTCACCGGCCAGAAGGTGCCGGCGACCGGCGTCTCCATCGGCGTGGACCGGCTGCTGGCCGCCCTGCGCGCCAAGGGGCTGATGGGCGGGGCCGAGCCGGGCCCGGTCGTCGTCACCGTCATGGACCGCGAGCGCATGGCCGATTACCAGGCCATGGCGGCGGAACTGCGCGCGGCCGGCATCCGCGCCGAGGTCTATCTGGGCAACCCGAAGAACTTCGGCAACCAGCTGAAATATGCCGACAAGCGCAATGCCCCGGTCGCGATCATCCAGGGCGGCGACGAGGCGGCGCGCGGCGTGGTGCAGGTCAAGGACTTGGTCCTTGGGGCGAAGATCGCGGCCGAGGCCAGCCACGAGGAATGGAAGGCCCAGCCCGCCCAGACCGAAGTGGCCCGCGCCGATCTGGTCGCCGAAGTCCGGCGCATCCTGGGATGAGCAAGCGCGAGAAACAGGCCATCGGCCAGCGGATCCTCGCCGCCTTCCGCGCCGCAGGGGCCGAGGAAGTGGCGCCCGACCTGCTGCTGCCGGCCGAGACGCTCTTGGACCTCTATGGCGAGGACATCCGCGCCCGCGCCTATGTGACCCAGGATCCGATCCGCGGCGAGATGATGCTGCGCCCCGACTTCACCGTGCCGGTGGTGCAGATGCACATGGCCAGCGGCGCCGAGCCCGCCCGCTATTGCTACCTGGGCGAGGTGTTCCGCAAGCAGGACCATGGCGAGACGCGCCCCGAGCATCCGCGCGACAACGAATACCTGCAGGCCGGCTTCGAGCTTTTCGCCCGCGACCCGGATGCCGATGCCGAGGTTTTCGCCCTGTTCCACGACATCCTGGCGCCCCTGAAGCTGCAGGCCAGCATGGGCGACATGGACCTGCTGATAGACGCGGTGCGCGCCTTGCCGCTGTCGGGTGCGCGTCGTGCCGCGCTTTTGCACCACATCTGGCGGCCGCGGCGCTTTGCCAAGGCGCTGGCGCGCTTCGCCGCCCCGGCCGAGGCCCGCGGCTTTCCCGAAACCGCCGCGCCCTGGACCGGGCTGCGTTCGCCGGCCGAGATGCAGGCCCGCATCGACCGGCTGCGCAGCGACGCCGCCGAGGCGCCGCTGCCGCCGCAATGGGTCGAGCGGCTGGAGCGGCTGTTCTCCATCCAGGCCCCGGCCCCCGAGGCGCTGCGGCAGCTGCGCGCGCTGGCGGCCGAGATCCCCGACATCGCCGAGGCGGTGGACCGGCTGGAGCGCAATCTCGCGGCGCTGTCGGCGCGCGGCATCGACGTGGGCCGGGTGCATTTCGACGCCAGCCACGGCCGGCACACAATGGAATATTACGACGGCATGACTTTCAGCTTTGCCGCGCCGGGCCGCACGGACTGGCCGCCCGTCGCCTCGGGCGGGCGCTACGACGCGCTGGCGGCGGTGCTGGGCCAGGCGCAGGGCCGCTCGATCCCGGCGGTGGGCGGCATCATCCGGCCGGGGCTGGTCTACGAATTGGGGGGCCAGGTCTTGGGGAAAGCAGCATGATCCGGCTGGGCGTGCCGTCCAAGGGGCGGCTGATGGAGCAGACATTCGACTGGTTCGCCACCCGCGGCGTGACCCTGTCGCGCGCCGGCTCGGATCGCGAATATGCCGGCCGGGTCGAGGGGGCGGACAATGTCGCGCTGGTGCTGCTGTCGGCGGGCGAGATCCCGCGCGAGTTGATGGCCGGGCGCATCCACCTGGGCGTGACCGGCACCGACCTGATCCGCGAGAAGCTGCCCGGCTGGCGCAGCCATGTCGAGGAACTGGCGCCGATGGGCTTCGGCCATGCCGACCTGATCCTGGCCGTGCCCGCTTGCTGGAGCGATTGCGAGACGCTGGACGATTTCGCCACCATCGCCCGCGATTTCCGCGCCGAGCACGGCTTCCGCCTGCGCATCGCCACCAAGTATCATCGGCTGGTGCGCGCCTGGCTCTCGGCGCAGGAGGTCGCGGATTACCAGCTGGTCGACAGCCAGGGCGCGACCGAGGGCACGGTGGCCAACCTGACCGCCGAGGCCATCGCCGACATCACCTCCTCGGGCGAGACGCTGCGCGCCAACCACCTGAAGATCATCGGCGAGGAGCCGATCCTGCGCTCGCAGGCGACGCTCTTGCGCTCGCTGGCGGCGGGGGACGAGGCCGAGGTGCGGGATTTCTCAGCGCGACTCGGGCTCTAGAAACCCGCGGCCGGGCAGCGGCGTTGTTTTCCTGCACCGCCAAGGGAGAATGACCATGCGCCTGGCCGCCCTGATGCTGATCCTGTCCGCCAGCCCCGTGCTGGCCTCGTCCGAAGCGGCCTGGGAGCAGTTCCGCCAGGATGTCGAGGCGGCCTGCACCGCGCTGGCCCCCGAGGCGGGCGAGACGGCGATCGAGATCAACCCCTTCGGCTCGGAAAGCTACGGCGCGGCGCTCTTGATCACCACGCTCGCCGATGGCGGGGTGGATCGCTACGTCTGCATCTATGACAAGCAGGCCGGAACCGCCGAGCTGACCGCGCCCTTCACGCCACCGCAGGATGTGGTCGAGCCGATGGCCGATGCGGCGGGCAATGTCGCGCCGGCCGAGGACACAAGGACCGACGCGCATCTCGTCAAGCCGTGACCTCCGCTCCGGTTGCGCCGCCGCAGGGGTATTTGGAAAACGGAAAGCCGCGGGGTCAGTCCCCGAGACCGACCAGGGCGCGGGCGAAGTCGCGGGCGTCGAAGGCATCGAGATCGTCGATCTGCTCGCCCACGCCGATGGCATGGATCGGCAGGCCGAAGCGGTCGGCCAGCGCAACCAGCACGCCGCCGCGCGCGGTGCCGTCCAGCTTGGTCATGACCAGGCCCGAGACATCGGCGAGCTTCCGGAAGGTCTCGACCTGGCTCAACGCGTTCTGCCCGGTGGTCGCGTCCAGCACCAGCAAGGTGTTGTGCGGCGCCGACGGATCCTTCTTGCGGATGACGCGGACGATCTTCGCGAGTTCCTCCATCAGATCCTGGCGGTTCTGCAGGCGGCCGGCGGTGTCGATCATCAGAAGATCCGCGCCCTCAGCCTCGGCCCGCACCATGGCGTCGAAGGCGAGGCTCGCGGGGTCGGCGCCCTCGGGCGCGGTCATCACCGGCACCCCGGCGCGGCTTCCCCAGACCTGCAATTGCTCGACGGCGGCGGCGCGGAAGGTGTCGCCGGCCGCGATCACCACCTTCTTGCCTGCCGCCTTGAACTGGCTCGCGAGCTTGCCGATGGTCGTGGTCTTGCCCGAGCCGTTCACCCCCACCACCAGCACCACCTGCGGCCGCTTGGGATAGAGCGGCAAGGGCTTGGCGACGGGCGTCATGATGCGGGCGATCTCCTCGGCCAGCAGCTCTTTCAGCTCGGTGGACGAGATGCGCCGCCCCATGCGGCCCTCGGCGATATTGGCGGTGACGCGCAAGGCCGTCTCGACGCCCATGTCGGCCTGGATCAGCATCTCCTCGAGCTGCTCCAGCATCTCGTCATCCAGCTCGCGGCGCGGCTCGGCCGTGGCGGCCTGGCCGAAGATGCGGCCGAAAAGCCCGGGTTTGGCGGGCGTGTCAGGGATCGGGGCTTGCGGGGCTGGGGCAGCGGGCTGCACCGGCGCGGCGCTTTCCGGTTCGGCACCTTCGGACACGATGTCATCCAGCCCCGCGCCGATCTTCGACGAGGACCGCGTCAGCCGCTCGCGCAGTTTCGAGAAAAACGCCATGCACCCATCCTTCTGCCTGTGGCGCAAGAGACTAGGCGTTCCGCGGCCAAAGGAAAAGGGCGCCTGCGCAGCGCCCTTCTTTCTTGCCGAAATATCCCGGGGGTGTGGGGGCAGCGCCCCCACGGCGCTCAGGCCTTGCCCAGATAGATGTCCACCAGCTTGCCCAGCATCTCCAGCGCATCCTCGCGCGAACGCTGGAAGCTGTTGCGGCCGATGATCGAGCCGTTGCCACCGCCGTCGCGGATGGCGCGCGCGTCGTCGAAGACCGCATCCGCGCCCTTGGCCGCCCCGCCCGAGAACACCACGATGCGGCGGCCGTTGAAGGCCGACTGCATGCAATGCGCCACGCGCTTGGCCTGGGTCGAGATGTCGATGCCCTTGGCCTCGTAGACCTTTTTCGCCTCGCCCAGTTCCAGGTGGTCGGTCGAGAGCTTGATCTTGATGATATGCGCCCCGATCAGCGCCGCGATCTGCGCGGCATAGGCGGCGATGTCGATGGCGGTCTCGCCGTCCTTGCTGATCGCCTCGCCGCGCGGATAGGACCAGATCACCGTCGCCACGCCCTTGGCGGCGGCTTCCTTGCGCATCTCGACGATCTCCTCGATCATGTCGAGCGCCATGTCCGAGCCCGGATAGATGGTGAAGCCGATGGCCGAGCAGCCCAGCCGCAGCGCGTCGTCGACCGAGGCGGTGATCGCCTGGTTCTTGCCGGCGGTGTCCGACATCAGCGAATTGGCCGAGTTCACCTTGAGGATGGTCGGGATCTGGCCGGCAAAGGTGTCGGCGCCCGCCTCGATCATGCCCAGGGGCGCGGCATAGGCGTTGAGCCCGGCGTCGATCGCCAGCTGGTAATGGTAATGCGGGTCATAGCCGGCCGGGTTCGGCGCGAAGCTGCGCGCCGGGCCATGCTCGAAACCCTGGTCCACGGGCAGGATGATCATCTTGCCGGTGCCGGCCAGCTTGCCGGTCATCAGCATGCGGGCCAGCTGTGCCTTCACACCCGGCGCTTCGCCCTCGTAATTGGCGAGGATCTTGCGGACGGTATCGGTCATCTGCATCGGGAACTCCATGTCTGAATGCCGGCTGATTAACAGACCAGCCGGCAAGGGCAATCGCGATTGCGCTAACGGAACACATGGCCGCCTTTCGGCGTTATTCCGCTGTCAGAATTGGGAGGAATTCCAATGGCGAACGAAGATCCCGACGGCATTCCCGAACAGATCCGCCAGAACCGGCCCTTCTTCCTGGTGCTGGGACTGGCCTTTGCGATCGCGATCGGGGCCTTTCTCTATATCCTGTTCCTCGACACCGACTCGCGCGACGTGACGCGCAACGCGCCGCCCGCCGCGACGACACCGGCCATGCCGGCAGGCGAAGCCGCGCCGGAAGCCGCACCGGCCGAGGGGAACTGACCGCAGCCGGCAGGGGACACCAGGGCGTCCCCTGCCGCCCTTTCGCTTGCGCCGATGCGCCGATCCGGCATCAGACGGAACAGCCCCCCGCGAGGGGCTCCTCCGCCTGCCGGGCGGCAGGCCTCAGCGTTTCTGCAGGGCCGCGACGCCGGGCAGTTCCTTGCCCTCCATCCATTCCAGGAAGGCGCCGCCGGCAGTCGAGATGAAGGTGAAATCGCCCGACACCCCGGCCTTGTTCAGCGCCGCCACCGTGTCGCCGCCGCCGGCGACCGAGATCAGCTTGCCCTCGCGCGTCAGCCGCGCGGCCTCTTGCGCGGCGGCATTGGTCGCGGCGTCGAAGGGCGCGATCTCGAAGGCGCCAAGCGGGCCGTTCCAGATCAGCGTGCGGCTGGCCTCGAAGACCTCGCGGATCTTCGCCACCGTGGCGGGGCCGGCGTCCAGGATCATCGCATCGGCCGGGCAGGCATCCGCCGCCACCGTCTCGTTGTCGGCGCCGGCCTTGAACTCGCGCGCCACCACCACGTCCACCGGCAGGTGGATGGTGCAGCCGGTCTGTTCCGCCTTGGCCAGGATCTCGCGCGCCGTATCGGCCATGTCGCGCTCGGCCAGCGACTTGCCGACCTCGATGCCCTGGGCGACCAGGAAGGTGTTGGCCATGCCACCGCCGATGACCAGATGATCGACCTTCTCGATCAGGTTGCCAAGCAGGTCGAGCTTGGTCGAGACCTTGGCGCCGCCGACCACCGCCACCACCGGGCGCTGCGGATTGCCAAGCGCGGCGTCCAGCGCCTTGAGCTCCGCCTCCATCAGCCGGCCGGCGGCGGCAGGAAGCAGCCGCGCGATGCCCTCGGTCGAGGCATGGGCGCGATGGGCGGCCGAGAAGGCGTCGTTGACGTAGACCTGGCCCAGGGCGGCCAGCGAGGCGGCGCAGGTCGCGTCATTGGTTTCCTCGCCCGGATAGAAGCGGGTGTTCTCCAGCAGCAGGACATCGCCCGGCTTCAGGTCGGCCACAGCCCGCTTGGCGGGGCCGCCGATGGCCTCGTCCGCAAACCTGACCTCCTGGCCCAGGGCGCGCTGCAGCGCCGGCAGAACGACCTTGAGGCTCATGCTGTCCACGCGCTTGCCCTTGGGGCGGTCGAAATGCGCCAGCAGCACCGGGATGCCGCCCTTGGCCTGGATGTCCTTGACGGTGGGCACGATCTTTTCGATTCGCGTGGCATCGGTGACCTGGCCGTTTTCGACCGGGACGTTCACGTCCACGCGGACAAGCACCACCTTGCCGTCAAGCTCCAGGTCGTCGATCGTGTTGAAATCCGCCATGCTCATGTCCCTTTCATGTTGGGCTGACCGTCCCCCGCCGGGGTTTTCCCGCATCATGACATTTTCGTCAACCGGCGCCGGAGGCCGGGCATGCGGCGAAACGCACGGCGCCGGCGGGCGTTGTCTGGGCGGGGCGAAACGCTTATGCCTTTGCCCAAGCCATCAGAAGGAGACCCCCATGGCCGAGATCAAGGATCCCGAGAACACGGTCATCATCGAGCTGAAGGACGGCCCGGTGGTGATCGAACTGCTGCCCGACGTGGCGCCGAAACATGCCGAGCGCATGAAGGAACTGGCCCGCGCCGGGAAATACGACAACGTGGCCTTCCACCGCGTGATCGAGGGCTTCATGGCCCAGACCGGCGATGTGGAACATGCCAACATGGAAAACAACTACAATCCGGGCCGCGCTGGCACCGGCGGCTCGGACCTGCCGGACCTGCCGGCCGAGTTCTCGCGCCTGCCGCATGACCGCGGCACGCTGGGCGCGGCGCGCTCGATGAACCCGAACTCGGCCAACAGCCAGTTCTTCATCAATTTCAAGGACAACCACTTCCTGAACGGCCAGTATACCGTCTATGGCCGGGTCATCGAGGGCATGGAGCATGTCGACAAGATCGCCCGCGGCGAGCCGCCGGCGAATCCCGACCGGATGATCTCGGTGAGGGTGGCGGCCGATGTGGAATAAGCTGCTGCTTCCCGCCCTGGTGCTGGGCGCCGGCGCGGCCGCCCATCCGGTCCTGGCCGAGGGCCTGCCGGGCGTCACCGACGGGCCGGGTCCGAACCTGGTGATCGAGGTGGCCGATTCCAAGGGCACGGCCAAGGGCCGGATCGTGCTGGACCTTTACAACGACAAGGCGCCGAACCATGTCGAGCGCCTGGTGACGCTGGCGAAATCGGGCGCCTATGACGGGGTGGTGTTCCACCGCGTGATCGACGGCTTCATGGCTCAGACCGGCGATGTCGAATTCGGCAAGCACGGCAGCGATACCGCGCGGGCGGGCATGGGCGGCTCGAACATGCCGGACCTGGCGGCCGAGTTCAACGATGTCAGCTTCCAGGCCGGCACCGTGGGCATGGCGCGGGCGCAGGATCCCAACAGCGCCAACAGCCAGTTCTTCATCGACCTGGCGCCGGCGACTTTCCTGGACGGGCAATATACCGTTGTCGGCCAGCTGGTCGACGGCTGGGACGTGCTGAACGCGATCAAGAAGGGCGACCCGGCCGCCAATGGCGCCGTGGTCGAGCCCGACTACATGGTCAAGGTGACGGTCGAGGAGTGATCCCCGGCCCCGCCTGACCAAGGCCCCGCGTTCCGGCGCGGGGTCTTTTTTATCGGGCAGGTGTCAAGGTCATCCGAGGAGGAGCCATCGGCATGCAGGACCAAGCGATCATGCGCGAAACGGCTCGGGTATCTGGAGAAGCCGCTGGCCCGGATGCCGATCAGATGGCGTGCCTATCGGGCCGCACCAGGTCGCCGCTCGTGCCAGCCATCCCGAACGATAGCGCGGGACGCCCTCCGAGGTTTGATCTTCATGACCAAAACTCGATGCCGCAGCACGGGCATATTTCCCATGATGGACAATCTCCCGCCGGCCGCCGTTGAGCGGCGGGCTGCGGCGGAAAGCCGCGAGCTTATTTCATTCATGCCGGGCCGGAATGGCGAAGGCTTGCCGACAGGCCGGGCCGCGCAGCGGAAAACGGCCGAAGGGCTTGCCCTGGCGCGGCTGGGCGGGGCCGGAAAGGCCCCTTGCCCTGCCGCGCGCAAGCCGCGCCGCGGTATCGCGGGATGAACGCCGGCTGTCCGTGGCGGATCAGGCCAGGGCGAGCTTCTTGGCCACCAGTTCGTTCACCGCCGCCGGGTTGGCCTTGCCGCCGGTGGCCTTCAGCACCTGGCCCACGAACCAGCCGGCCAGCTTCGGGTTGGCCTTGGCCTTTTCCACCTGCGCCGGATTGGCGGCGATGATCTCGTCCACCGCCGCCTCGATGGCGCCGAGGTCGGTGACCTGCTTCATGCCGCGCGCCTCGACGATCTCGGCCGGATCGCCGCCCTCGGTCCACAGGATCTCGAACAGTTCCTTGGCGATCTTGCCCGAGATCGCGCCCGAGCCGATCAGGTCGATCACCCCGCCAAGCTGGGCGGCCGAGACGGGCGAGGTCTCGACGCTCAGCCCTTCCTTGTTCAGCCGTCCGAACAGCTCGTTGATGACCCAGTTCGCCGCCATCTTGCCGTCGCGCCCGGCGGCGACCTGCTCGAAGTAATCGGCGCTTTCGACCTCGGCGGTCAGCACACCGGCATCGTATTCGGACAGGCCCAGTTCGGTGACGAAACGCGCCTTCTTCTCGTCCGGCAGTTCCGGCATCGCGCCGGCGATCTCGTCCACCCAGGCCTGCTCGATCTCCAGCGGCAGCAGGTCGGGATCGGGGAAATAGCGGTAGTCATGCGCCTCTTCCTTGGAGCGCATCGAGCGGGTCTCGCCCCGGTCGGGGTCATAGAGCCGGGTTTCCTGCACCACCTTGCCGCCATCCTCGATGATGGCGATCTGGCGGCGTGCCTCGTATTCGATGGCGGCCTGGATGAAGCGCAGCGAGTTCATGTTCTTGATCTCGCAGCGGGTGCCGAGATGGCTGAAATCGCCGGTCTCCTGGTAGCGTTCGTAGGCGCCGGGCGCGCAGACCGAGACGTTCACGTCGGCGCGCAGGTTGCCGTTCTGCATGTTGCCGTCGCAGGTGCCGAGGTAGCGCATGATCTGGCGCAGCTTGGCGACATAGGCCGCCGCCTCCTCGGGGCCGCGGATGTCGGGGCGGCTGACGATCTCCATCAGCGCGACGCCGGTGCGGTTCAGGTCGACGAAGGACATGTTCGGGTCCATGTCGTGGATCGACTTGCCGGCATCCTGTTCCAGGTGAATGCGCTCGATCCTGACGCGGCGGGCGACGCCGGGGGCCATGTCCACGATCACCTCGCCCTCGCCCACGATCGGGTGGTAAAGCTGGCTGATCTGGTAGCCCTGCGGCAGGTCGGGATAGAAATAGTTCTTGCGGTCGAAGGCCGAGACCAGGTTGATCGCCGCCTTCAGGCCCAGCCCGGTCTTGACCGCCTGCGCCACGCAGAACTCGTTGATCACCGGCAGCATGCCCGGCATGGCAGCGTCGACGAAGGCGACATGGCTGTTCGGCTCGGCCCCGAAGCCGGTCGAGGCACCGGAAAACAGCTTGGCGTTCGAGGCGACCTGGGCGTGGACCTCCAGCCCGATGACCAGTTCCCAATCCTGCTTCGCACCCTGAATGATCTTCGGTTCGGGGGCGGTATAGGTCAGATGGTCGAGCATGGCATTTTCCCTGGCAAGGCTGCGCCCCGCCTTCTAGGCGCTTGGCGCGCGGCTCGCAAGGGTTGCGCGGGCGGTGCCGCATCGGGCCGCTCCGTGCCGGGCGGCAGGGAGCAAAACCGCGGCTCGCAGGTTGGCCCCGGATGAGCGGCCCGATGACCGGGATGAAGGCCATGGGGTTTTCCCCGCCGCCCGGCGTTGCATGCCCTGTCCCGATCCTGCTGCCCTGCCCCGCATGTCTTGCGGCTTGCATGGGCCATGGCCTTTCGTCCTGCACCTTTGGCGTCAGATGGCCTCAACCGCGCAGGCAGTGCAATGTTCCCTGGCGCGGCCGGATTGACGAATCCTTGGACAAGGGATAGGAACAAATCAGGAACATACTGACTGAACCATGTCCGCTCGCCCTTTCCCTTCCGGGGTGGCGCCTTTCGGACGGGCGCCAGTCCCCGCGGCGCCGCAACCGAGCGCGCCGACCCTGTCCGAAGCCTTCGGCGCCCGTCCCCTGGCGGGGGCGGCGCCCGGATTCGTCCTGGCCGCCCTGCCGCCGGGGCTGGTGCTTTGGGCGCAGGACCGGCTAAGCCGGACCGAATTCGGCGCCCCCTTCCTGCCCGGCATGGGCCGCGACCTGCTGCGGCTGGACCTGACGCGCCCCGCCGATGTGCTGGCGGCGCTGGAGGACGGGCTGCAAAGCCGCGCCCTGGCCGCCGTGGTGGGCGAGATCCATGGCGCCGCTGCGGCGCTGAGCTTCACCGCCAGCCGCCGCCTGGCGCTTCGGGCCGAGGCGGCGGGCCTGCCCTGCTGGCTGATCCGCCACGCCGCGCCGCCCGAACCCAGCGCGGCGCGGATGCGCTGGCGGGTGACGCCGCTGCCCTCTGCCCCCGACCCGGACGATCCGCAGGCGCCGGGCGAGCCGCGCTGGCTGGCGGAACTGTTCCGGGTCCGCGGCCAGCCGCCCTCGACCTGGGTGGTGCGCCATGACCGGGCGGCGGATCGTCTCGATTTCTCTGCCCCGCCTGGCGATCGAGAGCTGGCTGAACCGCGCCGCGCGCCGGGGCGACGCCTGGCCTGAGGAGATCCCGCTGGCGCTGGCCGCGCCCGGTCCGCACGGGCCCGTCATCCATGCCGCGAACCGCGCCGCCGAACGGGCCGGGGCCCGCATCGGCGCCCGCGCCGTGGACAGCCGCGCCATCTGCCCCGAATTGCGCATCGAGCCGGCCGAGCCCCGACGCGATGCCGCAAAACTGGCGCGGCTGGCCTTCTGGGCCCGGCGCTGGGGCCCCTTCAGCACGCCCGACGACAAGGACGGCATCATTCTCGACACCACCGGCGCCGCGCATCTGTTCGGCGGCGAGGCGGCGATGCTGGCCGAGATCCAGGCCGGCTTCGCCCGGGCCGGGCTGACCGCGCGGCTGGCGCTGGCGCCGACGCGCGGCGCGGCCTGGGCGCTGGCCCGCTTCGGCCCCGAGCGCACGATCTGCGCCGATCCCCTGCCCGCGCTGGCGCCGCTGCCGGTGGCCGGGTTGCGGCTGTCGGGGGAAACCCTGCTGCTCTTGCGCCGGCTGGGGCTCAGGACCATCGGCGACCTCGCCGCCCTTCCGCGCCTGTCACTGATGCGCCGCTTTGCCCGGGCCGAGCCGCAGGACAATCCGTTGATCCGCCTCGACCAGGCGCTGGGGCGGGCGGCCGAGCCGCTGGATGCGCCCGAGCCCGCACCCGAATACGCCGCCGAGGCCCGGCTGGCCGAGCCGGTGATGGACCCCTCGGACTGGCTGCCCGGATTGCTGGCCGATCTTTGCGCGCAGATGGCGGCGGCGGATCGCGGCTGCCGGCGGCTGTGCCTGTCGGTGTTTCGCGTGGATGGCGAGCGGCGCGACATCCGCGTCGCCCTGGCCGCGCCCACGCGCGACCCCGGCCATTTGCTGCGCCTGTTCGACGGCCGGCTCGAACGGCTGGACCCTGGCTATGGCTTCGACCTGATCCGGCTTGCGGC
This sequence comes from Paracoccus pantotrophus, assembly GCF_008824185.1. Taxonomy (NCBI): domain Bacteria; kingdom Pseudomonadati; phylum Pseudomonadota; class Alphaproteobacteria; order Rhodobacterales; family Paracoccaceae; genus Paracoccus; species Paracoccus pantotrophus. The sequence continues at coordinate 1,224,403 of NZ_CP044423.1, forward strand.
CGAGGCGGTCGAGCCGCTGGCCCAGACCCAGCCCGGCCTCGACGGTGCCGCGCCCGCAGGGCTGGCACTGGCGCGGCTGGTGGACCGGCTGGCGGCGCGCTTCGGCGCGGCGGCGATCAGCCGGCCGCTGCCGCGCGAAAGCCATGTCCCCGAACGCGCCGAGACACCCGGCCCGCCGCTGGCCACCATTCCCGCCCCGGTCGCGCGCGCCGACCGGCCGATCCGCCTGCTCAACCCGCCCGAGGAGATCCGCGTGCTCTACGCCATCCCCGAAGGCCCGCCGGCGCAATTCGTCTGGCGCCGGCAGACCCTGCGCGTCGCCCGCCATGCCGGGCCCGAGCGCATCGCTCCGGAATGGTGGCACGACCGCCCCGGCACCCGGCTGCGCGACTATTTCCGCATCGAGGACGACAGCGGCCTGCGCCTGTGGATCTATCGCGAGGGGCTGGTCCATGACGGCCGCGGCGGCGCGCCGCGCTGGTTCCTGCACGGGATCTTCGCCTGATGCCCGACCATCATGCCCGCCCCCAGATCCCGCTGCCCCCGGCCGAGCACCCGAACCCGCCCGCGGATTACGTCGAACTGGCAGTGACCAGCGCCTTCAGTTTCCTGCACGGCGCCTCGCAGCCGCGCGAGCTGGCGTTGGCGGCGCATCTGATGGGCTATGACGCGCTGGGGATCGCCGACCTCAACAGCCTGGCCGGGGTGGTGCGGCTGCATGCCGCGGCGAAGAAGCTGCAACTGCGCCCGGTGATCGGGGCGCGGATCGTGCTGGCGGAGGGCAGCGCCTTCCTGGCCTATCCCACCGACCGCGCCGCCTATGGCCGGCTCGCCTCGCTGATCACCAAGGGCCGGCGGCACGACCTGGACGGGAACTGGCAGAAGAAGGGGCGCTGCGACCTGAGCCTGGACGACCTGGCCGCCCATGCCGAAGGCATGCGGCTGATCTGGCTGCCGGGCGACGACCTTGCACCCCTGCCCGGCCTGGCCCGCCGCCTGCCGCAGCTGTCCCATGTCGCGGCCAGCTGGCTTTATCGCGGCGACGACCGGGCGCGGATCAACCGCCTCGACCGGGCGGCGCGGGCGGCGGGGCTGTCGATCGTCGCGGTGAACGACGTGCATTACCACGCCCCCGACCGCCGGCCGCTGCAGGACGTGATGACCTGCATCCGCGCGGGCACCACCATCGCCCGGGCCGGCCTGCTGCTGGCGCAGAATGCCGAGCGTCACCTGAAGCCTCCGGCCGAGATGGTCCGCCTGTTCGCCGACTGGCCCCATGCCATCCGCGCCACGCGCGAGATCGCCGACAGCTGCCGCTTCTCGCTGGACGAGCTGCAATACGAATATCCCCGCGAAAGCGTGCCGCCCGGCCTGACCCCGCAGCAGCATCTGGAAAACCTGACCTGGCAGGGCGCGGCCTGGCGCTATCCTGCCGGCGTGCCCGAGAAGGTCCACGCCACGCTGGTCAAGGAACTGGCGCTGATCCGCCGGAAGGAGATCGCCCAATATTTCCTGACCATCCACGACATCGTCCGCTATGCCGAAGATCAGGGCATCCTGAACCAGGGCCGCGGCTCGGCGGCGAATTCGGCGGTCTGCTACGTCCTCGGCATCACTCCGGTCGATCCCGCCAAGCATGAACTGCTGTTCGAGCGATTCATCAGCGAAAACCGCAAGGAGCCGCCCGATATCGACGTGGATTTCGAGCATGAGCGGCGCGAGGAGGTCATCCAGCACATCTATGACGCTTATGGCCGCGACCGCGCCGGGCTCTGCGCCACGGTGATCCATTACCGCCCGCGCAGCGCCATCCGCGAGGTCGGCAAGGTCATGGGCCTGTCCGAGGACGTGACCTCGGCGCTGGCCGACACGGTCTGGGGCAGCTGGGGCAAGGACATGTCGGCGGCCTCGACCGACCAGGCCGGGCTCGACCTGGGCGACCCGCTGCTGCGGCGCACGGTCAGGCTGGCCGAGGAGATGATCGGCATGCCGCGCCACCTGTCGCAGCATGTCGGCGGCTTCGTGCTGACCGAGGGGCCGCTGTCGGAAACCGTGCCCATCGGCAATGCCGCCATGCCGGAGCGCAGCTTCATCGAATGGGACAAGGACGACATCGACGAATTGCGCATCCTCAAGGTCGATGTGCTGGCGCTGGGGATGCTGACCTGCATCCGCAAATGCTTCGAACTGGTCCGGGTGCATTACGGCAAGGCGCTGACGCTTTCGGATTTCGACCGGGACGATCCGGAGACCTATGCCATGCTGCAAAGAGGCGACAGCATCGGCACCTTCCAGGTCGAAAGCCGGGCGCAGATGGCCATGCTGCCGCGGCTGAAGCCCAAGGAGTTCTACGACCTGGTGATCCAGGTCGCCATCGTCCGCCCCGGCCCGATCCAGGGCAACATGGTCCATCCCTATCTGCGCCGCCGGGCGGGATTGGAGACGGTGGATTACCCCGCCCCCTCGCCCGAATGCGGCCCCCCGGACGAACTGTTCAAGATCCTGAACCGCACCGAAGGCGTGCCGATCTTTCAGGAGCAGGCGATGAAGATTGCCATGGTCGCCGCCGAGTTCTCACCCGCCGAGGTGGACGATCTGCGCAAGGCCATGGCCACCTTTCGCTCGCGCGGGACCATCGAGCGGTTGCAGGACCGGATGGTCGGCCGCATGGTCGAACGCGGCTACGACCGCGACTTCGCCGAGCGTTGCTTCAACCAGATCAAGGGCTTCGGCGATTACGGCTTTCCCGAAAGCCATGCCGCGGCCTTCGCGCATCTGGCCTATGTCTCGGCCTGGCTGAAATGCCATCACCCGGCCGCCTTCGCGGCGGCGCTGCTCAACAGCCAGCCGATGGGCTTCTACGCGCCCGCCCAGATCGTGCGCGACGCGCGCGACCACGGCGTCATCGTGCTGCCGGTGGATGTGAACATCAGCGAATGGGACAACATGCTGGAGCCCTGCGACGGCGCCTTCGCGCTGCGCCTCGGCCTGCGCCAGGTCGAAGGGCTGTCCAAACCGCTGGCCGAACGCATCAAGGCTGCGCGGGACGCGCCCTATGCCGACCTGGCCGATCTCAAGGCCCGCGCCGGGCTCGATGCCCGCGCCATCCGGCTGATCGCGGCGGCCGACGGCTTGCGCTCGATGGGGCTCGACCGGCGGGCTGGGCTGTGGCAGGCACGCGCCCTGCGCGACGCGCCGGACCTGCCGCTGTTCGGGGCCCGGGACGAGGGCGCCGAGCCCGCCGTTGCCCTGCCCGCCATGCCGCTTTGCGAGCATGTCACCGCCGATTACCAGACCCTGCGCCTGTCGCTGAAGGCCCATCCCATGGCCTTCCTGCGCCGCAGCCTGGCAGCACAGGGCTATGCCTCGGCGGCGGACCTTGCCGCCCTGCCGAATCGCGGCCGCCTGCGCATGGCCGGCATCGTGCTGGTGCGCCAGCGCCCCGGCAGCGCCAACGGCACCTGCTTCGTCACGCTGGAGGACGAAACCGGCGTGGCGAATCTGGTGATCTGGGAAAAGACCTTCGCGCGATTCCGCAAGGTGGTGATGACCGCCCGCCTGCTGGAGGTCCACGGCCAGCTCCAGCGTGCCGAGGGCGTGACCCATATCGTCGCGCATTGGCTGGGCGACCGCTCCGACGCGCTGCTGCGCCTGGCCGGAGAGCCATGCCCGGCCCTGCCGGCCCCGCGCGCCGGCCATCCGCGCCAGGTCAGGATAATGCCGAAATCGCGGGATTTTCACTAAGGGTCGGCCTGTTCAGGCGGCGGGCCATCCTCTAGCCTGCGGGCGAATCCGGGCTGGAGGAACGCCATGCGATGGTCGGCCACGCAATATGCGAAATTCCTGGACGACCGCACCCGACCGGCGCGCGACCTGCTGGCGGCGCTGCCGCTGGAGGCGCCGGACCTCGTGGTGGACATCGGCTGCGGCCCGGGCAATTCGACCGCCCTGCTGGCCGAGCGTTTCCCCGGCGCGCAGGTCGTCGGCCTTGATCCCGATGCCGACATGATCCGCACCGCCCAGGCCGCCCTGCCCGGCTGCTGCTTCGTGCAGGGGAATGTCGAAAGCTGGCGTCCCGAGACGCCGCCCGACCTGATCTTTGCCAATGCCTCGCTGCAATGGGTGCCCGATCACCGGGTGCTGCTGCCGCATCTGGTCGGGCTGCTGCGCCCCGGCGGCGCGCTGGCGGTGCAGATGCCCGACAACCTGGACGAGCCGAGCCATGTGGCCATGCGCCGCAGTGCCGCCGATCCGCGCTGGTCGGCCCGGCTGGCGGCGGCGGCCGGACAGCGCCAGCCGCTGCTGTCGCCGGTGGCACTGCATGCGCTGCTGCGCCCCCTCTGCGCGCGGGTCGATGTCTGGCGCACGACCTATCATGTCGAACTGGACGGGCTGGAGGGCATCGTGGGCTGGTTCCTCGGCTCGGCGCTGCGGCCCTATCTGGACCGGCTGGACAAGGCCGAGCGGCCGGCATTCCTGGCCGCCTATCGCCGCGAGATCGCGCCGCATTACCCCGAGGTCGCGGGGCGGGTGCTGCTGCCTTTCCCGCGCAGCTTCCTGGTCGCCACGGCCCTTTGACGGGCCAGGCCGGCAGGTCCAAAGGGCAGCAACCCAAAGGGAAAGACCGCGCCCTTGCGGGGCGCGGCCTTGCATGATCCCGTCGAAAGGGCAGATCTTACTTGATCTTGCCTTCCTTGTACTCGACATGCTTGCGGGCAACCGGGTCGTATTTGTTGACCGTCATCTTTTCGGTCATCGTGCGGGCATTCTTCTTGGTGACATAGAAATGCCCGGTCCCGGCGCTCGAGTTCAGACGGATCTTGATCGTCGTCGGCTTCGCCATCTGTTTCGCTCCTGCTGCGGGGCAAAATGCGTCTCGCCAACCCCGTGAAATTCTCTTGAAGCCCGCCTTTTAGCGGCGAAGCCGGCGAAGTCAACCGGGAATCAACCAGGAATCGACCGTCTCGACTTGCCATCGGTTGAAGAGACAACCGTAAAGGCGAGCCTTTTACTGCAAACTCGACTGACAATTCTCTGAACTGATTTGCGCGGACGGCCTGTAAGCCGGATCCTGTTCCGGGGTTGCCCCCTTCGATGACCATTCCTCTGGTCCCGCCATTGCTGACGGGATCTAGCTGCCAACCCGGACCTGCTGGGGCAAAGGCGGCCCTGTCTTGCGACGCGCGGTCCCTATTCGGCATTGCTCCCGGTGGGGCTTGCCGTGCCGGGGCTGTTGCCAGCCCCGCGGTGGGCTCTTACCCCACCGTTTCACCCTTGCCCATGCATGCATGGGCGGTCTCTTCTCTGTGGCGCTTTCCCTGGGGTTGCCCCCGCCGGGCGTTACCCGGCACCGTGCCTTCATGGAGTCCGGACTTTCCTCGACGTTGCCGCCGCGGTCATCCGGCCATCCGCGCAAGGGTCAGATAGGGCCCCGCGCCTTCGGGGTCAAGCGCCGTGCCGGTCGCGCCGCCGCATGGGTACTTGGACAACGCAGAAAGGGTCAGGCCCGCGTCCAGCCACGCGCGATCCGGGGCAGCGAATCCTCGATCCAGCCCAAAAGCGCGCCGACCCGCAGCGCCGCCTCGTGTCCGAGCGGGGTCAGGGCATATTCCACATGCGGCGGCACGGTCTGGAAATCGCGGCGCAGCACCATGCCGTCCGCCTCCAGCCCCTGAAGCGTCTGGGCCAGCATCCGCTCGCTGATGCCGCCGATGCGCCGGCGCAGGGCGGAAAAGCGATGCGGCCCCTCGGCCAGCACGCGCAGCACCAGCATGCCCCAGCGCCCGGTCAGCCGGCGCAGCACATCGCGCGAGGGGCATTCCGCCGCCATCAGGTTGCCTCGGTCGAAGGGATCGGAATTTTTCACACTAACATCTCCGTCAGTACTTACGATCAGTAAGTTAGATATCTACCTTTCGCCGCACAAGCCATTCACGAAAGGAAAGACAGATGACCGTCGCCGTCACCGGAGCCACCGGCCAGCTTGGCCGCCTGACCATCGCCCGGCTGAAGAGCCTGCTGCCAGCGGGCGGGATCGTCGCGCTGGCCCGCAATCCCGGAAAGGCCGCCGACCTTGGCGTCGAGGCCCGCGCCTTCGACTACGACCGGCCCGAGACGCTGGCCGCCGCATTGCCGGGCGTGGAGCGGCTGCTGCTGATCTCGTCGAGCGAACTCGGCAAGCGCGCCGGCCAGCACCGCGCGGTGATCGAGGCCGCGAAGGCTGCCGGAGTCGGGCAGATCGTCTATACCAGCCTGCTGCATGCCGACCGCTCGCCGCTGTCTCTGGCCGAGGAACATGTGGCGACCGAGGCCATGCTGGCCGAATCGGGCATTCCCTACGCCGTCCTGCGCAATGGCTGGTATGCCGAGAACTATACCGGCGCGATCCCGGCGGCGCTGGCGCATGGCGCGCTGATCGGCGCGGCGGGCGAGGGCCGGATCTCGGCTGCCGCGCGCGCGGATTATGCCGAGGCCGCCGCCCTGGTGCTGGCCGGCGAGGGCCATTTGGGCAAGGCCTATGAACTGGCCGGCGACGAGGGCTGGACCCTGGCAGGGCTTGCCGCCGAGCTTTCGGCGCAAAGCGGCAGGGCGATCCCCTATCGCGACCTGTCGCAGGCCGATTACGCCGCGGCGCTGACGGGCGCGGGCCTGCCCGAGGGGCTGGCCGCAGCGATCGCAAGCTGGGATGCCGGCGCCGCGCAAGGCGCGCTGTTCGACGACAGCCGCACGCTGTCGCGGCTGATCGGACGCCCGACCGCGACGCTGGCCGAAGTGGTGGCCGAAGTGGTGGCCGAGGCGGTGCGCGACGCGCTTTAGAACGGCACGTCGTCCAGTGCGCCGCCCCCCTGGGCGGGCTGCGAGGCGGGCTGCACATAGCCCGCCTTCACCGTCTTGAAACCGGTGGGGAACTGGATGGTCAGCGTGTCCTCGGCAATGCCCATGATCGTGCCATTGCCGAATTTCTGGTGAAACACCCGGTCGCCCACCGAAAACCGCGCCGCCGGCTCGGCGTCGATCACTACCGGGGTGCGGTGGACGGGCTGGGCCCGCTGGGCGGAGCGTTCCTGCATGCGTTTCCAGCCGGGCGAATTGTAGACATCCGCCCGCGCCGCGCGTTCGTGCATCACCGATTGCGCGAAGGGCTGCCCGAAGGACTGCGCCGCCGCGCCATAGCCGCCGCCGTAAAGGCCGGGCGGCGTCAGCACCTCGACATGATCCTCGGGCAGTTCGTCGATGAAGCGCGAGGGCAGCGAGGACTGCCATTGCCCATACATGCGGCGGTTGCCGGCGAAGCTGATCGTCACCAGCTCCTCGCCGCGGGTGATGCCGACATAGGCCAGGCGCCGCTCCTCCTCGAGCCCCTTCATGCCGCTTTCGTCCATGCTGCGCTGGCTGGGGAACAGCCCGTCCTCCCATCCGGGCAGGAAGACGATGGGGTATTCCAGCCCCTTGGCGGCGTGAAGGGTCATGATGCTGACCTCCTCGGACTGCTCGCCCTTGTCATTGTCCATGACCAGCGCGACATGCTCGAGGAAACCCTGGAGGTTTTCGAATTCCTCCAGCGCCTTCATCAATTCCTTCAGGTTGTCCAGCCGCCCCGGCGCGTCGGGCGACTTGTCGTTCTGCCACATCGCGGTATAGCCGGATTCGTCCAGGATGCGCTCGGCCAGCTCGACATGGTTCACCGAGGCGTCCAGCGCATCGGCATGCCAGCGGCCCATCGCCTCGGTGAACTGCCGCAGCGCCCCTGCCCCCTTGCCGCCAAGCGCGCCGGTGGCGACGGCCGAGGCGGCGCCTTCCAAGAGCGACAGGCCGCGTTCCCGCGCCTCGATCTGGATCTTCTGCACCGCCTTGTCGCCCAAGCCGCGCTTGGGCACGTTCACGATGCGCTCGAAGGCCAGGTCGTCGGTGGGGCTGACCGCCAGCCGGAAATAGGCCATGGCGTCGCGGATCTCGGCCCGCTCGTAGAAGCGCGGACCGCCGATCACCCGATAGGGCAGGCCGATAGTCATGAAGCGGTCCTCGAAGGCCCGCATCTGGTGGCTGGCGCGCACGAGGATGGCGATGTCGTTCAGGCTGCGCCGGCCGATGCTGTGGCGATGCCCGCCGTGGAAGGCCTCGATCTCCTCGCCGATCCAGCGCGCCTCGGCCTCGCTGTCCCAATGGCCGATCAGGCGGACGCGCTCGCCCTCCTCGGCCTCGGTCCACAGCGTCTTGCCGAGCCGGCCCTTGTTCGCCGCGATCAGCCCGGAGGCGGCGGCGAGGATATGCGGGGTCGAGCGATAGTTCTGTTCCAGCCGGATCACCTGCGCGCCGGGGAAATCGCTTTCGAAGCGCAGGATATTGCCGACCTCGGCGCCGCGCCAGCCATAGATCGACTGGTCGTCGTCGCCCACGCAGCAGATGTTGCGATGCCCGGACGCCAGCAGCCGCAGCCACATGTATTGCGCGACGTTGGTGTCCTGGTATTCGTCCACGAGGATATAGCGGAAACGGTCCTGCCAGGTCCGCAGCACGTCGGGATGCGCCTGGAACAGGTTGACGCAATGCATCAGCAGGTCGCCGAAATCGACCGCGTTCAGTTCCAGCAGCCGGCGCTGATAGGCGGCGTAAAGCCGCCCGCCCCAGCCGTCGAAGGCGCGTTCCTCGCCCTTGGGCAGCTTTGCCGGGGACAGGCAGCGGTTCTTCCAGCCGTCGATCAGATGCGCCAGCTGCCGCGCCGGCCAACGCTTTTCGTCGATATTCTCGGCCTGGATCAGTTGCTTCAGCAGCCGGATCTGGTCGTCGGTGTCCAGGATGGTGAAGCTGGGCTTCAGGTGCAACTCGCCGTCGCCGATCAGTTCAGCATGGCGGCGCAGGATCTTGACGCTGATCGAGTGGAAGGTGCCGAGCCAGGGCATGCCCTCGACCATCTCGCCCAGAAGCCGGCCGACGCGGTCCTTCATCTCGCGCGCGGCCTTGTTGGTGAAGGTCACGGCCAGGATCTGCCCCGGTCGCGCGCGGCCGAGATTCAGCAGATGCGCGATGCGCGTGGTCAGGGCGCGGGTCTTGCCGGTGCCGGCGCCGGCCAGCAGCAGCACCGGCCCGTCCAGCGCCTCGACCGCGGCGCGCTGCGCCGGGTTCAGCCCGTCCAGATAGGGCGCCGGCCGCGCGCCCATGGCACGCTGGGAAAGCGGCACCGGGGCGGCTGCGGCCTCGAAAGCGTCCGAGTCGTCGAAATTGCTCATGCCCGCACCATAGCCCCGCATCCGCGCTCGGGAAAGCCTGTCGTTCCCATTTCGTTCACATGCCGCCTACCGCGGCGGCGAGTCCCCAGAAAACCAGAAGGGCCGGGGCGAGAAAAACCGCACCCACCGCGTAAAGCCGGATGCGTTCGCGGCGGTTGCGCGGGTGGTGCCAATCCAGAAACCCCTGACCGTCGAACAGCGGATTGGCGTGGAGCATCCCGAACGCGAGGGGACCGGACGACCGCCCCTCGGTCAGCCGCCGCAGGCGCCATTCAGGATAGCGATGGCTCAGGCAAAGCCAGATTGCCGCCAGCCGGGCCGCCAGGAGACAGGCCATTCCGCTGGACAACCATAGCATTACGCCCTGAGGCCGGCGAAGATCGCGGGGTCCAGGCTGGCATGGGCGAAGGTCTCGCCCTGGGTCAGCACCGAGACCGCGTCATGGGAATGCAGCGATTCCTGGTGACTGGCGACGACGCGGAAATCGGCGATGCGCGGCTCGGCCATCAGTTCGGCGGCAAAGGCGCGCACCGCATCCTCGACGAAGATCGGGTTAGCGGCGTTCAGCTCGGCAAAGGCCTGCTCGTCCTCGCGCTTGACCATGACCTGGGTTTCGGTGGCGACGGCGCGGCGGCACAGCGCCACCATGTCCTCGAACCACAGCGTGTCGCCCTGCATCACCGCCGAAATGCGCGCCACCGACCGCTGCGAATGCGGCGTCGCCAGCTGGCCGCGCATCTGGCGGGCATGCTCGCTGAGTTCCAGCGAGCAGGGGCAGGTCGAGGAATACACATAGTCGAAATGCATGATCCGCAGCCGCTGCCCGGCCCGTTCGGCCAGTTCCAGCGCGATGTCGTAATACTGCCAGCCCGACAGGCCCGAGCGCAGCGATTCGACCCGCATCGGATAGCTGAGCCGCATCATGATGCGGGCATCGAAACTGCCGAGGTCGGATTTGTAATCCTCCAGCGCCGCCTCGAGCACGCCCATCGAGAACTGCTTTTCCGCATGGGCGTAGAACGAGCGCATGATGCGGCTCATGTTGATGCCCTTGCGGTCGGCTTCCAGGCTGACGGTGCCGGTGACGCTGGTTTCCAGCGCGATTTCGCCGCCCTCCTGCGTCTGGTAGCGGATCGGCAGGCGGAAATTCGAGATACCGACATGCTGGATCGGCGCGCGGGCGCCGACGATCAGGCTGGCCGGGCCGTTCTGCAGGTCCGGCAGGCTGGCCTTGTAGCTGTCGTCCACGCGGAAATCGGCCGGGTATTCGCGGCTCAACGCCGGATAGGCGCGTTCGGTGGCGACGGGGCGGGCCTCGGTCATGGTCGTCTCCCTGGCAGGACGGCTCCTATCTGGGGGCTCGGCACCGGAAAAGAAAGGGGGCTCCGGCACGTCCGCCCGGCACTCAGCCCAGCGACCGGCGGATGTCCGCGATCAGGTCGCCCGCATCCTCCAGGCCGATCGACAGGCGCAAGAGGCCGGGAGTGATGCCCAGCGTGGCGCGCACTTCTTCGGACAGGCGCTGATGCGTGGTGGTCGAGGGGTGGGTGACGATGGATTTCGCATCGCCCAGGTTGTTCGAGATCTGGAAGATCCGCATCCGGTCCATCGCCGCGAAGGCCGCCTGCTTGGAGCCCAGGTCCAGGGCGACCATGGTGCCGCCCGCACCCATCTGCCGCATGGCCAGGTCGTGCTGCGGATGGTCGGGCAGGCCGGGATAGATGACGCGGGCGATCCCCGGCTCGTCCCTGAGCGCGGCAGCAAGCTGCAAGGCGCTGTCGGCCTGGGCGCGCACGCGCAGCTCCATGGTGGCCAGCCCGCCCAGCATCATCCAGGCATTGAAGGGGCTGATCGCGCCGCCGGTATGTTTCAGATAGGGCTCGGCCACCTCGCGCACGAATTGGCGCGTGCCGCAGATCACCCCGCCCAGGCAGCGGCCCGAGCCGTCGATATGCTTGGTCGCGGAATAAACCACCACATCGGCGCCCTGCCGGGCCGCGCGGGAATAGACCGGGGTGGCAAAGACATTGTCCACCACCACCAGCGCGCCCACCGCATGGGCCAGTTCCGCGACGGCGGCGATGTCCACCACCTCCAGCGTCGGATTCGACACCGATTCGAAGAACACCGCGCGGGTCGTCGGCCGGATCGCGGCGCGCCATTGCTCAAGGTCGGTGCCGTCGACATAGGTCACTTCGACCCCGAACCGGGCCAGCAGGTCCAGCACATAGAGGCAGGAGCCGAACAGCGCCCGCGACGAGACGATATGGTCGCCCGGCTTGGCAAAGCACATCAGCGCCCCGTTGACCGCCGCCATGCCGCTGGCGGTCGCAAATGCGTCCTCGGTCCCTTCCAGGTCGGCGATGCGGTCCTCGAACATGCGCGAGGTCGGGTTGCCGTAGCGGGCATAGATGAACTCGTCCGGCCCGGTCCCCAGGAAACGCGCCTCGGCCTGTTCGGCACTGTCATAGGAAAAGCCCTGGGTCATGAACAGGGCCTCGGCCATCTCGCCATACTGGCTGCGGCGGATGCCGTGATGGACGGCGCGGGTGCGCGGATGCAGAGGCTGGTTCGGCTCCTGGGGTTTCGACTCCGGGGACATGGCTCGCTCCTGATGCTCAGGGATTGGGGTTAACCCCGCCCGGCCAGCCATGCAAGGGTGCAGCCGGCGCTATTCGCCGTCGCGGGGCTGGGCGTGACGCTCGAACAGGCGGGCGTTGGCGATGAAGAAGACCACCATGATCGCCGGCAGGCCGAAGGTCTTGAAATTCACCCAGGCGGTTTCCGACATCAGCCGCCAGACCGCCTCGTTGGCCGCGGCAAGGCACAGGAACAGCAGCGCCATGCGCAGGGTCAGGATGCGCCAGCCCTCGGCGTTCATCGGCAGCGCCTCGGACAGGACCAGTTCCAGCCAGTTGCGGCGCAAGGCCAGGCTGGTGCCCAGAAGGCCGGCGAAGATCAGGTAGATGATCGTCGGCTTCATCTTGAAGAATTTCGGATCGTTCAGCCAGACCGACAGCCCGCCGAAGACCACGACCAGCACCAGCGTCGCGATCTGCATGGGCGACAGCCTGCCCGTCAGCCGCCACAGCGCCAGCGTGCTGAGCGCCAGCACCGGCACGAAGACCAGCGTGGCCAGGATGAAACCGGAATAGTCCCGCCCCGCCAGGCTGACGGTCTGGTCGCGAAACCGCATGAAGACCAGGAAGAACAGGATCAGCGGGCCGAATTCCAATGCGGCCTTGAGCCAGGGGGCGATCTTGCGCGATTCGGTCAAGGGGGGCTCCTGTCTGGGATGATCATCTGCGGCACGGGCCGGGTTTTGCCCCGGCGCCTGCGCCGGCGCAAGCGGGCGGCGTCCGGCGGCGCGGTTCAATCCAGCCGGATCGCGGCCAGGATCGGTCCGCTGGCCGAGCGCGCATCGCCCCGGCCCAGTTCCTGCGCCAGGATGGCATGGCGGGTATCGGCGGGGAAATCGGCGCTGTTCTGGCTGTCGCGGCGGACGGTCATGCGCAGGGGTGTGCGGCCGTCCCATTCGGCGATGCGCTCGGCCGCCAGCACCACGTTGCGGTATTCCAGCGCGATGCCACGGTTCTCGCCGGCCTTGATCGCCACCCGCCGCTGCGGCGCATAGCGCACCAGGATGATCGCCACCCGGTCGGCGATGGCGCCGCGCGGCGTCAGCTCGATGCGATAGCCGTCCTTGCCCTGGCTGGACGAGACCATGACCGGCGCCGGCCGCGCCATCTGCGTCTGCAGCAGGCCCATCAGTTCGGCCGGGCGCAGCGCGATCAGCGTATCGGTGCCCCCGACGACGATCTGCGGCGTATAGATCGCGCGCTCGCCGGCCTGGTGGGCATAGACCTGCTGGCGGCGGGTGAACTCGGGGCGGGCGAATTCATCGGCCCAGCCCAGATAATCCCAGTAGTCGACATGCCAGGACAGCGCCAGGACGTCCTCGCGATCGGCCAGATCGGCCAGCAATTCGTCGGCGGGCGGGCATGACGAACAGCCCTGCGAGGTGAAAAGCTCGACCACCACCGGCGGGTGGCCCACCGGCCCCATCATGCCGGCCCGCGGTTGCACCTCGGCAAAGGAAACCATGGCCGAGGCGGCCAGCGCACCGGGGTCGATGACCGGCGGCATGCCCTCGGCGGGCACGCCCGGCGCGCCTTCGGGGGCCTCGATCAGGCCGATGATGCCATCATCATCCTCTTCCTCGGTGGCGACGGCGGACGGGGCCGGGGGCGCAAAGGCCGCCGCATCGCCGCCTGTCCCCGAGAGCGCCGGCGAAGCTTCCGGCGCGGCTGCGGCTGCGGGCTCGGTGGCCGCCGCGACCCCCGCGTCCTGCGCCAGGGCCGGCGCGGCAAATCCGCCCAGCAACACCCACAGGGCGCAGGCCAGCCCCGGCAGGATCGCCGCGCTTCGTCCCTGCCCCCAAGCCGTCCTCTTGATGCGCCTTGCCGTCATATCGCCCGTTTTCCCGGCCCTTCCGATCCGCAACAGCTAAACCGCCGGGCAGGGGAACGACAAATCAATGCTTTGTTAGTGCCGCGTTCCCTCCGCGTGACCGTGATGCAAAACCCACATCTTGCCGCCGCAGCAGAAATTTGGCATACAATGGCATACAAAGTCTGCCCCGCCCCCTTGAACCCCATGCCGAAAAGGGGCAAATGGCAGGCAGCACCGCCATTCAGCCACCTTTTTCAAGGATAGGGAGCCGAGTCCATGCCCATCGAAACCGGAACCGATACCGCCAAGACGCGCCGCCAGCTTCAGGTGGGCTCTCGGAGCTATGCCTATTACTCGATCGACGCCGCCACCCAGGCCGGCCTGGGCGATTTCTCGAAGCTGCCGGCCTCGCTCAAGGTGGTGCTGGAAAACCTGCTGCGCTTCGAGGACGGCGGCCGCACGGTCAGCGTCGAGGACATCAAGGCCTTCGCCGAATGGGCGCGGCAGGGCGGCCAGAACCCGCGCGAGATCGCCTATCGCCCGGCCCGCGTGCTGATGCAGGACTTCACCGGCGTCCCGGCGGTAGTGGACCTGGCCGCGATGCGCGACGGCATCAAGGCGCTTGGCGGCGACGCGCAGAAGATCAACCCGCTGAACCCGGTGGACCTGGTCATCGACCACTCGGTGATGATCGACGATTTCGGCAACCCACGCGCCTTCCAGCGCAACGTCGAGTTGGAATATGAGCGCAACCTGGAACGCTATACCTTCCTGAAATGGGGGCAAAAGGCGTTCAACAACTTCCGCGTGGTGCCGCCCGGCACCGGCATCTGCCACCAGGTGAACCTGGAATACCTGGCCCAGACCGTCTGGACCGATGCCGACCAGGCGGGCGAGACCGTCGCCTATCCCGACACGCTGGTCGGCACCGACAGCCACACCACCATGGTCAACGGCCTGGCCGTGCTGGGCTGGGGCGTCGGCGGGATCGAGGCCGAGGCGGCGATGCTGGGCCAGCCCGTCTCGATGCTGATCCCCGAGGTCGTGGGCTTCAAGCTGACCGGCAAGATGATGGAAGGCACCACGGCAACCGACCTGGTGCTGAAGGTCGTGGCCATGCTGCGCAAGAAGGGCGTGGTGGGCAAGTTCGTCGAATTCTACGGCGAGGGGCTAGACCACCTGCCGCTGGCGGACCGCGCCACCATCGCCAACATGGCGCCCGAATACGGCGCGACCTGCGGCTTCTTCCCCATCGACGCCGAGACGCTGCGCTACCTGCGCAACACCGGCCGCGACGAGGAGCGCATCGCGCTCGTCGAGGCCTATGCCAAGCAGAACGGCTTCTGGCGCGGCGCGGATTACGAGCCGGTCTATACCGACACGCTGCACCTTGACATGAGCGATATCGTCCCCGCGATCTCGGGTCCGAAGCGCCCGCAGGACTACACGCCGCTGAACCTGGCCGCCCGCGCCTTCTACAAGACCGTGGCGGAATATCGCGGCGTGGACATGTCGGCCGCGGCCGAGGAAATGGTCGAGGAAGGCGGCGGCGTGGTCGCCACTTCGGGCACCGACGTGCGCAAGTCCGTGGCGGTCGAGGGCAAGGACTACACCATCCGCGACGGTTCGGTGGTGATCGCGGCGATCACCTCCTGCACCAATACCTCGAACCCCTATGTGATGATCGGCGCCGGCCTGGTGGCGCGCAAGGCGCGCGCGCTCGGCCTGACCCGCAAGCCCTGGGTCAAGACCTCGCTCGCGCCCGGCTCGCAGGTGGTGGGCGAATACCTGGAGGCGGCCGGGTTGCAGGAGGATCTGGACGCCATCGGCTTCAACCTGGTCGGCTATGGCTGCACCACCTGCATCGGCAACTCGGGGCCGCTGGGCGATGCGGCGATCTCCAAGGCGATCCATGACAACGACCTGGTCGCCACCGCCGTGCTGTCGGGCAACCGCAACTTCGAGGGCCGCATCTCGCCCGACGTGCGCGCGAACTACCTGGCCTCGCCGCCGCTGGTCGTGGCCTATGCCATCGCCGGCGACGTGAACATCAACCTGACCAAGGATCCGATCGGCCAGACCCCCGAGGGCAAGGATGTCTACCTCAAGGACATCTGGCCGACCTCGCAGGAGGTCGCGGAACTGGTCGAGGCCACCGTCACCCGCGAGGCCTTCCAAAAGAAATATGCCGACGTGTTCAAGGGCGACGAGCGCTGGCAGGCGGTCGAGATCACCGACAGCGAGACCTATGACTGGCCGCCGACCTCGACCTATATCCAGAACCCGCCCTATTTCCGCGGCATGTCCAAGGAGCCGGGCCAGATCAGCAATATCGACGGCGCCCGCATCCTGGCGATCCTGGGCGACATGATCACCACCGACCACATCTCGCCCGCGGGTTCGTTCAAGCCGACCACCCCGGCCGGCAAATACCTGACCGAGCGCCAGGTCGCGCCCAAGGACTTCAACAGCTACGGCTCGCGCCGCGGCAACCACGAAGTGATGATGCGCGGCACCTTCGCCAATATCCGCATCCGCAACGAGATGCTGGACGGGGTCGAGGGCGGCTATACCCTGGGCCCGGACGGGCAGCAGACCTCGATCTTCGACGCCTCGATGGAATATCAGGCGCAGGGCACGCCGCTGGTCATCTTCGGCGGCGTCGAATACGGCGCCGGCTCGTCGCGCGACTGGGCGGCCAAGGGCACCAACCTGCTGGGCGTCAAGGCGGTCATCGCCGAGAGCTTCGAGCGCATCCACCGCTCGAACCTGGTCGGCATGGGCGTGATCCCCTTCGAGTTCACCGGCGGCGAGAACCGCAAGACGCTGGGGCTCAAGGGCGACGAGGTGATCTCGATCGACGGGCTGGCGGGCGAGTTCAAGCCGCTGTCTCAGGTCGCCTGCACCATCCGCTATGCCGATGGCAGCGAGAAGGTGATCCAGCTCAAGGCCCGCGTCGATACCGAGGTCGAGATCGAATACCTGGAGAACGGCGGCGTGCTGCATTACGTGCTGCGCAACCTGGCGAAAGCCTGATCCAGCGCCATCGGACAAGAATGACGGGCCGTCCCTTCGGGGGCGGCCTTCGCTTTTCCGGCGCCGTCCCAGGGGTATTTTAGGAACGAAGAAGCCAGGCTGCCGGAAGAGTATTTGCAAAACGGTGAAACGCAGCGCCGTTCACAATCGGGCAAGCGTAGAGCGAGCGGCTTGCATGGCGGCGGAGCATTCTGGCAAATCGGCACGCAGGGACTGATAAGGGGAAAGCGATGCGCGGGCTGGCGGTGGCTTTGATCGGAGCGATGGGATTGTCGGCGCCGGCAGGCGCACAAGAGAATCCGGCCGGGAACGAGCGGCTCTGGACCTGCGAGACCTCGATCGCCGGCGAGCAGACGGCGATCAACTATGTCCGCGATGACGCGTTTCGCGCGAATGTCGGCCGGCTGGAGAAGAATTTCTCCGGCTGGGGGCGGATCTCCTGTCCCGGCTACGTCACCCTGCGCGAGATCCTGCGGCGCAACCAGATGGCGGACGACGGCAGCTATTGCCTGCTCTGGGACAAGCAGCACGACACCTATATCGGCGCGCAGAAGGGGCCGCGCAAAGGGAATGCGCTATGTCGCAAGACCTTTTGCGAACGGGTGAACACGGCGCGGCAGGCAACCTTCCGCAATGCCAATGCGCTGGCGGTCGCCGGCTATGACGCGGTGACGCAGCGGCCCGGCGCCACGATCCTGGCCGCAACCTCGGGGCAGATGGTCGGCACGCTCGAGGCGGCGGGGGCGGCGGCCATGGGCATGGCGGCCTCGCCGGTGGCAGTGGGCTCGCTGGTGATCGGTTCGGCCGCCGTGGGTGGAAGCCTGTGGTATTGCGCCGAGGAATAGCGCCCCGCCGCCGGCGCTGCGTTTCACCGTTTTGCAAATACTCTTCCGGCACCCCGGCTTCTTCGTTCCTAAAATACCCCTGGGACGGCGCCGGAAAAGCGAAGGCCGCCCCCGAAGGGACGGCCCTGAAATCCTGTGATCCCGGAAGGATCAGTTCTTGGCGTAGAATTCGACGACCAGGTTCGGCTCCATCTGCACGGCATAGGGCACATCGCCCAGGGCCGGAGTGCGCACGAAGGTGGCGGTCATCTTGTTGTGGTCCACTTCCAGGTAGTCCGGCACGTCGCGCTCGGCCAGGCCGACCGATTCCAGCACGATGGCCAGCTGGCGCGACCGCTCGCGGACCGAGATCACGTCGCCTTCCTTGACGCGGTAGGAGGCGATGTTCACGCGCTTGCCGTTCACCTCGACATGGCCGTGGTTCACGAACTGGCGGGCGGCGAAGATGGTCGGCACGAATTTGGCGCGATAGACCACCGCGTCCAGGCGGCGCTCCAAGAGGCCGATCAGGTTCTCGCCGGTGTCGCCCCGGACGCGCTCGGCCTCGGCATAGATGCGGCGGAACTGCTTCTCGGTCAGGTCGCCGTAATAGCCCTTCAGCTTCTGCTTGGCGCGCAGCTGGGTGCCGAAATCCGACAGCTTGCCCTTGCGGCGCTGGCCGTGCTGGCCGGGACCGTATTCGCGGCGGTTGAGCGGCGACTTGGCGCGGCCCCAGATGTTCTCGCCCATGCGGCGGTCGATCTTGTACTTGGCAGCGGTGCGTTTGGTCATCGCTGATCTCCTTCTTTATGTTCTGTTCTCGAAGGGCGTTGTCCTTTGGCATATTGCCCGACAGGATTCCCCTTGCGGGGTCCACCAACACCAATGAAGCGGCGCTTATAGCCGCCCGGCGCCCGGTGTCAAGCACCCCTTGAGCCGCGGCCCCGATGCTCCTAAATGAAAGGCAGCGAACAGAAAAGGGCCCGAGATGTTTTCGATCCCCGGCAAATCCCCCGTGACCATCACCCAGGCGGCCGAGCGGCAGATCGCCCGGCTGATGGCGCAGAAATCCGCCAGCGGCCTGCGCATCGGCCTGAAGAAGGGCGGCTGCGCCGGCATGGAATACACCATGGAGCTGGCCGAGACCGCCTCGCCCGGCGACGAGGTGGTCGAACAGGGCGAAGCGCGGGTTCTGATCGCCCCCACCGCGCAGATGTTCCTGTTCGGGACCGAGATCGATTATGAATCCGGCCTGCTGGAATCCGGCTTCAGGTTCCGCAACCCCAATGTCACCGACAGTTGCGGCTGCGGCGAATCGGTCAACTTCGCTCCGCTGGAAGGTTCGCGCGCCAAGGTTTGAACCTTTTTGCCGCAAGTTAGCGCCCACATCGCCCTGCCGGCTTGATCGCGCGAAATCCCCGGCCTAATCCCCTGCCAGATCATGAAAAGGGAGAGAGGCAGATGGCCCCGCGCAAACTTGCCGCCGGCAACTGGAAGATGAACGGAACCCTGGCCTCACTGGCCGAGATCGGCCGGCTGCTCGCCGATCACCCGGCGCCGGGCTGCGACGTGCTGATCTGCCCGCCTGCCACCCTGCTCCATGCCATGGCCGCCAGCGCGCAGGGCAAGATCGCCATCGGCGGCCAAGACTGCCACGCCAAGACCGCGGGTGCCCATACCGGCGACATCGCCGCCGCGCAGCTCAGGGACGCGGGCGCGAGCCATGTGATCCTTGGCCATTCCGAGCGTCGCACCGACCATGCCGAGACCGACGCCCAGGTCGCCGCCAAATCCGTCGCCGCGCATGAGGCGGGCCTCGTCGCGGTGATCTGCGTCGGCGAGACCGAGGCGCAGCGCGACGCCGGCCAGACGCTCGACGTGATCTCGGCCCAGCTTGCCGGCTCGGTTCCCGATGGTGCCACGGCCGCCAACACGGTGATCGCCTATGAACCGGTCTGGGCCATCGGCACCGGCCGCACGCCCACCTCCGACCAGATCGCCGAGGTCCATGCCCTGATGCGCGAGCGCCTCTCGGCGCGCTTCGCCGACGGTGCCGACATGGCGCTGCTCTATGGCGGCTCGGTCAAGCCCGGCAATGCGGCCGAGATCTTTGCCATTCCGCATGTGAACGGCGCGCTGGTCGGCGGCGCCAGCCTCAAGGCCGAGGATTTCGGCCCGATCATCGCCGCGCTTTCCGCAGCGTAACGCCGGCGAAAGGAACGCCATTCCATCCGAACCCTCCGGTTTGGAATGGCGTTGCCCTTTTGCCGGGCGCCTGCCCCTTGCCAAGCCCGGCCCGGCGGGCATAGGTCTCGCCTGACATTCAAGGCAGGGGCGATGACAGAGCCGGCAATCTCATTCCAGGGCGTGACGCGCCGCTATCCGCAAAAGGGCGGCGGCGACGTGGTGGCGCTGCACGACATCTGGCTGGACGTGCCGCAGGGCGCGATCACCGGCATCATCGGCCGGTCCGGCGCCGGCAAATCGACGCTGTTGCGCATGGTGAACGGGCTGGAACGCCCCAGCGCCGGCAAGGTGATCGTGAACGAGCGCGACGTGGGCGCCGCCTCGGACGCGAGCCTGCGCCGCATCCGGCGCGAGGTCGGCATGATCTTCCAGCATTTCAACCTGCTGGCCAGCCGCACCGTGGCCGAGAACATCGCCCTGCCGCTGGAGATCGCCGGAGAGGACCGCGCGAAGATCGCCCCCCGCGTCACGGAGCTGATCGAGCGCGTCGGCCTGACCGCCCAGGCCGGCCGCTACCCGGCCGAGCTTTCCGGCGGGCAGAAGCAGCGGGTCGGCATCGCCCGGGCCTTGGCCACCGGGCCGCGCGTGCTGCTGTCGGACGAGGCGACCTCGGCCCTCGACCCCGACACCACCCGGCAGGTGCTGGAGCTTCTGCAGCGCATCAACCGCGAGCTTGGCCTGACCATCCTGCTCATCACCCATGAGATGGCGGTGGTGCGCGACATCTGCAGCCATGTCGCGGTGATCGAGGGCGGCCGCATCGTCGAGGCGGGCGAGACCTACGCGGTCTTCTCGAAACCCGCCCATCCCACCACGCGCTCGTTCCTGACCGGCGTGACCGGCGTCGCGGTGCCGCAATTCGTCGCCGGCCAGATGCGGGACGCGCCGCAGGGCCCCGAGGCCGAGGCGGTGGTGCAGATCACCTTCATCGGCAGCCATGCCACCGACCCGATGCTGGCGCGGCTGACCTCGGAACGCGGGGTCAGCGTCAACATCCTGGCCGGCGCCATCGAGGAGATCGGCACCAGGCCCTTCGGCAGCCTGATCGTCGCCCTGCCCGCCCAGCGGCTGGAGGAATCGCGCCGCTTCCTGGAAGAACACGGGCTTCTGACCGAGGTGCTTGGCTATGTCGGCTAACCTGATCCCGATCCTCTGGCAGGCAACGCTGCAGACGCTCTACATGGTCGCCCTGTCCACGCTGCTCGGCACGCTGATCGGCGGGCCGCTGGGCGTGTTCCTGGCCACCTCGCGCCGGGGCGAGCTGCTCTCGGCGCCTTGGCTGAACACCGTGCTGGGGCTGATCGTGAACGCGGCGCGCTCGACGCCCTTCATCATCCTGGTGGTGGCGATCATCCCCTTCACGCGGCTGATCGCCGGCACCTCGATCGGCACCACCGCCGCCATCGTGCCACTGACCATCGCGGCCGCGCCCTTCATCGCCCGCCTGATCGAGACCGCCATCCGCGAGGTCGATGCCGGGCTGATCGAGGCCGCCCGCGCCATGGGCGCCACGCCCGGCCAGATCGTGCGCAAGGTGCTGATCCCCGAGGCCATGCCCGGCATCATCCTGGGCCTGACGCTCGCCGTGGTCAGCCTGATCGGCTATTCGGCCATGGTCGGCGCGGTCGGCGGCGAGGGCCTGGGCGATCTCGGCATCCGCTACGGCTACCAGCGCTTCATGCCCGAGGTGATGCTGGCGGTGGTGGTGATCCTGATCGTGCTGGTGCAACTGGTGCAATCGGCCGGCGAATGGATCGCCGCCCGTTTCGACAAGCGCGCGCCCCGCAACCGGGGCCGATAACCGGAAAGGACATCCCATGCGCAAATTCAGCCTTGCCGCCCTGACCTCGGCACTCGCCCTCGCCGCCGGCATGGCCGCGGCCGAGGAGATCAAGGTCGGCGTCTCGCCGGGCGAACATGGCGAGATCATGGAGGAAGTCGCCAAGGTCGCCAAGGACAAGGGCCTGACCATCGACATCGTCGAATTCACCGATTACGTGGTGCCGAACCAGGCGCTGGCCGATGGCGATCTGCAAGCCAACAGCTTCCAGCACCAGCCCTATCTGGACAACCAGATCAAGGACCGCGGCTTCGCGCTGGTCAGCATCGCCAAGACCATCACCACGCCGATGGGCGTCTATTCGCAAAAGCTGAAATCGCTGGACGAGCTGCCCGAGGGCGCCGGGGTCGCGATCCCGAACGACCCGACCAATGGCGGCCGCGCGCTGCTGCTTTTGCAGGACAAGGGCATCGTCACGCTGGCCGAGGACACCGGCCTCACCCCCTCGCCGCTCGACGTGACCGGCAACCCGAAGAACCTCAAGTTCCTGGAACTCGACGCCGCCCAGCTGCCGCGCGCACTGGCCGATACCGACATCGCCGTGATCAACACCAACTACGCGCTGGATGCCGGCCTCAACCCGAACGAAGACGCCATCGCCATGGAAAAACCCGACAGCCCCTATGCCAACATCATCGTGGTGCGCCAGGGCGACGAGGACGCCCCATGGGCCAGGCAACTGGTCGAAGCCTATCACGACCCGGCGGTGAAGCAGTTCATCGAGGAGAAATACCAGGGTGCCGTCATCCCTGCCTGGTGACCTTCTCTGTTTCCTAAATACCCCGGGGGAGTCGCGGCACGCGACGGGGGCGGAGCCCCCATCCCCCGCGCCACAAGGAAACGCCCCGCCGGTCAAGCGGGGCGTTTGCTCATTCCGGCCGCATGCTGCCGGTGCGGCGCAGCCGGTCGTGCCAGCTGAGCGCCTCCTCGATCAGATGCGGCGTATGGCCGCCCCGCGCCAGCGCCCGGTCGTGGTAATCCGCCAGCGCATCCCGCCATTCCGGGGCCACGCAGTTTTGCAGGACCACCCGCGCCCGCTCGCGCGGCGCAAGGCCACGCAGATCGGCCAGCCCCTGCTCGGTGACCAGGATGTCCACGTCATGCTCGGTATGGTCGACATGGCTGACCATCGGCACCACCGAGGAGATCCGCCCATCCTTGGCCATGGATTTCGTCACGAAAACCGACAGATAGGCGTTGCGTGCGAAATCGCCCGAGCCGCCGATGCCGTTCATCATCTGCGTGCCCATGACATGGGTCGAGTTCACGTTGCCGTAAAGGTCGAATTCCAGCGCCGTGTTGATGCAGATCAGCCCCAGCCGCCGCACCACCTCGGGGTGGTTGGAAATCTCCTGCGGGCGCAGCACCAGCCGGGGCTTGAACTCGTGGAACCGCGCCATCACGTCGCGGTATTTCGGCGCCGACAGCGTGATCGAGGAACCCGAGGCAAAGACCATCTTGCCGGCATCCATCAGGTCGAAGGTCGAATCCTGCAGGACTTCCGAATACATGGTCAGGTCGTGGAACGGGCTGTCGATGAAACCGTGCAGCACCGCATTGGCGATGGTGCCGATGCCGGCCTGCAGCGGGTGCAGGTGGCCCGGCAGCCGGGAATGCGCCACCTCGTTCTTCAGGAATTCGGTCAGGTGGCCGGCGATGGCCCGGGTCTCGGCATCCGGCGCCTCGATGGTCGAGGACGAGTCGAGCTTGGTCGAGACCACGATGGCCGCGATGCGCTCGGGCGGCACCGGGATGAAGGGAAAGCCGACCCGGCTTTCCGGCGTCACCACCGGGATCGGCGTCCGGGTGGGGCGATAGGTGGGGATATAGATGTCGTGCAGCCCCTCCAGCGCCTCGGGCTGGCTCAGGTTGATCTCGACGATCACCTTCTCGGCCAGCAGCGCGAAGCTTGCCGAATTGCCGACCGAGGTGGTGGGGACGATGCCGCCGGTCTCGGTGATCGCCACCGCCTCGACGATGGCGATGTCCACCGGCGGCAGCTGGCCGGTGCGCAGTTGTTCGACCGTCTCGGAGAGGTGCTGGTCGATATACATCACCTCGCCGGCGTTGATCGCGCGGCGCAACGCCGGGTCGGACATGAAGGGGATGCGGCGCGACAGCACCTTGGCCTCGGCCAGTGTCTTGTCGAGGTCGTTGCCGAGCGACGCCCCGGTCATCAGCGTCACCTTCAGCGGCTGGGCCTTGGCGCGTTCGGCCAGCGCCAGCGGCACCGCCTTGGCCTCGCCGGCGCGGGTAAATCCCGACATGCCCAGCACCATGCCGTCGCGGATCAGGCTCGCGGCCTCTTCGGCGCTGACCACGCGCTCGCGCAGGGGCTTGTGGCGGATGCGGTGAAGGTGATCCTCGGTCATAGCAGCCTCCCTGAAACTCGGGCGATGATTAGAGCCATCGCGCAGGACTGACAAATCAACCCAGCCATGCACGCAAGGAAAGGCCGGCCCGAAGGCCAGCCTGGGCAAGATCGTTTCGCGCCGGGCTCAGCGGCGAGGGCTCAGCGGCGAGGGCTCAGCGACGCCGGCCCAGCGACCAGGCCCCGTCGCCCAGCAGCGCCAGCGCCACCATGGTCACGGCCCAGAGCAGCGGATATTCCCAGCCGCCGCCCGGATTACTGAAGGTGAAGCCCGCACCGCCATGGCCGAACCAGGCCGCACCCAGCAGCACGGCGGCCAGCGCCAGCGCGACCTGCCGGGTGAAGATGCCGGCGATCAGCGCCAGCCCGCCCAGGATCTCGGCCAGTATGGTCAGCGGGCCCAGGATGCCCGGCAGGCCGATGGACTGGAAATAGCCGGCTGTGCCCGAGGGGGTGAAGACCAGCAGCTTGATCAGCCCATGGACCAGGAACCAGATCCCGGTCGAGACCCGCAGGACAAAAGCGGCGATGTCGGCATTGCGCTCGGCCAGGGCCGGGGCGCTTTGGCTAAGGTCGGTCATGATGTGTTTCCTTGCAACTGTTCGCGTATCCGTTGCCCGACAGATAGACCTTGGCGATTGTCGCGAAAATTGCCATATTCATGGAAATATTGTCGCCGATGCGGGGATGGAATGGACAGGATCGACGGCATCCGCGCCTTTGTCGCCGTGGTCGATGCCGGCTCGTTCACCCGGGCGGGCGAGCGGCTGGGGATCTCGAACAAGCTGGTCAGCAAATATGTCGCGGCGCTGGAGGGGCAGCAGGGCGTCACGCTTCTGAACCGCACCACCCGCGCCCTGTCGCTGACCCCCGCGGGCGAGCGTTATCTGGCGGCGGCCCGCCGGGTGCTGGCGGCGGTCGAGGAACTGGACGCGCAGGCCCATGCCGAGGACGGCGTCCTGACCGGGCGGCTGCGCATCAGCGCCCCGGTGGCCTTCGGCGAGATGTTCGCCACCACCCTGACCCGCGACTTCACCGCCGGCCATCCGGGGATCGAGATCGACCTGAACCTGACAGACCGCTATGTCGACCTGGCGGCCGAGGGCTTCGACCTGGCGCTGCGCATCGGCCAGCTTGCCGATTCCAGCCTGATCGCCCGCCGCATCGGCCAGGCCGAGGCCTGGGCGGTGGCAAGCCCCGCCTATCTGAACCGGCATCCGCGCCCCGCCCGCCCCGAGGATCTGCGCGAGCATGCGAATATCCGCGACAGCAATACGCAGAATCCCGGCCGGGCGATCTTCCTGATCGAGGGCAAGGCGGTCAGCATCCCCCTGCCCGGCCGCATTACCGTGAACAGCGCCCAGGCAGTGCGGAAGCTGGTGCTGGAGGGCGAGGGCGTGGCGCTGATCCCCAGCTTCGTCGTGGCGCAGGACGTGGCCCAGGGCCGGCTGCAGCGGCTTCTGCCGGATTTCCAGCGGCCGCAGCTGGACATCCAGGCACTGTATCTGCCGCAGCCCTTCATGCCGCCGCGGCTTTCGGCCTATCTGGACCACCTTCGGGCGCGGCTTACGCCTCTGCTGAAAGCACCGCGCCCGGATTCATGATGCCCAGCGGGTCCAGCGTGGCCTTGATCGCCCGCATGGCCTTGAGGCGCGCCGGATCGCCCCAGCGTTCCAGGTCGCCGACCTTCAGCCGCCCGACCCCGTGTTCGGCCGAGAAGGAGCCGCCGCGATCCACCACCATCTGATGCACCAGAAGCGATAGCGCCTTGCGCCGGTCGTCGTAATCCGCGCGATTGCGGCCGGGCGCCGGGAACAGGTTGTAATGCAGGTTGCCGTCGCCCAGATGCCCGAAGCAGTTGATGCGCAGCCCCTCGCCCGCAAGCCGCGCGCCGGCCTCGCGGATGAAGCCGGCGATTTCCGACAGCGGCAGGCTGATATCGTGGCTGGCGACGGCGCCGATGCGGCGGTTCGCCTCGGGGATATGTTCGCGCAGATGCCAGAAACCGGCCGCATGCGCCCCCGATTGCGCGATCACCCCGTCGGAGACCAGGCCGCGCTCCATCGCGTCGACCAGCAGCCCCTCCAGCGCCGCCTCGGGGGCCAGCCCCTCGGGCAGGCCGACCTCGATCAGCACCGACCATTCGGCGCCGGGCAGCGGCTGGCGGATCTCGGGCAGCACCTCGGCCAGGAAGGCCAGCCCCTGCCCGCCGATCAGCTCGAAGGCGGTGACGCCGCCGGCCATGCGCCCCTCGGCCAGCGACAAGAGCGTCAGCGCCGCCTCGGGCGAGGGTACCTGCAGCATGGCGGTGCCGATCCCCGGCGGCGGCACCACCAGCTTCAGGCTGGCGGCGGTGACGATGCCCAGCGTGCCCTCGGCCCCGATCAAGAGGTCGCGCAGGTCATAGCCGGTATTGTCCTTGCGCAGCCGCTTCAGGTCGTGGACGACCGAACCGTCGGGCAGCACCGCCTCGATCCCCAGGCAAAGCGCCCGCGCCGTGCCATAGCGCAGCGCGGTGACGCCGCCGGCATTGGTCGCAAGGCAGCCGCCGATGGCCGCGGTGCCTTGGCTCGCCAGCGACAGCGGGAACAGCCGCCCCGCCGCCTCGGCCGCGTCGCGCACGGCCTGCAGGGTCATGCCGGCCTCGGCCACCAGCACGTTCTCTTCGGGCCAGATGCCGCGCAGCGCGGTCATCCGCTCCAGCGACAGGATCAGTGGCGCCGGCCCCTCGGGCATCACCTGGCCCGAGACCAGGCCGGTGCCACCGCCGCGCGGCACGATGGCGACGCGAGCCTCGGCGCAGGCGCGGACCACGGCGCCAACCTCATCGGTATTGCGCGGCGCGGCGACCAGCCCCGCCTGTCCCCGCCAGCGGCCGCGCGGCTCCTCCAGATAGGCGGGCGCGACCTCGCGCAGCACGCCCTCGGGCAGCGTCGCAGCCAGCGTCTCGTCGGCAGGGTTCAGCATCAGCGCACCTCGGTCTTACCACGCCGGTCGTGGCGCAGGTTGGCGTAAAGCACATGGTTGCGCCAGCGGCCGTTGATCTGCAGGTAGCTTTGCGCCACCCCCTCGTATTTGAAGCCGGAACGTTCCAGCACGCCGCGCGACGGGGTGTTTTCCGGCAGGCAGGCGGCCTCGATCCGGCTCAGGTCCATCTCGGTGAAGGCATGCTGGACCAGCGCACCGATGGCCTCGCGCATGTAACCCTGCCGGGCGAAGGGCTGGCCGATCCAGTAGCCGATGGTCGCCGATTGCGCCGGGCCGCGGCGGATATTGTCCAGCGTGATCGCCCCCAAGAGCGCCCCGTCGCGCCGGATCAGGAACAGGGGCAGAGCCGTGCCGTTGCGGCTGGCGCGCTGCGCCCAATAGACCCGGTTGGTGAAGCCGCGCTTGGTCAGGTGGTCGGGCGCCCAGACCGGCTCCCACGGGGTCAGGAAGGCGCGGCTTTCGGCCCGCAGCGCGGCCCATGGGGCGAAATCCGCATGGGCAGGCAGGCGCAGCACCATCCGCTCGGTTTCCAGGCGCGGCGGACGGCGGCGCGAGAACATCAGGCGGCGAGCCTTTCGGCCAGCACCTCGCGCGTGGGCGCGCCCGCGACCGGCCCGTAAAGCGCCAGTGCCGGGCGGGCATGGGCAATCAGACGCTCGGCATGGGCGCGGATGTCGGCCACGGTCACGGCGTCGATGCGCTCGGCCACCTCGGCCGGGTCCGGCACCCGGCCCCAGATCGCCAGCGACCGCGCCATGCGCTCGGCCTGGCCGGTCGGGCTTTCCAGCCCCATCAGCAGCCCGGCCTTGAGCTGGGCGCGCGCGCGGGCCACCTCGGCCTCGGTCATGTCCTCGGCCGAGCGCTTCAACTCGTCCACGGTCAGCGTCGCCAGGTCGGCGATCTGCTCGCCCGAGGTGCCGGCATAGATCGTCACCATGCCGGTATCGTCGTGGAAACCGGACTGCGCGAAGATCGAATAGCACAGGCCCTTTTCCTCGCGCAGCTTCTGGAACAGGCGCGAGGACATGCCGCCCCCCAGCGCCGAGGTCCAGATCTGCGCGGCATAGAAATCCGGCGCCTGATAGCCCGGCCCCTCGAAGGCCAGCGCGAAATGCGCCTGCTCCAGCCCCTTGACGCGGCGCGCCTCGGCGCCCTGCCAGCGGGCGGGCTCGCGCGTGGTCAGCTTGCGGGCCGGCAGATGGCCGAAGATCGCCTCGACCTGGCGCAGGATGCGGTCATGGTCCACCGCACCGGCGGCGGCGACGATCATGCGCTCGGGACCGTAATGCTCGGTGATGAAGCCCGACAGGTCGGCGCGGTCGAAGCGGCTGACCCGCTCGGCCGGGCCCAGGATGGTGCGGCCCATGGGCTGGTCGGGATAGGCCGCCTCTTGCAGCCAGTCGAAGATCACGTCGTCGGGCGTGTCCAGCGCCTGGCCGATCTCTTGCAGGATCACGCCGCGCTCGACCTCGATCTCGCGCTGGTCGAACACCGGGTTCATCACGATGTCCGAGATCACGTCCAGCGCCAGCTCCACGTCCCCCGCCAGCACCCGCGCGTAATAGGAGGTCACGTCGCGCGAGGTATAGGCGTTGATATAGCCGCCGACATTCTCGATCGACTCGACGATTTCCAGCGCGCTGCGCCGCGCCGTGCCCTTGAAGGCCATGTGTTCCAGGAAATGGGCGATGCCGTTCTGCTCGGCGCGCTCGTCGCGGCAGCCGGCATTGACCCAGATGCCGATGGCGGCGGAATGCAGGCCGGGCATGTCGCGGCTGACGACGCGCAGCCCGTTGGGCAGGGTGCTGATGCGGATCTGATTCAAGCTGTTCTCCGTTCAAGGATCAGCGATTTAATGGCCTCGGCGTCGTTTGCAATCCGGGTGATGCGCTCGTCGCGGTCGAAAAGGTCGGCCATATGCGGCGGCAGGGGCGGGCGGATGCCCACGGCCGCCTCGACCGCGTCGGGGAATTTCGCCGGATGCGCGGTGGAAAGCGAGATCATCGGCACGCCCGGCCGCAGATGCTCGCGCGCCACCTTCACCGCAACGGCGGTATGCGGGCAGATCACCTCGCCCGTCTCCTCGCGGATGGTGGCGATCATCGCCATCGTCTCCTCTTCGGAGGCACGGCCCGAGACATAGGTCTCGCGCAGCGCCTGAAGTGCGCCCTGGCTGATGACGAAGCCGCCGGATTTCAGCTCTTCCATCAGCCGCGACACGGCATTGCCGTCGTGGTCATAGGCCAGCCACAGCGCGCGTTCGAAATTCGAGCTGACCTGGATGTCCATCGAGGGGCTGATCGAGGGCCGGGCGGTGCCGACGCGGTATTCGCCGCTGGTCATCGCCCGGTGCAGGATGTCGTTCTGGTTGGTGGCGACGACCAGCTTGCCGATGGGCAGGCCCATGGCCTTGGCGATGGAACCGGCGAAGACATCGCCGAAATTCCCGGTCGGCACGGTGAAGTCCACCTCGCGCCGCGGCGCGCCCAGGCTGACGGCGGCGGTGAAGTAATAGACGATCTGCGCCAGCACCCGCGCCCAGTTGATCGAGTTGACGCCGGCAAGCCCGACCGCATCGCGGAAATCGTGGTCGTTGAACAGATCCTTGAGCCGCGCCTGGCAATCGTCGAAGGTGCCGTCCACCGCCAGCGCATGGACGTTGGCGTCGGCGGGTGTGGACATCTGGCGGCGCTGCACTTCGCTGACGCGGCCATGCGGATACATGATGAACACATCGACGTTCGACAGGCCGCGGAACGCCTCGATCGCGGCCGAGCCGGTATCGCCCGAGGTCGCGCCCAGGATCGTGACCCGCTGCCCCGAACGCGCCAGCGCCAGCTGGAACAGCTGGCCGATCAGCTGCATGGCGAAATCCTTGAAGGCCAGCGTGGGGCCGTGGAACAGCTCGAGCAGGTGATGGCCCGGCGCAAGCTGGACCAAGGGCGCGCGGGCGACATGGTCGAAGCCATGATAGGCCCGCGCGATGGCATCGCGCAGTTCCGCATCGCTGAAGCTTTCGCCGACGAAGGGGCTGGTGACGCGGCGCGCGACCTCTTCATAGGGCAGGCCCTCGAAGCGGGCGATCTCGTCGGCCGAGAACATCGGGATCGCCTCGGGCAGGTACAGCCCGCCGTCGCGCGCCAGCCCGGTCATCATCGCCTGTTCGAAGTCCAGGACCGGAGCCCGGCCCCGTGTCGAAACGTAACGCATCGCGTCCCCCTAGTATTGCCGCTGCCTGATACGCCAGATCAGCGCCACTGTCATCCCTGCCCAAACCGCAGCGATCATGAACCATTGCACGGCATAGCTCAGGTGGTTGTTCGGAATGCCCTCGACCGCCACCGGGATCGGCCGCACCCCCTGGGCATCGCCGCGGACCTCGGCCGCGACCACCAGGATCGGCTCGGTCCCCAGCTGCGCGGCCATGGCCGGCACGTCGCGGGCGAACCAGACGTTCTCGGCCAGGTTGGGCGCGGGCGTGGCGCTGCCCTTTTCGTCGGGCCAATGCAGGTTGCCTGCCACCTCCAGCCGCACCGGCGGGCGCGGGTCGCGCTTGTGGTCCTGATCGACGAAGCCGCGGTCGAGCAGGATCCGGCGCCCGTCATCGGTCAGGAAGCCCGAGACGATCTGATAGCCGCCGCCCGCCTCGCGCGTGCCCGACAGCACGTCGATCTCCTCGCCCGTGGTCTGGCCCGAGACCAGCACCGGCAGGTATTTCATCGACGGGTCCACCGCCGCCGGCAGGGGCACGGGGGCGCCCTCGATCCTTTGCTGGATCTGCGCGATCAGCCCCTCTTTCCAGTCCAGCCGCTGAAGTTGCCATATGCCCAGCGAGATCAGGATGGCGCAGCCCAGCACGCCGACGATCAGCGGGAACAGGTAACGGCGCATGGGCGGGCCTCCAAAGCAAACGGCGCGGGAACATCTGCCCCGCGCCGTGGAAATGTCAGTCGGGATCAGCGGCCCCAGATATAGATCACGACAAAGAGGAACAGCCAGACCACATCGACGAAGTGCCAGTACCAGGCGGCGGCCTCGAAGCCGACGTGCTGCTGCTGGGTCATCTGGCCCTTGAGCAGGCGGATCAGGCAGACGAACAGGAAGATCGTGCCGATGATGACATGCGCACCGTGAAAGCCGGTGGCCATGAAGAAGGTGCCGGCATAGACCGTGTCGGCCAGGCCGAAGGCGGCATGGCTGTATTCATAGGCCTGCAGCCCGGTGAAGCAGATGCCCAGGATCACCGCGACGATCAGCCCGTTGATCGTGGTCTTGCGGTCGCCGTCATGCACGAAGGCATGGTGCGCCCAGGTCACGGCGACGCCCGAAAGCAGCAGGATCAGCGTGTTGATCAGCGGCAGGTGCCAGGGATCGAAGGTGACGATGCCCTCCGGCGGCCAGACGCCGTCCTTGATCGGGCTGTCCGGCCCCATCGGATACATGGCGTTCTTGATGAAGGCCCAGAACCAGGCGACGAAGAACATCACCTCGGACATGATGAACAGGATGAAGCCGTATTGCAGGCCGATGCGCACCACCGGGGTATGCTCGCCCGACTCGCCCTCGTTGACGACATCGACCCACCAGCCGAACATGGTGTAAAGAACGGCAGCCAGGCCGATCAGGAACATCCACGGCCCCTCGACCGGCAGCCCCAAGACCGTGATTCCCTTCATCCAGGCGACCGCGCCAGTCAGCATCACGAAGGCGCCGATCGCGCCGAGGAAGGGCCAGATCGAGGGCGGCAGGATCTGATAATCGTGGTTCTTTACATGGGCCATGGCTGCGTTCCCGGCTGTTGCTGGTTCTTGTTGCTCAGTTTACGGTCGGTTCCGTTTTCGCGTCCAGCGCCGCCTGTCTGGGCGCGGGAGGATCGGTCCGGTGGAAGGTATAGGACAGGGTGATGTCGCGGATCCGGCCCGCGTCACGATCGTTGACCAGGTCGGCATCGACGAAGAAGCTGACCGGCATCTCGACCCGCTCACCCGGTTGCAGGGTCTGCTCGGTAAAGCAGAAGCATTCGATCTTGTTGAAGAAATAGCCGGCGGCATCGGGCGCCACGTTATAGCTGGCGGTGCCGGTGACCGGCTGGTCGGTATTGTTGATCGCCTCGTAGAAGGCAATGGCGTTCTCGCCGATCCGCAGTTCCATTTCCCGCTGCATGGGGCGGAAGGTCCAGCCGAGGTTGCTGTCGGCATTGGCGTCGAAGCGCACGCGGATCTTTTCCTCCAGCACGGTGTCCGAGGCGGACTCGGCCACGTTGGTCGTGCCGGCAAAGCCCGTCACCTGGCAAAACCAGGAATAAAACGGCACCGCCGCCCAGGACAGCGCGCCCATCACCACGACGACGCCGGCCAGCATGGCCACGGTGCGCCCGTTCGACCTCGGTTTCCCGCTCATTGGCTTGCCTCCTGATGGGCCGCCGGCGTGCCCGGCGCTGCGACCGGGGCGGCATTGGGGGCCGGCGGATCGGGATCGGGCGGCAGCATCGAGGCGCGCGGGCGGTGGTCATAGCCCTGCATCATGTCGCCCTGGGTGATCTTGACCACCGAAAGGCCAAAGACCAGCGCCACGAAACCCAGCAGCACGACCAGAAGCCCGATGTTGCGGCTGCGGCGGCGCTTGTGCAACTCGTGTTCGACCTGGGGCAGCATCACCACCCCCCGATCCAATGCTGCACCAGCAGCGCCAGGAAATGCAGGAAAGTGTAATAGAGCGACAGGCGGAAATAGCGTTTCTCGACCCGGTAGCCATCGGCCTGTGCCTGGTCCTCGCTGCGGCGCAGGATCTGCCAGCCGCCGGCGATGAACAGCAGGTTCAGCACCGCCGAGACCGCCAGGTAGAGCGGCCCGCCGACCGAGGTGAAGCCCAGCCAGATCGCAAAGGGCGCCAGTACCAGCGTATAGGCGAAGATATGGCAGCGCGTCACCTTGCGACCATGAGTCACGGTCAGCATGGGCACGCCGGCCTTGGAATAGTCGTCCTTCATGAACAGCGCCAAGGCCCAGAAATGCGGCGGCGTCCAGAAGAAGATCAGCGCGAACATCAAGAGCGACTCGAGGCCGATGCCGCCGGTGGCGCAGGCCCAGCCGATCATCGGCGGAAAGGCCCCCGCGGCACCGCCGATGACGATGTTCTGCGGCGTCGAGCGTTTCAGCCAGATCGTGTAGACCACGGCATAGAAGAAGATGGTGAAGGCCAGGAACCCGGCCGCGAACCAGTTCGCCGCCAGCCCCAGCATCATCACCGACAGGCCCGAGAGCGCGATGCCGACCGCCAGCGCCTCGCCCGAGGAGACGCGGCCCGAGGGCACGGGACGGCCCGCGGTGCGGCGCATCACCGCGTCGATGTCGGCGTCATACCACATGTTGAGGGCACCCGAGGCCCCGCCCCCCAGCGCGATGAACAGCACCGCGCAGAAGGCAACGAAAGGGTTGACCGGCTGCGGGGCGATCCACAGCCCGACGAAGGCCGTGAACACCACCAGCGACATGACGCGCGGCTTCAGCAGCGCCACATAATCGCCGAAGCCCGCCTCGGCGGGCCCCTCGTATGCGTTGATATCGGCCACGGCCCGGCCTTACTCTGCCGAGGCCAGCTTGACGGGGCTGGCGGGCAGGTAGTCCGAGGCGTCGGCGGCGAATTCCTCTTGCGCGCCGGCAAGCCAGGCGTCGTATTTCTCCTGGCTGACCGCCTTGACCACGATGGGCATATAGGCGTGGTTGATGCCGCAAAGCTCGGAGCACTGGCCGAAATAGACGCCTTCCTGGTCGACCGAGAACCACAGCTGCGCGATGCGGCCCGGCACGGCGTCCTGCTTGACGGCAAAGGCGGGCACGGTCCAGGCGTGGATCACGTCGGTCGCCGTCACCTGCACCAGAACCTTCTTGCCGACCGGAACCACGACGGCATTGTCGGTGGCCAGCAGGTATTCGTCCTCGGAATAACCGGCATCGGCCAGGGCTTCCTTCTCCAGCATCAGCGCATCGAAGGCGACGCCGTCGTTGGGATATTCATAGGACCAGTACCACTGGTGGCCGATGGCCTTGATGACCAGGTCGGGATCGTTCGGCATCTCCTGGCTGCGGAACAGGATCGGCAGCGAGAAGGCGCCGATGGCGACCAGGATCAGCACCGGGACCAGGGTCCAGATCACCTCGATCGGGGTGTTGTGGGTAAAGCGCGCCGGCACCGGATTCGCCCGGCGGTTGAAGCGCACGATGCAGATCAGCAGCAGCAGGCAGACGAAGATCGTCACGGCCGTGATGATGTAGAGTACGAAATGATCCAGCCATTGCTGATCCTGCGCCAGCGGGCTCGACGCCGGCTGGAAGTTCATCCCGCCATTCACCGGCTTGCCGATCACCGGCAGATCGCCCAGCACGTCCTGCGCCAGGGCCGGAACGGCCGCCAGTGTCGCAACTCCCAGGCTCATCACCGCCGCCACCCCGCGGCGCTTGGTCGCAATTGCCATCATCCCATCCCGTTGCCTATCATGCCACCGGCAGGCCCCTGTCCCGGAGCCACCAGCATTCGGTCCTGCACCAGAACCATATCTTACCCCGACGGGCAAGCCATACCTATCGACTTCTTGCCAAAAAAGCCCTAGGCCGGTCCGCATGACAAGGACCGGTTCCATGACAGACGCTGCCTTTTCACCCTTTCGGACGCATCTCGATCAGGACCGCGCGCTGCGTATCCTGCGCGACGCCCTGGCGGGGGCGGATGACGGCGAGCTTTTTCTGGAACGCGCCCGGTCCGAGGCGCTGGTCTTCGACGACGGAAGGCTGCGCACCGCCAGTTATGACGCCGAACAGGGTTTTGGCCTGCGCGCGGTGCGCGGCGAGGTGACGGGTTACGCCCATTCGACCGAGATCGACGAAGCCGCGCTGAAGAAGGCGGCCGAAACCGTGCGCCTGGCCGTCGGCGCCGGCGGCGGCACGCTGGCCCTGCCACCGCAAGGCGAAATCCGGCCGCTTTATGCCGCCATCGACCCGGCCGAAGAGGTGCCCTTTGCCGCCCGCGTCGCATTACTGCGGCAAATCGACGCATTCGCCCGAGACCTGGACCCGCGGGTGGTCCAGGTCTCGGCCAGCATCGCGACTTCGGTGCAGGAGGTGGCGATCCTGCGCCCCGAGGGCGGGCTGGCCACCGACATCCGCCCCATGGCGCGGCTGAACGTCTCGGTCATCGTCGAATCGAACGCGCGGCGCGAAACCGGGACCGCGGGCGGCGGCGGGCGCATCGGCCTTTCCGGCCTGGTCGCGCCCGAGCATTGGCAGGGGCTGGTGCGCGAGGCGCTGCGCATCGCGCTGGTCAACCTGCGCTCGGTGCCCGCGCCCGCGGGCGTGATGGATGTGGTGCTGGGCCCCGGCTGGCCCGGCATCCTGCTGCACGAGGCGGTGGGCCACGGGCTCGAGGGCGATTTCAACCGCAAGGGGCATTCCGCCTTTGCTGGGCTGATGGGCAGGCGCGTCGCCGCGCCCGGCGTGACCGTGGTCGACGACGGCACCATTCCCGACCGGCGCGGCTCGATCTCGGTCGATGACGAGGGCACGCCCCCCGGCCGCAACGTGCTGATCGAGGACGGGATCCTGGTCGGCTACATGCAGGACCGGCAGAATGCCCGGCTGATGGGGGTCGCCGCCACCGGCAACGGGCGCCGGCAGAGCCACGCCCATGCCCCCATGCCGCGCATGACCAACACCTTCATGCTGGCGGGGTCCGAGGATCCGGCCTCGATCCTGGCCGGACTGGAGGACGGGATCTATGCGGTCGGCTTCGGCGGCGGGCAGGTGGACATCACCAACGGCAAGTTCGTGTTCTCCTGCACCGAGGCCTATCGGGTCAAAAACGGCCAGGTGGGCGATCCGATCCGCGGCGCGACGCTGATCGGCGACGGCGCGACCGCGTTGCAGCAGATCCGCGCCATCGGCAACGACCTGTCGCTGGATCCGGGAATCGGCAATTGCGGCAAGCAGGGACAATGGGTTCCGGTCGGCGTCGGCCTGCCCACGCTGCGCATCGGCGGGCTGACCATCGGCGGATCGGCCGCCTGAATCGCCTTGATTCCAATGGGTTGAAGAAATTCTTCGCCGGCTAACCCATTCTTAACCTTTGCCATGCGATGTTTCGGCCTGCGGATCAGGCAGAGGCATGGAACATGATGGCAAGGCAGCTTTCCTTGGACCCCCACCACGGACCCCGCCCAAAAGGGGAGGGGCTTGCCGCCTTGCGCCTCATCCGTTCCCGCAAGGTGGGGCCGGCGACCTTTCACCGGCTGCTGGGCGAACATGGCAGCGCCCAGGCGGCGCTGGCCGCCCTGCCCGCCATGGCGCAGGCCGCGGGGATCCAGGATTACACCCCTTGCCCCCTTTCGGTCGCCGAGGCCGAGATCGCGGCCGGCCGGCGCGCCGGCGCCCGGCTCGTGACCTGGGGCGACCGGGATTATCCCGCCCTGCTGCGCGAGGTGGCCGAGGCGCCGCCGGTGCTGTGGCTGCGCGGCGACATGGCGGTGCTGGACCGCGTGCCGGTGGCGGTGATCGGGGCGCGCAACGCCTCTTCCCTTGGCCTGCGCATGGCGCGCGGCATGGCCGCAGGCCTGTCGCAATCGGGCGCGGCGGTGATCGCGGGACTGGCGCGCGGCATCGACACCGTCGCGCATGAAGCCGCGCTGCACGGCGGCACCATCGCCGTCATGGCCGGCGGCATCGACATGATCTATCCCGGCGAAAACGCGGCCCTGGCCGAGGCGATCTGCGAAACCGGCCTGCTGATGACCGAACAGCCGCCCGGTACCGAACCGGTGGCCCGGCATTTCCCCGCCCGCAACCGCATCATCTCGGGCCTGTCGCGCGCCGTGGTGGTGATCGAGGCGGCGCATCGCTCGGGCAGCCTGATCACCGCGCGCTGCGCGCTGGACCAGGGGCGCGAGGTGATGGCGGTGCCGGGGCATCCGATGGATGCGCGGGCCGCCGGCTGCAATGCGCTGATCCGCGACGGTGCGCTTCTGGTGCGCAATTCGGCCGATGTGTTGGCGGCGCTGCAATCGAACGGCCCCAGGGTCGCCCAGCCGGCGGCGGCAGAGCAACCCGCGGCAGCAACCCCTGCCCCCGTCCCTGTCGCCCCGTCGGCCGGGCGGGTCACGCAACCCGCCGCCGTCACCCGCCGGCTTGCGGAACTGGGTCATGGCATCCCGCGCCAGGTCGTCACGGGCCGGCCGCGCGACGCCGGCGGGCCGGTGGACCTGGAGCGGCGGATACTGGCGCGGCTGAGCCCCAGCCCGACCGAGGAAAACATGCTGATCCGCGACCTGGGAGTCCCGGCCGCCATCCTCGCCCCCGCGATCCTGGCGCTGGAACTGTCGGGCCGGGTGCAGCGCATGGCAGGCGGCCGGCTGGCGCTGAGCGGCGGCTGAGGCCCTCGCCGCTCCGATCACGGGGCAGTCACGCGCTTGTTGGGGAACCGCACCGATCGCCGCCGGTTGATCCGGGATCAAGCGACCATCGGAAAAGAGGACCGACATGCGCCGCATCTACAAGACCACGACCGCGATGGTGACCTGCCTGTCCCTGATCGCCCCGCAGCTGGCGGTGGCACAGGACCAGCAGACCCAAGGCGCCGACGAGCAGGTCATCCTGCCTCCGGACCAGCAGCAGGAGGCCGAGGCGGGGCAGGCGCAAGAGCCGCAATCCGCGCCCGAACCCGCGGCAGAGCCGGTTCCGGCGCCGGCCGAACAGCCGCAGGCCCAACCGCAGGCCGAGGCCCCGAGCCCCGGCGATCCGCAGGTGCAGGGCGCCAGTTCGGCAAGCGAATCCCCCGCGCAGGA
This sequence comes from Paracoccus pantotrophus, assembly GCF_008824185.1. Taxonomy (NCBI): domain Bacteria; kingdom Pseudomonadati; phylum Pseudomonadota; class Alphaproteobacteria; order Rhodobacterales; family Paracoccaceae; genus Paracoccus; species Paracoccus pantotrophus. Next base: position 1,262,216 of record NZ_CP044423.1, read on the forward strand.
ATCCGCCGCGGAACCCGCTGCAGAACCGCAAACCCAGGACGAGCCCGCCCCCCCGCAAGGCGAGGCCGCTGCGCAGGACCAGCCCACGCCTGCCCCCGCGCCCAAGCCCGATGTGACCCAGGCCGAGGAGCCGCAGCCCAAGCCCGCAGTGGTCGAGGCGGCCGAGCCCCCGATGGCGCAGCCCGACCCGTCGGTCCAGCAGGGCGAGCCCGCGCCCAAGCCGGACACGCCCGCAGCCGTGAGCCCGGCCGATCCGGCCCCGGCGCAGAAACCGCAGCAGGATGCAGCCACGCCGCAGGATACCGGCCAGGCCGGGCAGCCGGCGGCGGTCCCGGACGCCGAGGCGCTGAAGGAGGCCCTGGAAGCCGAGGCCACGCCCGAAAAGCCGCAATCCGCCCAAGAGGCCGAGCCGCAGGCAGAGACGCATGGTGCCGCGCAACCGCAGGTCGATCCGGCCCGCGCGGACGAGACCCAGCCGTCTCAGACCCCCGACGCGCAGGAACTGGAGCGCCGCCTGCAAGAACAGGCGCAACAAAGCGGGTCCGAATCGGGCGGGCCCTCGGAACAGCCTTCGGACCAGGCCTTGCCCGACGAGCAGGCCGCGGGCGAAGAACCGCGCCCCGATGCACAAGAGCTGGAGCGCCGCTTGCAGGAACAGGCCGACGGCCAGCCCGAACAGACCGCGCCGGAGCAAGCCCAATCCGAACAAGCCCCGGCAGAACAGGCCGCCGAGGTGCAGGCGCCCGAAGCCCAGGCCCAGCCCAACGCCGTCGCGCAGCGCGCCGCCGAGGAAACGGCCCCCGCGGCAGCAGCCGCCCTGGCCGCCGGCGATGCCGAGCCGGCGCAGGGCCAGTTGAACGAGGTGCAGATCACCGAGGAAAACGCCCGCAGCTCGGCCGAGGAATTCGCCACCTCGGTCATGCAGGGCATGCAGCAGCAACAGCAGCAGCCGGCCGGCGATCCGCAAGCCCAGGAGGCCCGCCGCGACGATGACGACGACACCGTCAAGGACATCGCCAAGCTGCTGCTGGCCGGGGCGGCCGGCATGGCGGTCGGCAAGATGCTGTCCAACGACCGCCAGGTGGCGCTGAACACCGGCGACCGGGTGGTCGTCACCCTGCCCGACGGCAGCCAGCAGGTGATCAAGGACGACAACGCCCTGCTTTACCGTCCGGGATCGAACGTGCAGACGGAAACCTTCGACGACGGCTCGACCCGCACCACGGTGCTGCGCGCCGACGGCAGCCGGGTGGTCACCATCCGCGACGCGAACATGAACATCCTGCGCCGCACCCTGCTGCGCGCCGATGGCACGGAGACCCGGCTGATCGACGATACCCAGGCGCAGCCGGTGCAGATCTCGACCCTGCCCGCGCCGCCGCCGGTGCGCATCAACCGCGAGCGGCTGGACGAGGCCGCGCTGCGCGAGGCGCTCAGCCGCGAGGCGGCGGTGGATCGCCGCTTCAGCCTGGGCCAGATCCGCAATATCCCCGAGGTGCGCGCGCTGGTCGCGCCGGTGAACGTGCCCGAGATCACCTTCGACACCGGATCCTCGGCCATCACCCCGGATCAGGCGCAGCAACTGGCGACCCTGGGCAAGGTGATCCGCGACAGCATCGACCGGAACCCGCGCGAGATCTACATGATCGAGGGCTATACCGATGCCGTCGGCTCGGACGCCGCGAACCTGGCCCTGTCGGATCGCCGGGCGGAATCGGTGGCGCTGGCGCTGACCGAATATTTCCAGGTGCCGCCCGAAAACATGGTGGTGCAGGGCTATGGCGAGCAGTTCCTGCTGGTGCCGACCGACGGGCCCGAGCGGCAGAACCGCCGTGTCGCCGTGCGCCGCATCACGCAGCTGCTGGCGCAGAACTGAGCGCGGGAAGGCCGCGGGCAGATGCCCGCGGCCTTTGGCAATCCCGCGAGGGCCGGATCGGATAGCCCAACGCGGCCGGCACGGACGGCTTCACTCGCCAAACCCGCTGGAATCCTGGCACCGCGGCCTGCCCGCGGCGCAGGCGCAAGTACGGGACCGATGCAAGGCCGGTTCTGACTGGTCCGACGACCGCCCCCTCGGCCCCCTCTGCCTGTGGCCGCGAATGCGACAATGTGATGGCGAACGCATTTTTCCCAGCAAACATGGCGGTATTCGCGCGCCGCGGATACGACAGGTCATGGTGCAATCCCATGGGATGCGCGTTCAAGGACGGTATTCGTGCGCGCGGGTGCGATCCATGACCATGGCCCGGGGGGGGGGCGAGACGACCCGCGATATTCGCGCACGCGCGGGTGCATGTCGAGGCCTCCCCGGCCAACACCATCATACAGCGATATTCGCGTGCGCGAGTGCGGCGCAGGCGGGCGTCTCATTCGGCCGCCTTGCTCGCGATATTCGCGCCCGCGGGTGCGACAGGAAGCCAGGCGGCCCAAGCCCCCAGCGGACCGGGGGAGCCTGAAGCGCGCCCCTGGCCAAAGGCAGCAAGCCGTGCCGGCGACACGCCCGCCAAGCCGGGCCAACCCGAACGGACTCTGGAAAACACGACGCTGCGGGGGAAGCACCGCCAACAGTTCTGCATCCCGCCCTTGGGGTTTACCGCAATCCTTGATATGCGGCACGCGCACGCCGGCCGGGACGATGCCGGGCAAGCCGACCCCATGAACGGGCCCATCGTCCCCGTCGCCTGCACGCATGCCGGCGGCGGCGCGCATGGTGCCGTATTCTGCCTCAGCCCAGCGAATAGCCGGTGCCGCGCACCGTGCGCACCGGGTTGTCGCCGCCATGGGCCATCAGCGCCTTGCGCAAACGCCCGACATGGACATCGATGGTGCGGGTGTCGACATAGATATCGCGGCCCCAGACCCGGTCCAGCAATTGCTCGCGCGTCCAGACCCGGCCCGGCTTTTCCATCAGCGTGGACAGCAGGCGGAACTCGGTCGGGCCCAGGTGCAGCGGCTGGCCGGCGCGAAAGACCCGATGCTCGGCCGCGTCCAGGATGATGTCGCCGAAGCTGAGCCTTTCACCCATCGAGGCCGGGCGGGTGCGGCGCAGCTGGGTGCGCAGCCGCGCCATCAGCTCGACCACGGAATAGGGCTTGACCACGTAATCGTCGGCGCCGGTTTCCAGCCCGCGCACCCGGTCCACCTCCTCCGAGCGCGCCGACAGCATGATGATCGGGATCTGGCGCGTCGAGGGATCGGCCTTGACCCGGCGGCAGACCTCGATGCCCGAGACGTTGGGCAGCATCCAGTCCAGCACGATCAGGTCGGGCTGTTCCTCGGCCACCAGCAGCATCGCCTCGTCGCCGTTCTCGGCCAGCACCACGTCGAAGCCCTCGGCCTCAAGGTTGTATTTCAGCACCTCGCGCTGTGCGCCCTCGTCCTCGACGACCAGAACACAGGGTTGGGTCTGCGCCATGGATCAGGCCCCCTCCATGCGCGGAACGCTTTCGCCCTTGGGCCGCGGATCCTCGGGCAGCTCGCCGGTGGCCAGATAGATCACCTGCTCGGCGATGCCGGTGGCGTGGTCGCCCATGCGCTCGATATTCTTGGCGATGAAATGCAGGTGCATGCAGGCGGTGATGTTGCGCGGATCCTCCATCATATGGGTCAGGAACTCGCGGAACAGCGCGTTATACATCTGGTCCACTTCCAGGTCGCGCTTGCGCACGTCGGCGGCCAGCGCCGCGTCGCGCTGGATATAGCTGTCCAGCGCGTCCTTCATCATCGCCTCGACCGTGGCGGACATGCGGCGCAGCGCCATGCCGGCGCCGTCGATGGCGGGCATGTCGGCCAGCACGTTGCTGCGCTTGGCGATATTCTTGGCGTAATCGCCCACCCGCTCCAGGATATGCGAGATCTTGATGACGGACAGCACCATGCGCAGGTCGGTGGCCCGCGGCGCGCGCAGCGCGATCAGCCGCGCGGCCTCCTCGTTGATCTGGACTTCCAGTTCGTCGATGGCCTTGTCGCGGCGGCGGATGTCGTCGGCCAGTTCGCCGTCGCGGGTTTCCAGCGCGATGGCGGCGTCGTGGATGGCGCTTTCGACCATGCCGCCCATCTTGACGACCAGCGCCTGCACGGTTTCCAGATCGCGGTCGAAGGCCGAGAGGATATGGCGTTCGTTGTTCATGTCAGCTCCCTTTCCGGCCTAGCCGATGCGGCCCGAGATATAGCTTTCGGTGCGCGGATCGCGCGGATTGGTGAAGATGTCGTCGGTATTGCCGTATTCCACCAGGTTGCCGAGGTGGAAGAAGGCGGTCTTCTGGCTGACGCGGGCCGCCTGCTGCATGGAATGGGTCACGATCACCACCGAGAACTGGGCGCGCAGCTGGTCGATCAGTTCCTCGACCTGGCTGGTGGCGATGGGGTCCAGCGCCGAGCAGGGCTCGTCCATCAGCAGAACCTCGGGCTGGGTCGCCACGGCGCGGGCGATGCAAAGCCGCTGCTGCTGGCCGCCCGAAAGCCCGGTACCGGGATCGTTCAGCCGGTCCTTGACCTCGTTCCACAGCGCCGCACCGCGCAGCGATTTCTCGACGATCTCATCCAGCTCGGCGCGGTTGCGGGCCAGGCCGTGGATGCGCGGGCCATAGGCCACGTTGTCATAGATCGACTTGGGGAAGGGGTTCGGCTTCTGGAACACCATGCCGACGCGGGCGCGCAGCTGCACCGGGTCCACGCGCTTGTCATAGATGTCCTCGCCGTCGAGCGTGATCTTGCCCTCGACCCGGCTGATGTCGATGGTGTCGTTCATGCGGTTCAGGCAGCGCAGGAAGGTGGACTTGCCGCAGCCCGAAGGACCGATGAAGGCGGTCACGGTCTTGTCCAAGAGGTCGACGTTCACGTCCTTGATCGCGTGCTTTTCGCCATACCAGACCTGCACGTCCCGCGCCGAGATCTTGATTTCCGACTGGTCCACGCTGCGCTCCAGAAGTCTCATGTCGTTCATATCGGGTCTCCTTCCCGAGATTACCACCGGCGCTCGAACTTGCGGCGCAGGAGAATGGCAAGCAGGTTCATGCAAAGCAGGAACACCAGCAGCACGATGATCGCCCCCGAGGCACGCTCGATGAAGGCCGGGTCGGCGCGCTGGGTCCAGTTATAGACCTGGACCGGCAAGGCCGAGGCGGGTTCGAACAGCCCGTCCGGCGGGGCCGAGGGATAGTTCTTGACGAAGGCCACCATGCCGATCAGCAGAAGCGGCGCGGTTTCGCCCAGGGCCTGGGCCAGGCCGATGATGGTGCCGGTCAGGATGCCCGGCATGGCCAGCGGCAGGACGTGGTGGAACACCGACTGCATCTTGGACGCCCCCACCCCCAGCGCCGCGTCGCGGATCGAGGGCGGCACCGCCTTCAGCGCCGCGCGGGTGGCGATGATGATCGTCGGCAGCGTCATCAGCGTCAGCACCAGGCCGCCGACGATGGGCGCCGATTGCGGCAGCCCGCCGAAGTTGATGAAGGCGGCAAGTCCGAGGATGCCGAAGACGATCGAGGGCACCGCGGCCAGGTTCGAGATATTGACCTCGATGATGTCGGTCCAGCGGTTCTTGGGCGCGAATTCCTCGAGATAGATCGAGGCGGCCACGCCGATCGGCACCGACAGCACCAGCACCACCAGCATCATGTAGAGCGAGCCGAGGATGGCGATGCCGACGCCCGCCGCCTCGGGGCGCTGGTCCGAGGCATCGGGGCTGGTCAGGAAGGACCAGTTCCACTGGGTCGCCAACATGCCCTGCGCCTTCAGCGCGTCGGCAAGCTGCAGCTGCGCCGGCGAGGTATTGGCGTCGCGCGCCGCGCTCTCCATGCTGACGCGGCCCTTGTAATAGCCGTCCACCCGGCCGTTCACCAGCACGCGCGCCTCGACGGTCTGGCCGATCAGCTCGGGATCGGCCAGCACGCGGTTGCGCAGCTGCGCCGAGGCCTCTTTCGAGATCAGGTTCGAGACATCCTTGTCCGACAGCTCGGCGATGGCGATGCCCTTGTCGGCGATGGCCTGTTGCAGCGACTGCTCCAGGATCTTGCCATAGGTCAGGGTCAGCACCTTGCGCAGGTCGTCCGGGTCGCGGTTGCCGTTCTTGTCCAGCTGCGCCGCGTCCAGCGCGACCGGGATCTCCAGGTAGGTCTGGCGGAAGGCGCCGATGCCGCCGGTGATGATGGTGAACAGCAGGATCACCAGCATCACCATCGAGACCAGGATGGCGCCCAGCCCATAGGCGCGGAACCGCGCCTCGGCGGCGTTGCGCTTGCGGGTGCGCGGATCGGCGACCAGCAGCGAGGGCCGGGGCTGCGCGCCTTGCAGGGTTGCGTCGCTCATTCGTATTGCTCCCGGTATTTGCGCACGACGTAGAGGGCGACGATGTTCAGCCCCAGCGTGATGACGAAAAGGGTCAGGCCCAGGGCAAAGGCCACCAGCGTCTCGGGCGCGGCGAAATCGTTGTCGCCAGTCAGCTGGCTGACGATCTTGACGGTGATCGTCGTCATGGCCTCGAACGGGTTCAGGTCCATGCGGGCGGCGGCCCCCGCGCCCAGCACGACGATCATCGTCTCGCCGATGGCGCGCGAGGCGGCCAGCAGCACGGCGCCGACGATGCCCGGCAGGGCGGCGGGCAGCACCACCTTGCGCACGGTTTCCGATTGCGTCGAGCCAAGTCCCAGCGCGCCGTCGCGCAAGCTTTGCGGCACGGCGTTGATGATGTCATCCGACAGCGAACTGACGAAGGGGATCAGCATGATGCCCATGACCAGCCCCGCCGTCATCACCGACGAGCCGGAATTGCCCAGGCCCAGCGGCTGGGCGAACCAGTCGCGCAGCATCGGGCCGACGGTGATCAGCGCGAAAAGGCCATAGACGATGGTCGGGATGCCGGCCAGCACCTCGATCATCGGCTTGGCCACGCTGCGCAGCCTGGCCGAGGCGTATTCGGACATGTAGATCGCCGCGAACAGCCCGATCGGCACCGACACCGCCAGCGCGATCAGCGAGATGTAGAGCGTGCCCCACAGCAGCGGCAGGATGCCCAGCTGCGAGCCGCCGCCGAAGCGCGGCGACCAGGTGGTGCCGAAGAAGAAATCCTGCCAGGGATATTTCTGGAAGAAATGCCCGGTCTCGAACAGCATCGAAAAGACGATCCCGGCGGTGGTCAGGATGGCGATGCTGGAACACAGGATCAGCAGGCCCTTGACCATGGCCTCGACCGCGTTGCGGGCGCGAAAATCCGGTGCGTTGCGGACAAGCGCCAAGGCCAGCCCGGCGGCGGCCAGCACCAGCGCCAGGATGGCGACGGGCGTCGCATTCGCGGCCGGCTGCACGAAGCGCCAGATGGCGATCAGGAACAGTGCCGGCAGCGCCGTCAGCAAGGCGGCGTTCCAGCCGTGATAGCTGGGCCGCGAATGCAGCCGCCGCACATCGCCCCCGGCCAGCGCGACGACGCGCGCGCGGGTGACGAAATAGCCCGCGCCGGCAAGGGCAAGGACGATCAGCAAGGTCCATGAGACAGGCATGTGAGCCCTCAAGCCAGGGAAACGGAAGGGGCGCGGGGCAACAGCATGCCCCGCGCCCGGCAGATCATTGGGCGAGCGTCGCTTCGTCGGCGACGGCCGCCTGGGTCGCCGCCAGTTCCGGATCGGCCACCAGGCCATAGGCGGCCAGCGGCCCTTCCGGCCCGGCCAGCTCATCCGAGACGAAGAATTCCGCGAACTCCTTCAGCCCCGGCACGGTGCCGATATGCTGTTTCTTGACATAGAAGAACAGCGGCCGCGAAACCGGGTATTCGCCCGCGGCGATGGTCTCGGTCGAGGGGGTGACGCCGGCGATGGTCGCGACCTTCAGCTTGTCGGTATTGTTCTCATAAAAGGACAGGCCGAAGACGCCGATGCCGTTCTTGGCCGACTGGATGCGGGCCAGGGTCTCGGTATAGTCGCCGTCGATGTCGATGGACTTGCCATCGGTGCGCAGCGCCATGCAGGCCGCTTCGCCCTCGTCCTCGCCCTTCTCGGCCTTCAGCACCTCGGCGGCGCCCGATTCCTCGCAGCCCGCGGCGATCACCTTCTCCTCGAAGACCTCGCGGGTGCCGTGCTTGGTGCCGGGCACGAAGGCCAGGATCTCCTGGTCGGGCAGCTCGGCGCGGATGTCGCTCCACTTGGTATGGGGGTTCGGAACGACCTTGCCGTCGACCACGACTTCGGCAGCCAGCGCATTGAACCAGTCGGCCGGAGTGAAGGCGAAGTCGTTGCCGGCGATGTCGCTGGCAAAGACGATGCCGTCATAGCCGATGCGGACCTCCATGATCTCGGTCACGCCGGCGGCCTTGCAGGCCTCGATCTCGCTATCCTTGATCGGGCGGCTGGCATTGGCGATGTCGATGGTGTTCTCGCCCACGCCCTCGCAGAATTTCTTCAGCCCGGCCGAGGAGCCGCCCGATTCGACCACCGGGGTCGGGAAATCGGTGTTCTCGCCAAAGGCCTCGGCCACGATGGTCGAATAGGGCAGCACCGTGGACGAGCCCGAGACCTGGATCTGGTCGCGCGCGGTGGCGGCGGTGGCCGAGGCGGCGATCAGGGCCAGCGCCGACACGGTGAATTTCGCGGATTTCATAGGATCACTCCTGACATTTCCATGGGGCCGTTGCGGCCTGCCCGCTCTCTAGAACGGCGATGCGACGGTTATGCGAAAGGAATGTGTCAGTTTCGTAACAATCAGGGGGGAGTATTTGCAAAACAATGAAAGGCGCAGCCCGCCACGATCCGGCTTTCTCCGTTTTCCAAATACCCCATGGGGTGAATTGGCCCGCGCAGCGGGACAAGAGGGGAACGGCGTTCCCCTTGCCTGCCCCGCGCATCCGCGCCCTGCCTAGCCGATGCGGCCGCGCTGGCCGCCGGTCTGCGCCCGGTCGAGCAGCAGGTGGTCCAGGATCACGCAGGCGGCCATGGCCTCGGCGATGGGCACGGCGCGGATGCCGACGCAGGGATCGTGGCGGCCCTTGGTGATCAGCTCGATCTCCTCGCCCTTCTGGTTGATGGTGCGGCGCGGGGTCAGGATCGAACTGGTCGGCTTGACGGCGAATCGCACCACGATGTCCTGCCCGGTCGAGATGCCGCCCAGGATGCCCCCGGCATGGTTCGACAGGAAACGCGGCCCGTCGTTGCCCATGCGGATCTCGTCGGCATTGGCGGTTCCGGTCAGCGCGGCCGCCGCCATGCCCTCGCCGATCTCGACCCCCTTCACCGCATTGATCGACATCATCGCGGCGGCCAGGTCGGTGTCCAGCTTGGCATAGACCGGCGCGCCGAGGCCGGGCGGGCAGCCCTGGACCAGCACCTCGACGGCGGCGCCGACGCTGTCCTGCGCCTTGCGGGTGGCGTTGAGGTAATCCTCCCAGGCCGGCACGGCCGCGGCATCGGGCAGGAAGAACGGGTTCCTGCCGATCTCGGCCGCGTCGAAATTCGCCCGCTCCAGGTGCAATTCGCCCATCTGCACCATGTAGCCGGTGATCCGCAGCCCCGGCGCCAGTTCGCGCAGCACCGCCTGCGCGACGCCGCCCGCCGCGACCCGCGCCGCCGTCTCGCGCGCGCTGGAACGCCCGCCGCCGCGATAGTCGCGGATGCCGTATTTCAGGTGATAGGCGATATCGGCATGGCCGGGGCGGAAGGCCTGGGCGATCTCGCCGTAATCCTTGCTGCGCTGGTCGGTGTTCTCGATCATCAGCTGGATCGGCGTGCCGGTGGTCTTGCCCTCGAACACCCCCGACAGGATGCGCACCCGGTCCGGCTCCTGCCGCTGGGTGGTGAATTTCGAGCTGCCGGGCCGGCGGCGGTCCAGGAATTGCTGGATCCAGCCCTCGTCCAGCGCCACGCCGGGCGGGCAGCCGTCCACCGTGACGCCCAGCGCCGGGCCATGGCTTTCGCCCCAGGTGGTGAAGGTGAAGACGCGACCGAAGGTGTTGAAGCTCATGATTGCCGGACCCCTTTTTGCCTGCGATAGCCGCAGGCCGGGCAAGGGGCAATCCCCAGCTCGGCCCGCCGCCGGCCCGACCGGCAAGGGCGACAGCGAAAACCCGGCTGCAAGGCGAAAAATTATCCTTTCCTTTCAAGGAAAGGGCGGGTGCAGCACCGCAAATCGCCAAACCGGCGGCAAGGATCGGCCTGCCGCGCCGCCGGCCCTAGTTCTCGCGGAAGGCCCGCGACAGGCTGTCTTCGATCGGCTTGACCAGATATTGCGCAAAGGTCCGGGCCGAGGTCTCGATCATGACCTCCGCCGGCATCCCCGGCGTCGGCCGGAAGCCATGCACCCGCCCAAGCTCCGAGGGCGGCAGGTCGATGCGCACCACATAGACCTCGCGCTGGATGCCTTCGGCCTGCGTGGTCAGCGCATCGGCCGAGACATAGACCAGGTGGCCCTGAAGCACCGGGGTGGTGCGCTGGTTCAGCGAGGTCAGCCGCACCGCCGCCTTCTGGCCGATCTCGATCTCGTCGATGTCGGTGCGCGCGACATAGGTCTCGATGATCAGCGGCGCATCCTGCGGCAGGATTTCCAGGATCGGCTTGCCCGCCTCGATCACGCCGCCGGGCGTATGGTAATGCATGCGCACGATGGTGCCCGACACCGGCGCGGTGATATAGGCGCGCTCCAGCACGTCCTGCGCCTTCATCGATTGCTCGCGGACGCTGTCCAGCTCGGCCTCGATGCCCTGGCTTTCGTTCAGCGCGGCCTGCTTGTGCTGGGTCAGGGCCTGCTCGATCTCGCTTTCGGCCTTGCGCATGGCCTCTTCCGTCTCGGCGATCAGCGCCGTGATGCGGCCGGCCTCGCCCACGGCATCGGCGATGGCCCGTGCCAGGACGTTGACATCGCTGCGCCGCACCAGCCCGCGCTGCAAGAGCGTGTCTCGGGCGCCGTGGTCCTCGCGCAGCAAGGCAAGCTGGGTCTCGATGGCGGCCAGCTGCCCCTCGTAGCCCTGGATGCGCGAACGGCTGGCAGCGATGTTGCTTTGCAGCAGGATGATCTCGCCATCCAGCCGGGCGCGGGCGGCGCGAAAGGCTGCCTGCTGCTCGGCCATGATGGCGGCAAAGCTGGGCTCGTCCTGATGTTCCTGCAGGAAGCCGTCGAAGACCAGCACCTCGGCCCCTTCATATTCCGCCCGCAGCCGGGCGCTGATCGCCTCGAGCCGGGCGCGGCGCAATTCCAGCTCGCGCCGGTTGGCGATGGCGGCGGTACGGTCGAGCTGGATCAGCACCTGGCCCTCGACCACCTCCTCGCCCTCGTCGACCAGGATCTCGCGGATAATGCCGCCTTCCAGGTGCTGGACGATCTTGTTGCGGCCGGTGGCGACGAAACTGCCCGGCGCCATCACCGCCGCCGCAAGCGGCGCCCGGAACGCCCAGGTGCCGAACCCGCCCAGGGACAGCACCAGCAGGGCGATGCCAAAGACCAGGTGCCGCGTCACCGAGCGGGGCACCCGGTCATAGAGGCCATCGGGGTCGGATCTGCTGGTCATTGGCCTGCCTCCGGCGCAGGGGGGGTCGCGGCCCGATTGCCCGGCGCGGCCTGCGGCTGCGGCTGGGCTGCCTGCGGCTGCGGGGCCATGGCGGGGGGCTGGTTGCCCGGCGGCTTGCGGCTCGCCAGCCGCTCCAGCATCTGATCGCGCGCACCGAAGGCGGCGATCTGCCCGTCGGCCAGCAGCATGATATTGTCCACGTCCTGGAGCAGCTGGTATTTCTGGGTCACGACGATCATGGTGATCCCGTCCTTCTTGGCCAGCGCCATCGCCCTGGACAGCGCGCGGTCCCCCGCCGTGTCCAGGTTCGAGTTCGGCTCGTCCAGCACCACCAGGCGGGGGCTGCCGAAAAACGCCCGCGCCAGGCCGATGCGCTGCTTCTGCCCGCCCGACAGCGGCGATCCGTCGGCGGCCACGATGGTCTCATAGCCTTCGGGCAACTTGGCGATCATGTCATGGACATCGGCCAGCACCGCGGCCTGGTAGATTTCTTCGTCGCGGGCGTCGGGCCGCATGCGGGCGATATTGTCCTTGATGGTGCCGGGGAACAGCTGCACGTCCTGCGGCAGATAGCCGATGCACTGGCCCAGCTGGCGCTGGTCCCAGTTGCGCAGGTCCATCAGGTCCAGCCGCACGCTGCCCGAAGTGGGCAGGATCGAGCCGACCAGCATCTTGCCCAGCGTCGTCTTGCCGGCGCCGGAATTGCCGACGATGGCCAGCGAGGCGCCGGGGTTCAGCGAAAAGGTGATGGCGTTCAGCACCACCCGCTTGGTCCCGTTCGGCACGTAAAGCAGCCGCTCGACATCCAGGCGGCCCTCGGGATGGGGCAGCCTCAGCCGCTGCTGGTTCAGCGGCGAGGATTTCAGCAGCGCCGAGATGCGGCCATAGGCGGCGCGCGACAGAAGCACGTGGTTCCAGCCCTCGATGGCGCCCTCGATGGGGGCCAGCGCGCGGCCGGCGATGATCGAGGCGGCAATGACCATGCCGCCGGTGATCTCGCCGCGCAGCGCCAGATAGGCGCCCCAGCCCAGCAGTCCCACCTGCGTCAGCAGCCGCACCGCGCGCGAGGCACCGGCGAAGGCGATGTTGCGGTCCTGGGCCCGCACCTGCGCCGTCATCGAGCTGGCGGCGTCGCGGCCCCAGATGGTCACGGCCTCGGGGATCATCGCCAACGCGTTGATGATCTGCGAATTGCGCATCATCGAATCCAGGTGCAGGTTGGCGCGGCTGAGATGCCGGTTCGCCTCGGCAAAGGATTTCGCGGTGGCGCGCTGGTTCATCATCGCGATGGCCATCAGCAGCACGGCCGTGGTCAGCACCATCAGGCCCAGATGCGGATGGACCAGGAAGATCGCCAGGATGAACAGCGGCGCAAAGGGCAGGTCCAGCAGCGACAGCAGCGTCCCCGAGACCAGGAAGCTGCGCACCTGCTGCAGATCGCCCAGCGTCTGGTATTCCTGCCCGGCGCTTTGCAGCGAGGCCCGCGCCGCCGCCGACAGGATCGGCGCGCCCAGCCGGGCCGAGATGTCGACCGAGCTGCGCAGCAGCATGCCGCGCCGGATGGCGTCGAACACCACCTGCAGCAGCACGGCGCCGATGATCACCACCGTCAGCATGACCAGCGTGTCGATCGAGCGGCTGGTCAGCACCCGGTCCGAGATCTGGAACAGATAGATCGGGATTGCCAGCACCAGCATGTTCGAGACGCCGCTGAACAGCAGCACCCCCAGGATATTGGCCCAGATCCGGCGGATCGTCGCCCCCAGCGCCCCGGCGATATCGGGCTCGGACACCCGCTTGTGGAAGGCAGAGCCGCCCTTTGGCTGCGCCGTGGCGGGCGCCGGGGGAATGCGCCCGGCCTGCCGCTCGATGGTGGGGCCGGTGCCCATGGGCTTGGATGCCGGCGGGCGGGACTTGCCCTTCCCCTGCCAATCGACGCACATCTCGGGTTCGAGCACCAGCCGCTCGCTGGTCTTGTCGGATCGGATCATGCCAGCACCGTTTGCATGATGTCGGCGGGCACATCGGCATTCGTGCCGATCGGCACGAAATCACCGTCGCCGGCATCGTCGCCGAGCATCCCCTCGGCCAGGAAAAGCACCGCCTCGCTGGCCAGGCCGGGCGGCGGGGTGGGCATCAGCGGATCGTGGGTTGCGACCAGTTCGGCCTGGTGCAGCAGCGCGTCGGAATAATGCTCGCCGCCGGAATAGATCGTGGCATCGACGCCGAACTCGGCGATCACCGCCGCGTTCACCAGCAGGTTCGAGCCGGTGACGACGCTGATCTCGCCCCCTGCCTGCAAAAGGTCGTCGCGATAGACCTCGATCTGGTCGGCATCGCCCAGCACGTTGGTCTGCCGCACCAGGTTCAACGAAACCATGTCGCCCTTGATATGCAGCACCCGCACCAGGTCCAGGCCCTGGAAGGCGGGGTCGTTCAGCACCGATTGCGGCAGGCTGACATCGCCCGCCGCCGCCCCCGCCAGCATCGCGGCATGGTCCGCGCCGGCCGCGACCACCCCCGCCAGGCCGACCTGATGGATGGTCGCATCGTTGATCAGCAGATTGTCGCCCGAGCTGATCCTGCCGCCATGGCCATCGCTGACCATGATGCGGTCGTCGTCCAGCAGCACGTTGGTCTGCAGGATCGCGTTCAGGTTGATGACCTGCCCATCGACGATGATGAGATCGTAGCTCATCCCCAGTTCCAGCAGCGAGACGTGGTTCAGCGCGCCGTTCTCGCCCATCAGCAGCAGGGTCTTGTTCGCCTGAAGCGTGATCGAGGCGATGTCGTTATCCGACATCAGATTGAACTGCTCGATCCAGTTCATGCTGATGAGGCTGCCCTCCAGCGTCGCCGTCACCCAGTATTGCGGCGCATCGTCGTCGCCCTGCGGCACCAGCATCGGGTTCGAGAAGCTGGTGTAGCTGGCGAAGTTCAGCCCCAGCGTCGGACTTGTGGCCTGGCCCTGCGCGGCGGCCGAGAGGCCGCCCAGCACGTCCGAATCGCTCCAGACATTGGTCTGGCTGATGAGGTTGTAGCTATAGACGCCCCCCGCCACGGCGACCACCGGCGCCGTCACCGCGGCGGAATGGATCGTGACCTGGTTGATCAGCGTGTTGTTGCCCAGGACCAGGTCATGGCCTTGCCCGGTCACGCCGGGGCCGGAAACGTTGGTGGGGCCGGCCGAGCTCGGCCCGTCGCGGCTTGTGACCGGGGCGCCTTCCTGCGCCTCGCGCGCCTGCTCGGCCGCCACCTCCTTGCGATAGGCGGGCATGAGCGCGTCGATGTCGGGGCGGGCATCGACCTTGACGCCGTTCTGGTACTGGCCCTCGACATCGGCGCCCTGGCGCGCATGGATCTCGGCGCCGGCAAGCTCGGTTTCGGGCAGGTCGGTCTGGCGGAAGGTCTCGGCGATCAGGCGGAAGGCGGGCTCGTCGGCGGGCATCGCCACCGGCAGGGCAAGGCCCAGCTGCTCGGCCTGCGCCGCCAGCGCCTCCAGCCGCGCCGCCAGCAGGTGCTGATCGACCAGCCCCTCGCGCATGGTATCGGCATTCACCCGGTCGCCATCGGCCAGCCGCGTCTTCTGGACCACGATGACGGCGACGGAACCGGGCACGGGCAGAACCCATTCCGGCACCGGCGTCACCACCCCGCCCGGCGGCTTGGCAGTCCAGGGCACCGCGGCATCGGGCCTGTTGGCGGACATCCCCTCGGGCGAGACCGAGGACCGCGGGAAATGGTGGTCCAGCGCCAGGACGGGCGGCGCCGGATCGGCCGAAAGCCCCTCGCCGGGGCGATAGGGGGGCACATAGCGGATATCGGGCTGGTAATCGAGCGGCTGATAGGGATGGCCGGCCCATTGCTGGATCGCATCGACCGGACCAAGGTCGGGAGCGACCTTCTTGGCCGTCAGCCGATCATATTCGATCCGCATCCGTCCATGTTCTTCCGCGAGGTGAAAAACTCCGATGAAGTGCCAGATCGCTTCTTCTGTCGCGTCGATCACCAGCATGTCTGCCACCTTCCTCGATAAAACAATTCCGGCTAGGCCGAGGGAAATCAATTAAACGGAAACCTGCGCAGGAAGACCCTGCGCAGGCAGTTCGTCACGGGGCCCGTCAGCCCAGGTCGTCCTGGCCGACCACGGTCGAGCTGAGATCGCCGCCGACCACGGTCATGTCGACGGTGTTGCCCAGCACGTTCGCGCCCATCACGATGCTCTGGTTGAACGCCGTGGTATCCAGGATCGAGTCGGCCGAGGCGGTCGAGTAGCCGTTGACATAGCCGTCATCGCCATTGTTCGACCCCCAGGTGCCGGCATGAGCATAGCCACCGTCGCCCGACATCACCTGGCCGCCGGCACCGCCATTGCCGCTGCTGGTGTTCATGCCGTTGCCGCCCAGGGCATAGCCGCCGGTCGAGCTGGCCGCGCCGCCGGCGCCGCCGGTGGTGCCATTGGCCGCGCCGCCCATGCCGTTGCCGCCAGTGGCATCGCCATAGCCTTCGCCCGTGCCATCCGCACGGCCGCCGTTGCCGGCCGCCGACAGGGCCGCGCCGAAGCCCGCGCCGCCGGCATCGCCCGAGGTCGCGTCGCCGGCCATGGCCGCCGCTGCGGAAAGCGCCGCACCGATACCGGCACCGATGCCGCCCGCGCCGCCCGCGCCACCGTCGGCACCGTCGCCGCCGTTGCCGGTGTCGCCGCCATTGCCGCTGTCGTTGTTGACGCCCACGCCGACCAGGCCCAGGCCAAGCGCGCCGGTCGGACCGGCATCGGCCGAGCCGGTGCCGCCGCCCGCGCCGCCGGCGCCGCCAGAGCCGCCGGGCCCGCCGGCACCGGCACCCAGCGCAGCTGCCAGACTGCCGGCCCCGGCATCGCCGCCGCTTGCGTCACCGCTGAGCCCGGCACCGATGCCGGCACCCAGGCCCGCCGCGTCGCCGCCATCGGCCGAACCGCCCTTGCCGGCGCCTACGCCAAGCCCAAGCGCCCCGCCGCCGTCGCCGTCGCCGCCCCAGGCCGCGGCCTTGCCGCCGTTGCCGCCATCGGAATGGCTGCCCGAGGCCATGGCCTTGCCGCCATCGGCATCCGCATCGCCCGAACCGCCGTCGGCGCTGCCGCCGCTGCCGCCCCGGCCACCTTCGCTGCCGGCATCAATGCCGCGCTCGGCCGTGGCCGTGCCGCCATAGACGCTGCCGTTCTGGTTGAAGTCGGCATTGTTGGAGACATTGGCATCGCTCAGGTCATCCTGGTCGTTCATCGTCCCGGATTGCGGGATGATGATGCCCACGTCGGCGCCGCCGCCGTTCAAGGCATGGTTCAGCACGTTCTCGATATTGATGTCATCGGTGCCGATGCTGATATTGCCGTCGCGATTGACCAGAAGATCGCCCATGCTGCCATGCGCGTTGTTCAGGTCGATGTCGGCATAATCGTTGTCGGTCGGCTGCCATCCATTCAGATCAAGGCCCACGCTGACATTGGTCGAGACGTTGGTCTCGACATCGGTGTTGTTATAGGCCGTGTTCACCGCCTTGTTGTAGGCGTCGTTCGTCGCATCGTTGCGCGCGTCGTTGTTGGCGTCGTTGCGCGCATCGTTGCTGGCATCGTTGTCGGCCTTGTTCTTGGCGGCATTGCCGGCCAGGTTGCCTGCCACGTTGCCGGCAGCGTTATAGGCAAGCGTCTCCGAGGCGCTGCTGTTCGCATTGGCATTGGCATTCGCGTTTTCGTTCGCGTTGCTCTGGCTCTGATGCTGCCCCTGGCCTTGGTCCTGACCCTGATCCTGGCCTTGACCCTGGTCCTGATCCTGGCCCTGGGCCTGCTTGTTCAACTGGCCCTGACCCTGGCCCTGACCTTGATCCTGGCCTTGATCCTGGTCCTGGTCCTGATCCTGGTTGTTGATCGGCCAGGCGAAGAGATTCATGTTGCGGCTGCCAACCATCGTCATTTCCTCCTCTAGAGGCGGGGGAGATGCGGCCAGATCCTTCACAAGCACGCCTGCCCGCCCGGTTGCGGTGGATGAAGGCAAGCCGGTTGCGGTCGCCGGGCGAATGCCCACCGTCACGACGGCACGACCGTTTCCGTCCTGCTGCTGATACGGACAACCGCACACCACCTTGCGCGGCCCCGTCCGACCGGCCCCGGAACTGCCCCGGATCGCCGACCTTGAAGAAGGCTACGCCTCGCTCAGCGATTCGGCCTAGCTGCACGAAAAGGCTAGCGGGGGGCTGGCCGAATACCCGAAGAATCCGCTTTGGGCCTATGGCCAGGCGGCACCGCATCCTCTCCGGATCGCCCGAACGGGTTAATCCCTTTCGCCAGGGGCACGGCACCCGGCCCCGGCTGTCCTCACCAAAGGGACAGGTGCGGATGCGGGCCTCTACCCTGGATGGAGCGGCCCGATGAACTTACAACTAAGTTGTGGTGATTCTTGAACTTATCCCTCGCTCTTCCCTTTGAGGACGGGCGAAAACTTGCTAGGCTGAACTGTCCGGTCGGCCTGGGAGGGCTGGCCGGGACGGGGGAGTAAAACCATACGCAAGAAGGTAGGAATGACATGAACATGGCATCTTGCGATGGCGTATCCAGTGAAATCCGTACGCTGTCTGACCGGCCTGCGCGTGGAACGGCAGAGGTTCTCTTTGTCGGAACACAATGCAATTTTTCCCACAGCCTGATTTCGGTGACCAGCCAGGAGCTGGGACATATCACCGTGGCGGCTGCACTATCCTTCGACGACTTTCGCAGCCTGTCCGAACTGACCGGCGAATGGCCGACGCTGCTGGTTCTGGACGAACCGACGATGCGCGGATTGTCAGAGGAGGATCGCACCTATCTGCTGGGCCTGAACGACGTGGCGCTGGCCATCGCCTTTTGCACCGGCGCCTTCGGCCGGGCCTGCTACGAGGATGCCACGCTGCGGCGGCGCGCAGCCAGCATCCTGCCGCTGAACGTCCGGCTGGACGTATGGCTTTCCGTGATCAAGCTGGTCGCCCATGGCGGCAATTACATCTTTCCCGAGATCATTTCCTCGGCCGGGGTCGCGATGCCGGCCGCGGTCCCGGACGAGCTTGGCCTGACCCAGCGCCAGCAGGACGTGCTGCGCCTGGTCGCCGACGGCCAGTCCAACAAACGGATCGCATCCAGCCTTGGCCTGTCGGTCCATACGGTCAAGCTGCACCTGCGCAATGCCAGCCTGCGGCTGGGCGCCCACAACCGCACCGAAGCCGCCATGCGTTATCGCGCATTGGGATCATGACCGCGCCGGGGGCGCCCGCCGGGACCGGCGCGGCCGAGCCCGACCTCGATGCGGTGTTGCTGCGGGTCGGGCGGCTCAACTACGCCTGGAGCAATACCGAAAGCCTGCTGATCCACATGCTCGCCGGGCTGACCGGGATGGACAAGAGCGCGGCGGTGGTGGTCTTTCTGTCGGTCTCCTCGACGCGCGGCCGCATCGAGATGGTCGAGCGTCTTGCGAAACTGCGCCTGCCCGCCGGGCAGGAGCAGCAGGAACTGCTGGAGCTGACAGCCCGCTTTGCCAGGCTGTCCGCCGTCCGGCACCGCTACAACCACAGCATCTGGTCGTTTCAAGAGGACGGCTCGGTCTCGACCATCCTGATGCGGATCGCCGACCGGCGCGACCGCATCCACATGGGCCGCAAGCAGACCCTGGGCAACGACGAGATGCTGCGGCTGGACCAGGATCTGGAGTTGCTGTCGCAGCTGAACCGCAACATCTGGCGCTTCCTGCGGCAATACGAATACCCGATCGACTAAGGGCGCGCACGCCGCATCGCCGCGTCAGGCGTCGATGAACTCGCGCACGAAGGGCGTCGCCGGGCGGGCGCGGATGTCCTGCGGGCGGCCGACCTGCTCGATCCGGCCCATCGACATCACCACCACCAGGTCCGCCAGTTCCATCGCCTCGTCCTGGTCGTGGGTGACGAAAACCGTGGTCAGGCCGGTGCTGTCGTGGATCTCGCGCAGGCCTTGGCGCAGTTCCTTGCGCACGCGGGCATCCAGCGCGCCGAAGGGCTCGTCCAAGAGCAGCATCCGCGGCTCGATGGCCAGCGCGCGGGCCAATGCCACGCGCTGGCGCTGGCCACCCGACAGCTGGCTGGGAAAGCGCCCGCCGATCTGCGGCAACTGGATCAGGTCCAGAAGCCGGGTCACGCGGCGCCCGATCTCGGCCCGGTTGGGGCGCGAGCGGCGGGGCCGGGCGCGCAGCCCATAGGCGATGTTCTCGAACACGGTCATGTGCCTAAACAGCGCATAGCTCTGGAAGACGAAGCCGGCGCGGCGTTCCTGCACCGTCAGCCCGGTCGCATCCTGCCCGTCGAAAAGCACCCGGCCCGAAGTCGGGAACTCCAGCCCGCCCAGGATGCGCAGAAGCGTGGTCTTGCCCGAGCCGGAGGGCCCCAAGAGCGCCACCAGCGCCCCCGAGGGGATGGCCAGGCTGACCGGGTGCAGCGCGGTGGTTGCACCGAAGCTCTTGGCGATTTCGTCGATCTCGATATGCATGGGACACCTCAATGGCGGCGCGTTGCGGCAAGCTGGTCGGCATGGCGCCATTCCAGCACGGTCTTGAGCGCCAGCGTCAGCAGGCCAAGCAGGGCCAGCACCGCGGCCAAGCTGAAGGCGGCGACCGAAAGATATTCGTTGTAGAGCATCTCGATGGTGATCGGCATGGTGGCGGTCTGGCCGCGGATCTTGCCCGAGACCACCGCGACGGCGCCGAACTCGCCCATGGCGCGGGCATTGCACAGCAGCACGCCGTAAAGCAGCGCCCATTTGATATTGGGCAGCGTCACGGTCAGGAAGATGCGCCAGCCCGAGGCACCCAGCGTCAGCGCCGCCTCTTCCTCGGCGCGGCCCTGTTCGATCATCACCGGGATCAGCTCGCGCGCCACGAAGGGGAAGGTGACGAAGATCGAGGCCAGCACGATCCCCGGCAGGGCGAAGATGACAGGCAGGCCGCTGGCGACCAGCCAGCCGCCGATCAGGCTGTTGGTGCCGAACAAGAGCACCAGCGCCAGCCCCGCCACCACCGGCGAGACGGAAAACGGCAGGTCGATCAGGGTGATGAGGAAAGCCTTGCCGCGAAAGTCGAACTTGGTGATCGTCCAGGCGGCGGCGATGCCGAAGACCGCATTCACCGGCACCGAGATCGCCGCGACGATCAGCGTCAGCCGGATGGCCGAGGTCGCCTCGGGCCGGGCCAGAGAGGCGAGCGCCTGTCCCGCGCCGCGTGCAAGGGCCTCGGCAAAGACCACGGCCAACGGCGCCACCACCAGGACGGCCAGCCCGCCGAGTGCCAGGGCGATCAGCAGGATGCGTACCGGCCGGCTTTCCTCGGCCACCGGGCGCCATTGCGCGGTTTTCTCGCCGCCGGCGGCGTGCAGGGCGTTGTCAAACATGGCCGATCCTCCGCCGGCTCCAGATCTGGATCAGGTTGATCGCCAGCAGCATGGCGAAGGAGATCAGCAGCATGGCGATGCCGATGGCAGCCGCGCCGTCATAGTCGAACTCTTCAAGCTTGATGACGATCAAGAGCGGCGCGATCTCGGTCTTCATCGGCAGGTTGCCGGCGATGAAGATGACCGAGCCGTATTCGCCGACCGCGCGCGCCAGCGACAGCGCGAATCCGGTCAGCGCCGCAGGCAGCAGCAGGGGCAGGATCACCCGGCGCAGGGTGTGGAACCGCCCCGCCCCCAGCGTGGCCGAGGCTTCCTCGACCTCCTGCTCGATCTCGGCGATCACCGGCTGCACGGTGCGGGTGACGAAGGGCAGGCCGACGAAGATCAGCGCGATCAGGATGCCCCATTGCGTATAGGCGATCTTGCCGCCCAGATCGCGGACGATGCTGCCGAAGACGCCGTTCGGCGCGTAAAGCGCGGTCAGCGCGATGCCCGCCACCGCCGTCGGCAGGGCAAAGGGCAGGTCGACCAGCGCATCGACCAGCCGCCGGCCCGGAAAGTCATAGCGCGCCAGCACCCAGGCCAGCAGCGTGCCGAAGACCAGGTTGACCAGCGCGGCCAGGAAGGCCAGGCGGAAGGACAGATACAGCGCCGCCCAGACCCGCGGCGTGTTGATCGTGGCCCAGACCGCCTCGGGCCCATAGCTGATGCCGCGGGCCAGCAGCGCGCCGACCGGCAGGATGACGATCAGCGACAGCATGGCCAGGGTGATGCCCATGCCGAGGCCGAAGCCCGGCATGGGGGATTTCTGCAAGCGGAACGCCAGCGCCATCGGTCATTGCCCCGAATAGATCTGGTCGAAGGTGCCGCCATCGCCGAAATGTTCGGGCTGGGCCTGTTTCCAGCCGCCGAAATCGGCGATGGTCACCAGATCGAGTTGCGGAAAGCGCGCCACGTCCTCGGGATTGGCGGCGCTGTCGTCCCAGGCGCGGTAATAGTGCTTGTAGGCCAGCGCCTGCCCCTCGGGCGAATAGAGGAAGGCCAGATAGGCATCGGCCAGCGCCTTCTGCTCGTCATCGGCGATGTTCTTGTCCACGATGGCGACCGGCGGCTCGGCCAGGATCGAGACCGAGGGCACGACGATGTCGAACCGGTCCTCGCCCAGCTCGTTCAGCGCCAGATAGGCCTCGTTCTCCCAGGCCAGCAGCACGTCGCCGATCTCGCGCTGGGTGAAGGTGGTGGTCGAGCCGCGCGCGCCGCTGTCGAGCACCGGGACATGCTTGAACAGTTCGGTCACGAAACCCTTGGGGTCCTGGCCGTTCTTCTGCGCCCAGGCCCAGGCAGCCAGATAGTTCCAGCGCGCCCCGCCGCTGGTCTTGGGGTTCGGGGTGATGACCTCGACGCCCTCCTTGACCAGGTCGCCCCAATCCTGGATGCCCTTGGGATTGCCCTCGCGCACCAGGAAGACGATGGTCGAGGTATAGGGCGCGCTGTTATGGGGCAGGCGCGACTGCCAATCCTCGGGCAACAGGCCGCGGGACGCGATCTGGTCGATATCCGAGGCCAGCGCCAGCGTCACCACCTGCGCCTTGAGCCCGTCGATCACCGAGCGCGCCTGCGCGCCCGAACCGCCATGCGAGGTCTCGATGGTCGGCGCGGCATGCCCTTCGGCCTGCCATTTCGCGGCGAAGGCGGCGTTCACCTCGCGGTAAAGCTCGCGCGTCGGGTCATAGCTGACATTCAGCAGGCTGTTGTCGGCATGGCCCGGACCGGCCAGTCCCAGCCCGACCAGGCTGACCACGATCGCCGCGATGCGCCGCAATCCCGGCGCCGCCGGACCTGCCCTCCTGCACCGGGAGCCCTGCGCGCCGCGAGCGCAAATCGACCGGCCACCGGCCGTCGGATTGTCGGTTGCGGGAACGATGCGGGTCATGATGCTTGTCCTCCTTGCTCTGCTTGCGGGAGCCTCATGACCGTAATTACGACAGAGTTTATCGTTTATTGCAAGATAAAGACGTGTTTATCCATCGTTTTTATTATTGCATAATATCAATGTTTTAGCAAATTTTCGGAAAACTTTCCGCGACCGGCCCTCATGCAGCGGGGGCGTTGACGAGACAAGGCCGGCCCATCCGGGGCCGGCCTTGCCTGCGGATCGGGCGGGCTCGCCCCCTCCTCAATCGTCGTCGTCATCGTCATCGTCGTCGCGACCCCGCCGCCGCCGCGGGCGATCATCGTCGTCGTCATCGTCCCATGCGCGATGGCGGAAGGTGCGCCGGTCGTCGTCGTCGCGCCACCAGCCGCGATAGGCCCAGCCGTCTGGGCCACGCAGCAGCCGTTCGATCCCGTCGCGGTGGAAATAGCGGGGAAAGTCGTCGTCATCCGCCAGAGCCGCGGCCGGAAGGGCCGCCGCGAACGCGGTCGCCGTCAGAATCATGCGAAATGGTGCCATGCACTTTATCCTTTCATCCAGGGCAACGTCAGATGGTTGCAAGGGGATTACGCGCCGCGCCGCGGTTCATTCCCGCCGAAGGGCGATTTTTCCGGGCAAGGCAGCACCGGGAACCCTCGCCCGCCGGTCGCGTTCCGCTTACGGCCAGCAAGGGAGAAAATAATGAAAGGCATCATCGCCTGGCTTCTGGGCGTTCCGATCTTCGTCATCATCCTGCTTTACCTGACCGGCATCTTCTGAGCGAAAGCGCCGGCCCCGCGGACGGCTGGACGCCCCGGACCTGCAAGGCTAAGCATGGGCGCCCACCACGAACAGGAGCCGTCCGGCATGACCGAAACCTTGCTGATGCTCGCCGCCGGTTTTCTCGGCGGGATGCTGAACGCCGTCGCCGGGGGCGGCACCTTCATCACCTTCCCGGCGCTGGTCGCCAGCGGCGTGCCGGTGGTTTCGGCCAATGCCACCAGCACGGTCGCCGCCCTGCCCGGCTATCTGTCCGCCGCGCTGGGATTCCGCCGCGAGATCGCGCAGATCGAGCGGGCGCTGGTGCTGCGCCTGACCTTCTGGACGCTGGCCGGAGGCATCGTCGGCTCCTGCCTGCTGCTGGTTTCCTCGAACAAGGCCTTCGCGGTGCTGGTACCCTTCCTGCTGCTGGCGGCGACCTCGGTCTTCATCTGGGGGGCGCAGGTGCGGGAATGGGCGGCGCAGCACCGCAATGCGGTCGCGCCCTTCGGCGCCGGGACCATGGTGCCGGTCGCCATCTATGGCGGCTATTTCAACGGCGGGCTGGGCATCGTGCTGCTGGCGCTGTTCGCGCTTTGGGGCATGACGCAGCTGAACCAGATGAACGGGCTGAAGAACTGGCTGTCCTTCGCGCTGTCGGTGATCTCGCTGGCGATCTTCGCGGCCGGCGGGCAGGTCGCCTGGTGGCCGGCTGCGGTCATGAGCCTGGGCACCATCCTGGGCGGCTATCTGGGTGCGCCGGTGGCGCGGCGTATCCCGGTTCCGGCGCTGCGGGCATTGATCGCGGCCATCGGCTTTGGCATGACGGCGCTGTTCTTCTGGCGGCTCTTCTGACGCCAGCCCAACCCGAAAGGATTTTCCATGTCCGCGATCAAACGCATCGAGACCGGCCCCCGCATGAGCCAGGCGGTCATCCATAACGGCACCGTCTACCTGGCCGGCCAGGTCGGCAAGCCCGGCGAGCCCGTAGCCGAGCAGACCCGCGAGGTACTGGCCCAGATCGACCGGCTGCTGGCGGAATGCGGCTCGGACAAGACCCGCATCCTCTCGGCGCAGGTCTGGCTGGCCGACATGGCCGATTTCGCCGAAATGAATGCCGTCTGGGACGCCTGGGTGGCCCCCGGCCACGCCCCGGCCCGCGCCACCGGCGAATCGGCGCTGGCGACGCCCGACTACAAGGTCGAGATCATCGTGACCGCGGCGCAGAACTGATCGCCGCCAGGACCGAACGCGCGGCGCGCAGGCCCGGAGCCTCGCCGCCGCGCCCCAGCCGCTGCATGGTCAGCGCCATCGCCGCCAGTTGCTCGGCCCGCTCACCGCCATTCTCGATGAGCCGAAACAGCGCCTGAGACATCGGCCCCGGCTGGCAGTTGCGGCCCAGGTATTCCGGCACGGCGCGGGTCTCGCTGACCAGGTTGACCAGCGTCACCGTGTCGGTGCGCAGCAGCAGCCCGATGATCATCCGGCTGAGCGGCGCCACGTCATAGCCGATCACCATGGGCACGTCGTTGGCCGCCAGGTCCAGGCTGACCGTGCCCGAGGCCGCCAGCGCCAGGTCGGCAGCGGCGAAGGCCGCGCGCTTCTCCTCGGGACGCTCGACCACCACCGGCGCGGTCGGCCAGCGCCGCGCCATGTCGCGCACCAGCCCCGAAACGCCGCGCACGGTCGGGATCACCACGCGAATCTCGGGCACCCGGTCGCGCAGCCGGATCAGCGCCTCGTCGAAGCGCGGGCCCAGGCGCCCCACTTCGGTCCGGCGCGAGCCCGGCAAGCACAGGACCAGCGGCGCATCCGGCGCGATGCCGTTCGCGGCGCGAAACCCCGCCGCCTCGGCCTCGCCCGCCACCGGCTCGGCGGCGATGGGGTGGCCGACGAAATCGCAGCTCATGCCGGCGGCCTGCATCAAGGGCGGCTCGAAGGGCAGGATCGCCAGCACATGGTCGATCACCTCGGCCATCTTCCGGGCCCGTCCCGCCCGCCAGGCCCAGACCGAGGGCGCAACGTAATGGATGGTGCGCAGATCGGGGTTCAGCGCCCGCGCCTGGCGCGCCACGCGCAGGCAGAAATCCGGGCTGTCGATGGTGATCAGCGCATCGGGCCGGGCCTCGGCAACGGCGCGGGCGGTCTCGGCGATCCGGGTCTTGAGCGCGCGGTATTTCGGTAGCACCTCCCAGATGCCCATCAGGCTCAGTTCTTCCATTGGGAAACGGCTCTCGAGCCCCTGCGCCGCCATGGCGGACCCGCCGACGCCCAGGAACGCAGCCCCCGGATCGAGCTGCTTCAAGCCAGCCATCAGGGCGCCGCCCAGATTGTCGCCCGAAGGCTCGCCCGCGATCAGGAAGAATTTCATCGCGCCGCTCCGCTTGCCATGCCCCGACATGGGTATTTGAAGAACAGAGAAATCCCCCGGTCTTCTTCGTTCCCCAAATACCCTCCTGCCGCTTTCGCGGCACCGTCACGTGAGTATTTGGGCAACGGTGAAAGAGGCTCGCTTCACCGTTGCCCAAATACTCATGTCATCCGCGCCCCCAGAGAAACAGTCCCGCCGCCTGGGCGCGGCGCATTGCCTCGGCCCTGTCCAGCAGGATGACGCTGCCCGCCTCCCAGGCGATCCCCGCAAGCCCGGCCTCGGCGGCCTGGGTCACGGTGTCGGGGCCGATGGTCGGCAGGTCGATGCGCCGGTCCTGGCCGGGTTTCGGCGCCTTGTAGAGCACGCCGCCCGGCCCGTTGGGATCGGGCTTCAGGCCCGCGTGCAGCCGCGCGAATTCCAGCATGGCCTGGGTGCCCGGCAGCGCCTCGACGGCAAGGCAGAGCCCTTGCGCCACCACCGCGCCCTGGCCGATATCCAGCGCGCCGAGGCCGGAGACGATCTCGGCGGCGCGGGCGGCATCCTTCTGGTCGCGCGGGCTCGGCTCGCCCGTCAGAACACCTTCGCCCGGCACGAGATCGGGAAGGATCTGATCGACGGAGCAAATGGATATGCCGGCTTCCTCGAAAACGTCCAGGACCGCGCGCAGCGCCGCGTCGTCGCCCGACTGCATCCCCATCAGGATGCGCGGCACGATGGTCAGGGTCCGGGGGTCGAAAAGCTCGGGCTCGATCCTGGGGCGTCGGATGGCGCCGGCGAATACCGCCTGGGTCACGCCCTGCTCGGCCAGTTCGTCCAGAAAGGGCACCAGCCGTTCGAGGCGAAAGGGCCTAGCCTCGACCTGCGGCTTCAGGTTGTCCAGCGCATAGACCAGCGGCCGGTCCAGTGCCGCGGCAATGGCGGGGGCGAGGTTGCCCTCGCCGGCGATCAGGGCGATGCGGCTCATGGATGGGGCGCCAGGAAGCTGCGGTCCGAGGGGCCGAGGATAAAATCCAGCACCTCGCGCACCATCGGGCCGTTCTCGGACTCGGCAAGGTGCCGGGCGGTGTCGCGGAAACTGCCCCGGCCCAGATGCGCCAGCATGTCGCGCAGCGCGTGGATTTCCTCGCGCGAGGCGCCGCGGCGCTTCAGCCCCACCAGGTTCAGCCCGTCCAGGTGGCCGCGCGGCCCCTGCACCAGGCCGAAGGGGATCACGTCGGCCGTCACCATCGTCACCGCGCCGATCATCGCGCCGCGGCCGATGCGCACCCATTGATGCACGCCAGAGAGCCCGCCGACGATCACGTCGTCCTCCAGCACGCAATGCCCGGCGACCGAGGCATTGTTGACCAGGATCACCCGGTCGCCGAGCCGGCAATCATGCGCGACATGGCTGCCGGCCATGAACAGCCCGTCGTCGCCGATGCGGGTCACGCCGCCGCCGCCCTCGGTGCCGGGATTCATCGTCACATATTCGCGGATACGGTTGCGGGCGCCGATTTCCAGCCGCGTGCGCTCGCCGCGGAACTTCAGATCCTGCGGCACCTCGCCCAGCGAGGCGAAGGGGAAGACCGTGGTCTCGTCGCCGATCGCGGTCTCGCCCGCCACCACGACATGCGATTTCAGCACCACGCCCCGGCCCAGGCTGACCTCGGGGCCGAGAACGCAGAACGGGCCGATCTCGCATCCCTCGCCGATCCTCGCGGCGGGATCCACGACGGCCGAGGGATGGATGCGGGTCTCAGCCATTCTCGCCACGGTTCAGCATGGCCATGACCTCGGCCTCGGCGGCAAGCTGGCCGTTGACCAGGGCGCGGCCCTCGAACTTCCAGATCTTGCCGCCGCCGCGCAGGGTCTTCATGTGCAGTTCCAGCACGTCGCCCGGCACGACCTTCTGGCGGAAACGGCACTTGTCGATCGACATGAAATAGGTGCCCATGCCCTTGTCGGCGAGATCCAGCGTGACGCCGACCAGCACCGCGGCCGATTGCGCCATGGCCTCGATGATCAGCACGCCGGGCATCACCGGCTCCTGCGGGAAATGCCCCTCGAAATGCGGCTCGTTCGAGGTCACGTTCTTGACGCCGACGCAGCTTTCGCCCGGCACGATGTCGCGGACGCGGTCCACCAGCAGGAAGGGATAGCGATGCGGCAAGATGCGCTTGATCATCGCCAGATCGACTTCGGTCGGCGGGATGTAGGCGGTCTGGTCATCGTTGGGGGCGGCGGCCATGCGGTCCTCTTGGAATGTTTTCATTTGCCTAGCAACGGGGCGCGGACTTGGCAAGTTTCGCCGTGTCAGGCCCTGCGCAGCCCGCCGCGGCCCTCGGCCAGCCAGCCCGCCAGCGCCAGCCCGGCAATCAGCGCCAGCCAGGCCCAGCCGGGCAGCAGCGGGCGATGCGTCATGCCGCTGACCGAGGCCGCCTCGCGCGGCGTGATGGCGATCCAGGGCCCCGCGACACCCCGGCCATGCGCCGGCCGTCCTTCGCGCACCGTGCGCAGGCCGGGCATGCCCTCGGAAAACCGCAGCACCCCGCCCCGCGTCGCCTCGGCCAGCGGGCCCAGCACGGCGCCCGAGGCCACGGTTTCCTCGAACTCCCGCGGCGCGGCGGGGCCAAGCGCCAGCACCCGGCCGATCTCGCCCTCGGCCAGCCGGTAGAGCCCCGGCCCCGGCGCCGTCCAGCGCGCGGTGAAGCGGCCCGGCCCGGCTTCGGTCAGCGCGACCTCCTCGGTCTGGCCATCGGGGCGGGTGATGCGCACCGGGCCGGCGGTCACGTTCATGGTGCGGCGGGTGATCGTCACCGTCAGGCCGGGGCCGACATCAGCCAGCAGCGCCTCCTCCTCCAGTTCCGGCTCCTGCATCGACCAATGCGCGATGCGGCGCAGCAGTTCCAGCTGCGGCCCGCCGCCCTCGAAGCCGCGGCCCCAGAGCCAGACCTGGTCCGAGGTCAGCATCGCCACCCGCCCCTCGCCCACCCGGCTGAGCAGCAAGAGCGGCTCGTCCCGCGCGCCGCTCAACACCACCTGGGCGCGCGGGCCGGGAATGACCTGGGACATGCGCAGCCAGCGGCCCCAATGGCTTTGCGCACCCTCGGCCGGGGCGCCGGGCAGGCCGGCGGTGACGGGATGGCGCTGGCCCTCGTCGGTCAGGCGCGGCAGGAAGGGCTCGTCATGGATCCGGCCGGTGGGGCGCGCGGGCAGGATCGCGCCCAGGGGCGACAGGTTCAGGCTTTCGACCGAGGACATCTCGGGGCCCGCCGAGACCAGGATGGCGCCGCCCTCTTCGACATAGCGCCGGATGTTGTCGTAATATTGCGGCAGCAGGATGCCGCGCACCCGGTAGCGGTCGAAGATGATCAGGTCGAAATCCCGGATCCGCTCCATGAACAGCTCCTGGGTCGGAAAGGCGATCAGCGACATTTCCTCGACGGGAACCGCGTCCATCTTGTCCGGCGGCCGCAGGATGGTGAAATGGATCAGGTCCACGTTCGCATCCGATTTCAGCAGGTTGCGCCAGGTCCGTTCGCCCGCGTGCGGCGCGCCGGAGACCAGCAGCACCCGCAGCCGGTCGCGCACGCCCTGGATCTGCAGGGCGGCCGAATTGTTGCGGTCGGTCAGTTCCGGTACCTCGGCCTCGGGCGCGTCGAATGCGATCGAAACCACGTTCTGCCCGGCATGCTCCGGCACCACCGGCAGATCCAGCGTCACACCCGGCGGCAGGTCGAGCGCGCGCATCTCCTCTCCGTCCAGCAGGATGCGCAGCCGGGCGGGGGTCTGCGCCACCTCGGGCGGGACCGCGCCCTGGTCCTCGACGCGCAGGCGGATGGTGACGGGCTTGCCGATCAGCCCATAGGCCGGGGCCTCCTCGATCACCAGCCGGCGGTCCCAGTCCTGCGCCTGCCCGGTCAGCAGCACATGCACCGGCGCGGGGGCCGAAGCCGGGACCATCGGCGCGTCATGGGCCAGCCCGTCGGTGACGGCGATCACGCCGGCGACGCGGGCCTGCGGCTCGGCGGCCAGCGCGCGGGTCAGGGCGGTGCCGATCTGGGTGCCGTCCGGGTCGTCGCCCACGGTCACGCGGCGGATCTCGGTATCGGGCAGCGCGGAAAGCTGGCGGGTCAGTTCCTCGACGGCGGCATCGGTCTGTCCGGCGCGGCCCGGCAGGGACTGGCTGGCGCTGCGGTCGTCGAGCAAGACCACGATGTCCGACAGCTTGTGGCGGATGCCCGATTCCAGCGCCGGCCCGGCCAGCGCCGCCGCCGCCGCCAGCCCGGCGATGCCGCGCCAGGCCCAGCCGCGCAGGCCGCGCCACAGCGACCACAGTGCCACCAGGAACGCCAACGCCGCCAGCCCGCCCACCAGCGGCCAGGGCAGCAGCGGATCGAAGACAAGGCCACTCATTGCACGACCTCCTCCTGCCGCAGCCGCTCGAGCAGGGCGGGCACGTGTACCTGGTCGGATTTGTAGTTCCCGGTCAGCACATACATCACCAGGTTGACGCCGAAACGATAGGCCATCTCGCGCTGGCGCTCGCCCTCGAAGCCCGAGCCGATGCTGAACATGGGCAGGCCGTTCTCATCCACCGCCCAGGCCTCGGCCCAGGCGTTGCCGCCGATGATGACCGGCGAGACGCCGTCGTTGAGATTGCGGAAGGGCACGCCCTCGGCCGCCTGGGCATCGGCGGGGGGCGCCTCGGCCCAGACCTCGCGGCCCTGGTAGCGGCCGGGAAAATCCCTGAGCAGGTAGAAGCTGCGGGTGATGACGTGATCGGCGGGGATCGGCGCCAGCGGCGGGATGTCCAGGGGCGCCGCCAGCGCCTGAAGCGCGGCGCCGCCGTCGGGCCCGCCCAGGCCCGCGATATCGCCGTCGCGGGTGTCGAAAAGGATCATCCCGCCCGAGCGCAGGAAATGGTTCAGCCGGACATAGGCCTGGGGCGAGGGCGGGGCCTGCGCCTCGGTCACCGGCCAGTAAAGAAAGGTCAGCAGCGACAGGTCGTCCCGTTCCGGGTCGATGCCGATGGGCGCGCCCGGCTCGACCGTGGTGCGGGCGGTCAGGACATGGGACAGGCCGCGCAGCCCGGCCTCGGAGGCGGCATCGACCTCGGCATCGCCGGTCACGACATAGGCCAGCGCCACCTCGTCGGCGGCGCGCACCAATTGGGGATCGGGCGGGGCCGCGGGATCGTCCTGGGCCCAAAGCGCGCCGGCCCAGACCAGCGCGGCAAAGGTCAAAAGCCATCTCATGCCATCGCCCCCTGCCTGCCGCGTGCCAGCCAGGCGCTGCCCAGCGCATCCAGCGCAAAAAGGACCGCCGCCAGCGCGACCAGCCAGCCGCGCAGGTCCAGGCCCGGCGCCTGCGCCCCGCGCTCGATACGGGCGCCGGGCCAGTCGGCCGGCGCCATCGGCCCGCCGGCGTTCAGCGCCGCCACCCGCTCGCCGCCGCGATAAAGCCCGGCCGGGGCGCCGGGCGCCGGGCCGCGCGCGAAATCGGCGGCGGCGACCGGCGCCAACCCCTCGGCCTCGGTCGTGCGGCCGAAACCGTCCAGCACCAGTTCCGGCAGCCAGAAGGGCTGTTCGGCGCGGTCCGCCTCGGGCGCGGCGGCGCTGGCCCGTGCGCTGCGCACCAGCCGGTCCAGCATCTCGACGAACAGGCCCGAGATCGCCAGATTCGACCATTCCGCGTTTGCCGTGGTGTGAAACAGGACCAGCTGCCCCTGCCCCAGAACCGTGCGCGTCACCAGCGGCGTGCCGTCCGAAAGCCGGGCGATGCTGCGGTCGGCCAGGTCCGGAGCCGGCTCGGCCAGGAGTTGCGCGCGCACGGTCGTATCGTTCGGCACCGAGAGCCCCGCGAAGGGCCCGTCGGCGGCAAAGGGTGCGACGCTGCGCGGCTCGCCCCAGGCCAGGGCACCGCCGACATCGCGCCCGCCGGCGCGCAGCCGCACCGGCAGCAACGGCTCCTCGGCCAGCCGTTCCGAGGCGGCCATGCGCGGCCCGGCAAAGCGGATCAGCAGCCCGCCGCCCTCGACCCATTCGCGCAGGTCCGGCTCCTCGGCCAGGCCGATCTGGTCGGCCAGCACGATCACGTCGGGCGCGGCCTGCAGAACGTCGCCCAGCCCCCCTCGATCAGGTCGGTGGTCGGCGCCAGGGCCCGGCGCAGGTAATGCAGGGGCGACAGCAGGCGCTGCCCCTCGCCGGCGCGGTCGTCGCCCGCCAGCGCGACCTTGCGCCGGCGCAGGGAATCGTCGGCCAGCAGAACCGCCCCGGCCGAAGCCTGGCCCTCGATCTCGAAGCGGGTGATGCGGTTGCGCAATTCCGAGGGCAGGTCGATGGGCACCAGCCAGCTGGTCACGCCGCGATCCTGCGCGCTCTCGCCGGGCTTCAGCCGCGCCAGTTCGCGCGGCATGCCCTGCGGATCGAGACCGATGGCCAGCACCTCGGGCGCCGCGGTCCCCGTCGAGCGCAGCCGCAGCGCCGGCTGGTCGCCCGCCACCAGTTCCAGCGTCTGCTGCGCGCCTTCGGGCGGCACCACGGTCACGCTGCTGCGCCCGGAAAGCGCCGCCAGCCATTCCGCCCGGCCGGGATGGTCCAGCCCGTCGCTGAGCCACAGCACCGACAGGCCCGCCGGGGCCTCGGCCAGCGCAGCCTGAGGATCGGGGGGATAGCGCGTCTCCCATGCCGCCGGGCGCAGGGCGCGCAGCTGCGCCGCAAGCTCGGTCGCGGGCAGGAAGGGCAGCGCGCCGGTCGCGGTGCCGTTGGCCACGAGCAGCGCCGCCGGCTGTCCCGCCGCCGCGGCGCGGTCCAGCGCCCGCAGGGCGCGGGCCTGGCGCTGCGGCCAGTCGGGCGCCGCCGCCCAGCCGGCATCCATCACGACCAGCAGGGGCCCTTGCCCGGCCTGATCCGGCGAGGGTTTCCACACCGGGCCGGCAAAGCCCAGGATCAAGGCCGCGATCGCCAGCACCCGCAGCAGAAGCAGCCACCATGGCGTGTGCCGCGCCACCGGATGCGGATCCTTGAGCCCCAGCAGCAGCCGCGTGCCTGGAAACCGCACCAGCCTGGGCGAGGGCGGCATGGCGCGCAGGATCAGCCACAGCACCGGCAGCGCCGCCAGCGCCGCCAGGATCCAGGGCGTCAGGAAGCCGATGGGACCGATCAGCAGCATCAGCCCTCCAGCACCGACCAGAGCCACAGCAGCGCCTGCGACGGCGCCGCGCCGGTGTCATGCATGCCGAAATGCCAGCCCGCCATGCGCGCGGCGCCCGTCAGTTGCGCCCGCCGCTCGGCCAGCCGCGCCAGATAGGCCGCGCGCAGTCCGGCCGCGTCGCGCGTATCGTGGCGCAAGGCCCCCGAGGCCGAGCGGAACAGCACCGCGCCGCGCCAGGGAAATCCGTCCTCGTCCGGGTCCAGCACCTGCATCAGCACGCCCTGAACCCCCAGGACGGCGGCACGGGCCAGGTAGTCCAGCACCGGCTGCGGATCGCCCAGGAAATCGTCGAACAGGACGACGCGCTGGCCGGGACGCAGGGCCTCGGCCGGGGGGGCGTCCTCGTCGCGGTCGAGCAGCGGGCGCGCGACCAGCGCCTCGGCCAGGCGCTCGGCCTGAAGCCGGCCGGGGCGCGGCGGCTGGCCGGCCAAGGCGACGCGCTCGCCCCCGGCCAGCAGCGCCATGGCCAGCGCCAGCGCCAGCAGGTTGGCACGGTCGCGCTTGCCGGGCCGGTCCGCGCCGCCCGCATAATCCATGCCCGCCGCGGCCGAGACCCAGATCGCCGCCGATTGCGCCACCTGCGCCTCGCGGTCGCGGACGAATTGCGCATCCGACCGGGCCGAGCGGCGCCAGTCGATGCTGCGCGCCGTGTCGCCCGCGGTGGCGGGACGGTATTGCCAGAAATCCTCGCCCATGCCGGCACGGCGCTGGCCATGCGCGCCGGGCACCAGCGCCGCCGCCAGCCGCTCGGCCGACAGCATCAGCGCAGGCAGGGCGGCCGAGGCTGCCTCGGCGCCGGCGCGCAGCTGATCGGCCTGGGGTTTCACGCCGCCGCCCGCATCCGGTCGCCCAGAAGGCGCGCGATCACGCCCTCGATGGTCTCGCCGCGGGCGCGGGCGGCAAAGCTCAGCGCCATGCGGTGGCGCAGGACCGGGGCGGCCATCGCCTCGACATCGTCGAGCGTCGGCGCAAAGCGGCCGTTCAGCGCCGCCCGCGCCCGCGTGACCAGCGTCAGCGCCTGCGCCGCGCGCGGCCCCGGCCCCCAGACCAGCGTCTCGGCGATCCAGCCCGGCGCCTCGGGCGCGCCGGGACGCGCCGCGCGCACCAGGTCCAGGATCGCGTTCAGTACCGTCTCGCCCACCGGCATGCGCCGGATCAGCCCCTGCGCCGCGACCAGCCCCTCGGCGTCGAAGACGGCATGGGCCCGGCCCTGCTCGACCCCGGTCGTCGCCAGCAGGATGGCGCGTTCGGTGTCGCGGTCGGGATAGTCCACGTCGATCTGCAGCAGGAAACGGTCGAGCTGCGCCTCGGGCAGCGGATAGGTACCCTCCTGCTCGATCGGGTTCTGGGTGGCAAGGACATGGAAGGGCCGGTCCAGCGGCCGGTGTTCGCCGCCGATGGTGACCTCGCCCTCCTGCATGGCCTGCAACAGCGCCGATTGCGTGCGCGGGCTGGCGCGGTTGATCTCGTCGGCCATCAGGAGCCGGGTAAAGACCGGTCCCTCGATGAAGCGGAAAGCGCGGGTGCCGTCGGGCCGGATGTCCAGCACCTCGGAGCCCAGGATGTCGGCCGGCATCAGGTCGGGGGTGAACTGGATGCGCGCCGAGTCGAGCCCCAGCACCGTGGCCAGCGTATCGACCAGCATGGTCTTGCCCAGGCCCGGCTGGCCGACCAGCAGCGCATGGCCGCCCGACAGGATCGCCGCCAGAACCTGTTCGACCACGGCATGCTGGCCGACGAAGCGGCGCTCGACGCTGGCGCGGGCCTGGGCCAGGCGGTCGGTCAGCGTCAGGACTTCGGAAACCAGTTTCTCATTCTCGGCCATGACAATGCCCCGTTTCTGTTCTAGGACAACATAAAGGCAGGGGTGACGGGGTCCACTGGGAATGGAGGAAAAGACTGACAATGCCGTGAGCGATGCGACCGGAATCGCCGCCGCGGCCAGCCGCGCCTCGAAAAAGGGGCCGCCGCCGGTGCATCTGTGGAACCCGCCCTTCTGCGGCGACCTGGACATGGAAATCCGCGCCGACGGCAGTTGGTTCTACAACGGCACGCCTATCGGCCGGCCGGAAATGGTGCGGCTTTTCGCCTCGATCCTGAAGCGAGAGGGGGAGGATTACTTCCTCGTCACCCCGGTCGAAAAAGTCGGCATCCGCGTAATCGACGCGCCCTTCATCGCCGTCGATGCCGAAATCGGCGAAGACATCGTCTTCACCACCAATGTGGGCGACCGGGTGCGCGCCGGACCCGAGCATGCGATCGAGCTGCGCGGGACGGCCGAGGAACCCCGGCCCTATGTCCATATCCGCCGCGGTCTTTGGGCGCTGATCGACCGCAAGACATTCTACCGACTGGCCGATGCGGCTATGCCCGGCGCGAGCGGGCGTATGGAATTGCACTCGGGAGGGACGGTCTTTCCCCTGGAGCCCTGACCATGGCGCGATTCGCCGCCAACCTGACCTATCTGTTCACCGAAATGCCCATGCTGCAGCGCTTCGCCGCCGCAAAACGCGCGGGCTTTCGCGGGGTGGAGATCCTGTTTCCCTATGACCTCGCGGTCAAGGAACTGTCCCAGGCCGCGCAGGCGGCGGGGGTGGAATTCGTGCTGATGAACACGCCACCGCCGAACTGGGCCGGCGGCCCGCGCGGCTTCGCCGCCGAGCCGGGCAACGAATCGCGCTTTCGCGGCGATTTCGACCGCGCCCTGCGCTTTGGCCGCGCGCTGGGGGTCAAGCACCTGCATGTGATGGCCGGCAAGGCCCAGGGCGGGCTGGCGCGGCGCACCTTCGTCGAGAACCTGAAATGGGCCTGCGCCCGCGACGCCCGCACCAGCCTGACCATCGAGCCGATGAACCGCAACGACATGCCGGGCTATTTCCTGGACAGTTTCGAACTGGCAGCCGAGATCCTGGACGAGGTCGGTGCCCCCAACCTGGGGCTGCAATTCGACGTCTACCATGCGCAGATGATCCATCGCGATGCGCTGACCGTCTGGCAGCGCCACGCGCCGCGGGTGCGGCATGTCCAGATCTCCGACTGGCCCAGCCGGCACGAACCCCGGCAGGGGGACATCGACTTCGCCGAGCTGTTCCATGCCATCGACGCCGCGGGCTATCGCGGCTGGGTAAGCGCGGAATACACCCCCCGCAGCTCGACCGAGGCCGGGCTGCGCTGGCTGCGGCTGGCCTGAGGCGGCAGCAGGGAAAGCCGCCCTGGCCCATAGACGCCGGGCCCGGCCGCCTGTCGCCCGTCCGGCAAGCGGCCCGGCCGTGCCCCGACCGGGGGCTTTGCGCCCCCGGACCCCCGCAGGATATTTGGCCAAGGAAGAACCCAAGGAAGGCGCAGGGCGGCTCCCGCTTCTTTCTTGTCCAAATATCCTGGGGGAGCGCGGAACGCGCGGGGGCAAGGCCCCCATGCTAGCGCACCGCCAGCCTAGGCGGTGTCTTCACTTAGGCGATCGCTGCCATTGCGCAGGCGAGGTCGACGAATGCCTTTAAGGAGGCGACGGTTTTCTCGCATCGGAGCGCGATCCGGCGGAATCGTTTGAGGCGGTTGAAGAAGCACTCCACAAGGTGGCGTTCCCCGGAGAGCGTCCGATCCAGCGGTCGGCTTCCGGCGCGGCTTCGGTTGCGCTTGATCTGTGCGGTGGCGCGCAGGTCGCCGGCGATGAAGCGGCGCAACGCCTCGGTGTCGTATCCGGCGTCGGCGATGACATGGCCGACGCCCGCAAGGCCGTGGATCAGCCCCTCGGCCTGCGGGCTGTCGGCCCAATGGCCCGGCGTGATCGCGAACCGGACCGGGAGGCCAGGCGCGTCCACCGCAGCATGGATCTTGGTCGTCAGCCCACCCCGAGAGCGGCCGGTGGCGTGAGCCTCAAGCCCCCGTTTTACGAGGTCGCATCTGCGTGGACCTTGGAAATGGTGGCATCGACCAGCACATATTCGAAGTCGGGATCGGCGCTCAACTCCCTGAAAAGACGCTCCCAGACCCCGGCGCGGGACCAGCGGCGGAACCGGGTGTAGACGCTCTTCCAGTGCCCCAGTTCCGGCGGCAGGTCGCGCCAGGGCGAAGCACCTCGTGCCAACCACAGGATCGCGTCGATGAACAGCCGATTGTCCGCAGCGCTGCGGCCCCGATCACCAGCCTTGCCGGGCAACAGAGGCCCGATCCGTTCCCATTGCTCGTCTGTCAGCGTCCGCCTGCTCAAGATCGCCTCCGTTTTCGATCTTGAAACAGAACTCAGACAGTATGGGAATCCTTAAATGAAGGCGGCGCCTAGGCGTCCTTTGGCCGCCGCCTTGCCATCGCTTCGGCCATCGCCTCGCGCCCGCTGGCCCGCAGCCCCGCAATGGCCCCGTGATAGTCGGGCGCCTCGCGGTTCTGGCTCAGCTTGGATTTGGCCAGCGTCCGGCGGATCGCGATGCGGAAGGCGACGATTCCGGCCAGCATCTGCTGCATGTAATCGGCCGGTGCATCGGCCATGCGCCAGGCCTCGGCGCCGTTCACCCGCCGTTCGTGGCTGCGGGTCAGCAGGCCGACCGCCGCGCGCTTGGCATGCTCGTCATGCTGGAAGGCGATGCCGCCATGGACATGGACCACCTGGTGGTTCCAGGTCGGGACGTGGCGGTGATGCTCGGGCTTGGTCGGGTAGAAGTTCGGCGAGACATAGCCGTCCTCGCCGCGAAAGATCGCCAGCACCTCCTGGCCCTCGGCGATCAGCCGGTGCATGTCGTTGGCCAGGGCCACATGGCCGATCAGCGTGCCGCCGGGACCGGCCAGCAGCGGGACATGGTTGGCGATCAACCCCTCGGAGGTCTGCGCCACGATGCAGGCCAGGGGCGACGCCTCGATGAGGGCGGCGATCTCCTGCGGGTCGATCTCGTGGAAATGCGGCGGGATATACATGGGCGCTTCCGGTGCTGGGACCGCCCGAGCTTGCCCGCCGGGCGGGCGGATGACAACGCCCTCCGTCCGCCACGGTCGCCCCGCCGGGGCAGGGCCAGCCCGATGACCTAATAGGCCGTGCTGCCGGTGCCGGCGGGAAGCGCGCCATAAGGCAGCCAGATGGTCTTGGTGCGGCTGGCCGCGCGCAGGAAGTCGCGGCCCTGCGCCTGCGGATCGCTCCAGTCGCGCGGCGCGGGGGTCCAGACCGGGATCAGGGTCTCGGCCGCGGCGCGCTGCACCTCGGCCAGCCCCTCGCCCTGGCCGGCATGCCAGATCGCCGAGACGCCGTCATGGCCGGCCAGCGCCCGCGCCAGATCGTCGCGCGGGCCGGTAACGATGTTGACCACGCCGCCCGGCACGTCCGAACAGGCCAGCACCTGCGCCAGCGTCAGGGCCGCCATCGGCCGGTCCTGCGACGGGATCGCCACCACGGCATTGCCCATGGCGATGGCCGGCAGCACCAGCGCCATGAAGCCCGCCAGCGGCGCGGCGGTGGGCGCGACCAGCCCCATGACGCCATGCGGCTCGGGCTGGACATGGCACAGGTGGCCGGGCTTTGCCGAAACCGTCGCGCCGTCGTATTTGTCGGCGAAACCGGCATAGAAGAAGCAGCGGCGGATGGCGGCATCGACCTCGGCCGGGCTGGCGTAACCGGCAAATTCCGCGCGACGCTGCGCCAGGTTCTCGGCCAGGAAATACAGCACCTGCGCCCGGCCGTGCCCGCCCAGGCCCTGCCATTTCGCCAATGCCGATTGCGCCGCCTCGACCGCATTGCGGATGTCCTTGCGGTTGCCCAGCGGCACCAGCTCGTCCTGTGCGAAGTAGCTCGTGCCGCCGTCCGGCCGCTTCTGCGCACCGCCAATATAGAGCTTGACGGTGCGGTCGATCCCCGAGCCCTTGGCCGGGACGATCTCGGACGGCGCCGGGTCGCGCTGCGCGGCGACGGGGACGGCAAGGTAGTCCAGCATCCCCTCGCGCCCACCCTCGCGGCCATAGCCCGAATCGCGCATGCCGCCAAAGGGCGCGGCGGCATCGAAGAGGTTGGCGCAATTCACCCAGACCACGCCGGCCTTGATCCGCGCCGCCATGTCGGTCGCCACCGTGGCGCTTTCCGACCAGACCGAGGCCGCCAGCCCGTAGCGGGTGTTGTTGGCCAGGTCCGCCGCCTCGTCCGGGGTGCGGAAGGTCGAGAGCGTGGCGATGGGGCCGAAGATCTCCTCGACCATGCCGGGATTGGCGGGGGCGATGTTTCGCAGATAGCCCGGCGCGATGAAGCAGCCCGGCGCCGCCGTTCCGCCGACCAGTTCCGCCCCGGCGGCGGTCGCCCGGTCGAGGATGCGCAGGATGCGGTCCTTTTGCACCGGGTCGACGATGGCGCCCACATCGGTGGATTTGTCCAAGGGCGCGCCCAGCCGCAGCTTGCCCATCCGCGCCCGCAACAGCGCCTCGAACCGCGCGGCGACCGATTCCGCGACCAGGATGCGCGAGCCGGCGCAGCAGACCTCGCCCTGGTTGAACCAGACCCCTTCGACCACGCCCTCGACGGCGGCGTCCAGGTCGGCATCCTCCATGACCACGAAGGGCGACTTGCCGCCCAGTTCCAGCACCAGCCGCTTGCCCGAGCCGGCGACGGCGCGGGCGATGCCGCGCCCGACCTCGGTCGAGCCGGTGAAGGCGATCTTGTCCACCGGGGCCGCGACCAGCGCCGCGCCGGTCTCGCCGTCGCCGGTGACGATGTTGACCACCCCGGCGGGCAGGCCGACATGGGCGCAGATCTCGGCAAAGGCCAGCGCGGTCAGCGGCGTGTATTCGGCGGGCTTCAGCACCACGGTATTGCCGGCGGCCAGCGCCGGCGCCACCTTCCAGGCCAGCATCAGCAGCGGGAAATTCCACGGGATGATCTGGCCGCAGACGCCCAAGGGGCCGTGGCCGGGAAACTCGGTCTCGGCCAGTTCGGCCCAGCCGGCATGGTGGTAGAAATGCCGCACCACCAGCGGCACGTCGATGTCGCGGCTTTCGCGGATCGGCTTGCCGTTGTCCAGCGTCTCCAGCACCGCCAGGAACCGCTCGCGCTTCTGGATCGTCCGGGCGATGGCATAGAGGAAGCGCGCCCGCACATGGCCGGGCATGGCGCCCCAACCGCGCTGCGCCCGGCGCGCGGCACGCACCGCCTTCATCACGTCGCGGGCGGTGCCCTGCGTGACCTGCGCCAGTTCCTCGCCGGTCGAGGGATCGCGGCTGGCGAAGGTCTCGCCCGGCCGGGTAAATCGCCCGGCGATGAAATGGCCGAAGCGGCCGCGTTCGCGCAGCCAGTCGCGGACGGCCGAGGCATCCTCGGGCGCGGGGCCGTATTCCATGCTTTCCATGATCTCGCTTACCTTCGGCATCATCACCCCGCGGCCAGACGATGGGCGGCAGCATAGCGCCCGGTGACGTGATGGGAAATCTGCCGCTCGATATCGGCCAGAAGCGAGCTGGCGCCGATGCGGAACAGATCCGCCCGCAGCCAGTCGCGGCCCAGTTCCTCGGCCATCAGCACCTGCCAGTTCAGCGCGTCCCTGGCGGTTTTCAACCCGCCGGCCGGCTTGAAGCCGACGGAAAATCCGGTCCGATCGCGATAGTCTCGGATCGCGCGCAGCATGACCAGCGACACCGGCAGCGTGGCATTCACCGGCTCCTTCCCGGTCGAGGTCTTGATGAAATCGGCGCCGGCCTGCATGGCGACATGGCTGGCCTTGGCGACATTGCCAAGGGTCTTGAGCTCGCCCGTCGCCAGGATCGCCTTCATCCGGGCATGGCCGCAAGCCTCGCGCATCTCGCAGATCTCGTCGTAAAGCGCCGCCCATTCGCCGCGCAGCACCAGCGCGCGGGAAATCACGATGTCGATCTCATCCGCGCCCTGATCCAATGCATAGCGGATCTCGGCCAGCCGCAGGTCCAAGGGCATCAGCCCGGCGGGAAAGCCCGTCGCGACCGAGGCAACGGGGATCGCCGTGCCCTGCAAGGCGCGTTTCGCCGCCGCCACCATGGTCGGATAGACGCAGACTGCACCGGTGGTCAGATGCTCGACCCCCAGCGCCGCCAACTGGCCGGCATCGACCGGCTGGCGCGCCTTGGCGCAAAGCCGCGCCACACGGTCGGGCGTGTCGTCGCCCGCCAGCGTGGTCAGGTCGATGCAGCGCACCGCGTTCAGAAGCCAGGCCGCCTGCCATTCCTTCTTCAGGCTGCGGCGCGCGGTCAGGCTTGCGGCGCGGCGCTCGGCCGCCGGGGTGTTGACCTGGATGGTCTCGAACCAGTCGAGGCTGAAATCCGTGCCGGGGTTCTTGCGCTCCATCGCTCAGCGCCCCCGCAGCCCGTCCCACCAGCGCCGCATGCGCCCGCGCGCCCGGTCGCGGGCCGCGTCCGCCCGGGCGTCGAGCCGGTCCCAGGCCGCGTCGGCAGAGCGCACGGCAGGGTCGATCGTCCGCTCGCGGAACTGGTTCCACATGCGCCAGAGCAGGAACAAGAGCGCCCCCAGGATCAGCAGGATGATCTGCGCCGCCCAGTTGAAGGGCTTCACCTCGGGCCCCGCCACCGGCTTGATCGAGATGGCGTTGGGATAGACCGAGAGCCAGGCGATGCGCCAGCCGTAAGAGGTCACGCTGACCCATTCCGGGCTGGTCGCGGTCGAGCGCAGATCGGTCGCCTGCGCATGCAGGTTCGAGCTGTCGTATTTGAAATAGGGCGGCCAGATCCAGCCGGTATCCTCGTTGCGATAGACATAGGGCTTGCCGTTCGGCCGTACCGTGTCGATGAAGCGCACGTCGCGCTGGCCCTGGGCGTTCTGCACCGTGCCGGTATCGGGCGAGGCATAGAAAAAGGCATTCGCGCCGATATCCGTCAGCCGGTTGTAGGTGTTGGTGATGCGGACCGTCTGCTTCGAGGGCAGCGTGTAATCCAGGAACAGGAAGACCACGATCCCGAAGATCACCCCAAGGACGGTCAGGAACCAGCGCATCGGCGCCCCCTCAATTGTAGTTCACGATCACGATGATCACGATGATCGCGACCACCGGCAGGACCAGCACCAGCCCGACGAGCCGCGCCCGCAGGGTCTTGCTGAAGCCCACCATCGAACGCCGCACGAACTCGGCGCGTTCCGGGCTTGGCCCCGCGCGCTCGGGGTGGCGGCGATCCCATTCCTTTTCAAGCTCTTCCCGGCGCAGGCTGCGGATATAGATCCAGATCAGCGCGTAAAAGACCAGCTCGACGACCAGGACCATGCCGATCAGGCGAAGAAAGGCGATCATCGGGCAGACCCTGGTTGCGAAAATCCTGCCCCATGGAAGGCCCCCGCGCCGCGACTGTCAATGACCCCATTGCCGCGCCGCCGCGCCCGGCCTAGCCTTGCGCCATGGACGCCCTTGCCCTCGAGATCGAAAACCGCCGCGACGACCTGGTCCGCCTGACCCGGGATCTGATCCGCATTCCGACGCTGAATCCGCCGGGCCGCAACTATCGCGAGATCTGCGAATACCTGCAGGCGCGGCTGGCGCCGCAGGGCTGGGCCTGCGAACTGATCCGCGCCCATGGCGCGCCGGGCGACAGCGAGGCCTTTCCGCGCTGGAACCTGGTCGCCCGGCATCGGGGCGGCCCGCCCGGCGACTGCGTGCATTTCAACAGCCATCACGACGTGGTCGAGGTTGGCCACGGCTGGAGCCGCGATCCCTTCGCCGCCGAACTGGAGGGCGGACGCATCTATGGCCGCGGCGCCTGCGACATGAAGGGGGGCTTGGCCGCCAGCATCATCGCGGCCGAGGCTTTCGTCGCGCTTTACCCCGACCATCCCGGCCAGATCGAGATCAGCGCCACCGCGGACGAGGAATCGGGCGGCTTCGGCGGCGTGGCCTACCTGGCGAGCCAGGGCGCCTTTGCCCATGTCGGCCATGTCATCATCCCCGAGCCGCTGCACAAGGACCGCATCTGCCTGGGCCATCGCGGCGTCTGGTGGGCCGAGATCGAGACGCATGGCCGCATCGCCCATGGCTCGATGCCCTTCCTGGGCGACAGCGCCATCCGCCACATGGGCGCGGTGCTGGAAGAAATGGAGCGCACGCTGTTCCCCCTGCTGATGAGCAAGCACACGGAAATGCCGGTGATCCCCGAAGGCGCGCGGAACTCGACCCTGAACATCAACTCGATCCACGGCGGCGAGCCGGATCACGGCCCGGACTTCACCGGCCTGCCGGCGCCCTGCGTCGCCGACCGCTGCCGCATCGTGATCGACCGCCGCTTCCTGATCGAGGAGGAACTGTCCGAGGTCAAGCGCGAGGTCACGGCGCTGCTGGAAAAGGTCAAGGCGGCGCGCCCCGGTTTCACCTACGAGATCCGCGACCTCTTCGAGGTGATCCCCAGCATGACCGACCGCGAGGCGCCGGTGGTGCGCTCGACCGCCGCCGCCATCGAACGGGTGCTGGGCCGCGAAGCCGGCTACGTGGTCAGCCCCGGCACCTACGACCAGAAGCATATCGACCGCATCGGCAAGCTGAAAAACTGCATCGCCTACGGGCCCGGCGTGTTGGACCTGGCGCACCAGCCCGACGAATGGGTAGGGGTGGACGATATGCGGGATTCCGCCCGGGTCATGGCCCTGGTGCTCGACGACATCCTGCGCGGC
Source organism: Paracoccus pantotrophus (assembly GCF_008824185.1). Classification (NCBI taxonomy): domain Bacteria; kingdom Pseudomonadati; phylum Pseudomonadota; class Alphaproteobacteria; order Rhodobacterales; family Paracoccaceae; genus Paracoccus; species Paracoccus pantotrophus. Next base: position 1,305,954 of record NZ_CP044423.1, read on the forward strand.
GCTTAGGGGATTCCCCCGACGGGCCGCCTGTGGCATGATCGCCCGAAACAGCCGAGCAGCCCTATGATCCGTGCATGACCCAACGCCTGTCGATCAGCGCCATCATCTTCTTCGTCGTGATGATCCTTCTGGGCGTCTATTTCGCCTATGCGGCGGTGCAGGGCCCATCCGGCATCCTGCGCCGGGTGCAGTTGCAGGCCGAAACGCAGGAACTGGTCCAGCAGCGCGATAAGCTGCAGACCGAGGTGGACCGGATGCGCAACCTGGCGCGGCGCCTGTCGGACGAATATCTCGACCTCGACCTGCTGGACGAACGCGCCCGCGACGTGCTGGGCCTGGTGCGCGCCGACGAGATCATCATCCGCTGAATGCCAGGCCACCAGGCCCGGCCCCGTCATTCACCGTTTCCCAAATACCCATGCACCCGCGCCCCAGGACGCGGCGACGCCCCCTTGCGCGCCTCGACTATTTCCCCAGCGCAGGCGGCTTTCCGCATCTGCCCTCTGGACGGATGCACGAGTCCGGTTTACTTCCCCCGAAAGCTTCGCCTAGAATTAGTTTAACGCTGAACTATCCCCGCCCCGAGGAGGAGGCCCATGGTCAGAAAGCCCGCAGCCAAGCAAAGCACGCCCAACGTGTCCAAGGATGAGCTGCTTCAATACTACCGCGACATGCTGCTGATCCGGCGATTCGAGGAAAAGGCCGGCCAGCTTTACGGCATGGGCCTGATCGGCGGCTTCTGCCACCTCTATATCGGCCAGGAGGCCGTCGTCGTCGGCCTTGAAGCCACGGCGAAGGAAGGCGACAAGCGCATCACCTCCTATCGCGACCACGGCCATATGCTGGCCTGCGGCATGGAAGCCCGCGGCGTGATGGCCGAGCTGACCGGACGCATCGGCGGCTATTCCAAGGGCAAGGGCGGCTCGATGCACATGTTCAGCCGCGAGAAGCATTTCTACGGCGGCCACGGCATCGTCGCGGCGCAGGTGCCGCTGGGCGCCGGCCTCGCCTTCGCCGACAAGTACCTGGGCAACGACAACGTCACCTTCGTCTATTTCGGCGACGGCGCCTCGAACCAGGGCCAGGTCTACGAGACCTACAACATGGCCGAGCTGTGGAGCCTGCCCGTCGTCTTCGTCATCGAGAACAACCAATATGCCATGGGCACCTCGATGAAGCGCTCGACCAAGTCGACCACGCTCTTCGGCCGGGGCGAGGCCTTCGGCATCAAGGGCGAGCAGGTGGACGGCATGGACGTGCTGGCGGTCAAGGCCGCGGGCGAAAAGGCGGTGGCGCATTGCCGCGCCGGCAAGGGGCCCTACATCCTGGAAGTCATGACCTATCGCTATCGCGGCCATTCGATGTCCGACCCGGCGAAATACCGCACCCGCGAGGAAGTGCAGAAGATGCGCGACGAGCGCGACGCGATCGAGCACGTCCGCGAGCTGCTGCTGCAAGGCCAGCATGCCTCCGAGGAAGACCTCAAGGCCATCGACAAGGAGATCAAGGACATCGTGAACGATTCCGCCGAGTTCGCCAAGGACAGCCCCGAGCCGCCGCTGGAGGAGCTCTGGAGCGACATCTATGCCCAGGAAGTGCCGCAGGGCGGCGCGGAACAGAACGCCTGAGGGGAGGGAACCATGGCAACCGAAATCCTGATGCCCGCCCTGTCGCCGACCATGGAGGAAGGCACGCTGGCCAAATGGCTGGTCAAGGAAGGCGATAGCGTGAAATCCGGCGACATCATCGCCGAGATCGAGACCGACAAGGCCACGATGGAGTTCGAGGCCGTGGACGAGGGCATCCTCGGCCGGCTGCTCATTGCCGAGGGCACCCAGGGGGTCAAGGTGAACACCCCCATTGCGGTCCTGGTCGAAGAGGGCGAATCCGCCGATGCCGCCCCGGCACCGAAAGCCGAGCCCGCACCCGCCGAGGCCAGGGCCGAGGCTCCGTCCGCTCCGGCGCAGGCGGCCGCCCCTGCCCCGACCCCGGTCGCGGACCAGTCGCCCGACTGGCCGGAAGGCACGCCGATGAAGATCATGACCGTGCGCGAGGCCCTGCGCGAGGCCATGGAAGAGGAAATGACCCGCGACGAGACCGTCTTCCTGATGGGCGAGGAAGTCGGCGAATACCAGGGCGCCTACAAGATCAGCCAGGGCCTTCTGGACAAGTTCGGCCCGCGCCGCGTCGTCGATACGCCGATCTCGGAAATCGGCTTCGCCGGCATCGGCACCGGTGCGGCGCTGGCCGGGCTGCGTCCCATCGTCGAGTTCATGACCTTCAACTTCGCCATGCAGGCCATCGACCATATCATCAACTCGGCCGCCAAGACGCTTTACATGTCCGGCGGCCAGATGGGCTGCCCGATCGTCTTCCGCGGCCCGAACGGCGCCGCCGCCCGCGTGGCGGCCCAGCACAGCCAGGACTACGCCGCCTGGTATGCGCAGATCCCCGGCCTCAAGGTGGTGATGCCCTATTCGGCGGCCGACGCCAAGGGCCTGCTGAAACAGGCGATCCGCGACCCGAACCCGGTGATCTTCCTGGAAAACGAGATCCTCTACGGCCGCAGCTTCGAGGTGCCGGATCTTCAGGATTTCACCATTCCCTTCGGCAAGGCCAAGATCGTGCGTCCCGGCCGCGACGTGACCCTGGTCAGCTTCGGCATCGGCATGGTCCATGCGCTCGAAGCCGCCGAGAAGCTGGCGTCGGAAGGCATCGAGGCCGAGGTGATCGACCTGCGCACCCTGCGCCCCATCGACTACGCCACGCTGATCGAATCGGTCAAGCGCACCAACCGCTGCGTGACGGTGGAGGAGGGCTTCCCGGTCGCTTCGATCGGCAACCACCTCTCGGCCCATATCATGGAAAACGCCTTCGACTATCTCGACGCGCCGGTGATCAACTGCACCGGCAAGGACGTGCCCATGCCCTATGCCGCGAACCTTGAAAAGCACGCGCTGATCACCTCCGACGAGGTGGTAGCGGCGGTCAAGAAAGTCACCTACCGTTAAGGAGCGAGCGAGATGCCGACAGAAATCCTGATGCCCGCGCTTTCTCCGACCATGGAAGAGGGCACGCTGGCCAAATGGCTGGTCAAAGAGGGCGACGAGGTCAAATCCGGCGACATCATCGCCGAGATCGAGACCGACAAGGCCACGATGGAGTTCGAGGCCGTGGACGAAGGCAAGCTGGGCAAGATCCTGGTGGCCGAGGGTACGGCGGGGGTCAAGGTGAACACCCCCATCGCCGTGCTGCTGGAAGAGGGCGAATCCGCCGATGACATCGGCGCCGCCCCGGCGGCCAAGGCGGAAGCCAGGCCCGAGGCGGCGACAGCCGAAGCCGCCCCGGCAGCGACGGCCGCCGCCGTCGCCCCTGCCCCGGCCGCGCCGAAATCGGCGGCGGGCGGGCGCATCTTCGCCTCGCCGCTCGCCCGGCGCATCGCGGCGGAAAAAGGCATCGACCTTGCCGGCGTGACGGGTTCCGGCCCGCATGGCCGCATCGTCAAGGCGGATGTCGAAGGCGCCAAGCCCGGCGCGGCCAGACCCGCCGCCACTGATGCCCCGAAAGCCGCCGCTCCTGCCCCGGCGGCCGCAGCCCCCGCCAGTCCCTCCGCGGAAACCATCCTCAAGCTCTATGCCGACCGCGAGACCGAGGAGGTGGCGCTGGACGGCATGCGCCGCACCATCGCCGCCCGCCTGTCGGAAGCCAAGCAGACCATCCCGCATTTCTACCTGCGCCGGTCCGCGAAGCTCGACGAGTTGATGAAGTTCCGCGCCATGCTGAACAAGCAGCTGGAATCGCGGGGCGTGAAGCTGTCGGTGAACGACTTCATCATCAAGGCCTGCGCCTTGGCCCTGCAAGAGGTGCCGGATGCGAACGCGGTCTGGGCCGGCGACCGCATCCTCAAGCTGAAACCGTCGGATGTGGCCGTCGCCGTGGCCATTGAGGGCGGGCTCTTCACCCCGGTCCTGAAGGACGCGCAGCAAAAGACGCTGTCCGCCCTCTCGGCCGAGATGAAGGATCTGGCCAACCGCGCCAAGACCAAGAAGCTCGCGCCCCACGAGTACCAGGGCGGCAGCTTCGCCATCTCCAACCTCGGCATGTTCGGGATCGAGAATTTCGACGCGGTGATCAACCCGCCGCATGGCGCGATCCTCGCCGTCGGTGCCGGCATCCAGACCCCGGTGGTCGAGAATGGCGAGGTGGTGGTCCGCAACGTCATGTCGATGACCCTCTCGGTCGACCACCGGGTGATCGACGGCGCGCTCGGCGCCCAGCTGCTGGAGGCCATCGTCAGGCACCTGGAAAATCCCATGGGCATGCTGGCCTGAACCCGGCCGCCAGGAACGAAGAAAAGGGGGCCCCCACCGGCCCCCTTTTTCTTTCTTGTCCAAATATCCCGCGGGGGTCCGGGGGCGCGAAGCCCCCGGCAGCGGCCTCACTCGCCGGCCGGCTCCGGTGCCGCGTTCAGCCCGATCCGCCGCCGCAGCCAGCCTGCCACCCGCACCTGCCCGCCATGGATAACCGAGAACAGCGAAGGCACGAACAGCAGCGACAGCAGCGTGGACAGCAGCAGGCCCCCGATCACCGCGATGGCCATGGGCGAACTGAACTCGGCCCCCTCACCGGTGCCAAGGGCCGAGGGCACCATGCCCGCGGTCATGGCGATGGTGGTCATCACGATGGGCCGGGCGCGCTTGTGCACCGCATCCAGGATCGCCTCGCGCTTCTCCACGCCGCGGTCTATGGCGCTGACCGCGAATTCCACCAGCATGATGGCGTTCTTGGTCACGATGCCCATCAGCATCAGGAAGCCGATCACCACCGCCATGCTGATGGAATTGCCGGTCAGGAACAGCGCCAGGATCGCGCCGCCGATGGCCAGCGGCAGCGACATCAGGATCGAGACCGGGGTGACGAAATTGTGAAACAAGAGCACCAGCACCACATAGGTCAGCAGCACGCCCGAGATCATCGCCACGGTGAAGGCCTGGAACACCTCGGCCATGATCTCGGCATCGCCCGAGGGCTGGATCTCGGTCCCGGCCGGCAGCTCGACCCGGTCCTGCAGGGCCGTGACCTGGGCATTGACCGGCCCCAGCAGCGCGCCGCCGGCCAGATTCGCCGAAACCGTCGTGCGATAGCGCCGGTCGTAGCGCCCGATCTCGGTCGCCCCGGCCGAGATCGACACATCCGCCACCGCCTCCAGCGGCACCTGCCCGGCCGAGCTTGGCACCCGCAGGTTGCGCACCGTCATCAGGTCGCGCCGGGCGGACTCGTCCAGCCGCACCATGATCGGGATCTGCTTGTCGCCGGTGTTGAACTTGGCCAGGTTCGATTCCGTGTCCCCCAGCGTCGCCACCCGCAGCGTCGTCGCCAGCGCGCTTGCCGTCACGCCCAGCTGGGCCGCGACCTCGGGGCGGGGATGGACCTGGATCTCGGGCCGTAGCAGGCTGGCCGAGGATGTCACCCCCTCCAGCGTGGACAGGGTCTTCATCGCCGCCATCAGCCGCTCGGCCGCCTCGGCCGCGCCTGCCTCGGTATCGCCCAGCACCGAAATGGACAGGTCGGCATTGCCCTCCTCGTTCTGGAAATTGATCCGCAGGTCGGGGATCTGCGACAGGTCGCGCTTCAACTCGTCCTCGATGGCGAAGCTCGATCGCTCGCGCTCTTCCTTGGGGCCGTAATTGACCATCAGCTTGGCCTTGGCCACGTCGTCCTCGCCGCCATTGACGAAGACCGAGCGCACTTCGGGCACCGCCTTGATGCGCGCCGAGATCATCCTTGCCACGGCTTCGGTTTCCGACACCGTGGCGCCCGGCGGCAATTCGATGCTGATCTGGCTGCGCCCGACATCCGAGGCCGGGATGAACTCGGTCGGCAACAGCGTGGCGGAAAAGATCGAGCCGGCAAAGACCCCCAGCCCCATCAGCAACGTCAGCCCGCGATGGCGCAGCGTCCAGCGCAGCACCGCCATCAGCCTCCGCAGCACCGGTCCGTCGCGCTCCTCGGCCAGCCGCGTGTTGTCGCGCAGGAAATAGGCCGCCAGCATCGGCGTGATCAGCCGCGCCACCAGGAGCGAGAACAGCACCGAAACCGCGACGGTCAAGCCGAACTGCTTGAAATACTGGCCCGGAATCCCGCCCATGAAGCTGACCGGGGCAAAGACCGCGACGATCGAGAAGCTGATGGCGATGACGGTCAGGCCGATCTCGTTCGCGGCCTCCATGCTGGCCTCATAAGCGGGAACGCCCATGTTGATGTGCCGCACGATGTTCTCGATCTCGACGATGGCGTCGTCGACCAGGATGCCGGTGACAAGGGTGATCGCGAGCAGGCTGATGCCGTTCAGCGTGAAGCCCAGCCAATGCATGACGAAGAAGGTCGGGATGATCGACAGGGGCAGCGCCACGGCGGCGATCAGCGTCGCGCGCCAGTTCCTCAGGAACAGGAACACCACCACCACCGCCAGCGCCGCGCCCTCGTAGAGCGTCTCCATGGTCGAGTGATAGCTGCCCGAGGTATAGGTCGTCGCATCGTCGATCAGGGTGATGCGGGTGCCGGGGTTGCGGGCCTCGATCTCGGCGATGCGGGCCTTGGTGCCGTCGCCGGCCTCCAGGTCCGATTCGCCGCTGGCGCGGAAGACGCCGAAGGCCACCACCGGCTGGCCGTCGAGCAGGGCGAACTTGCGTTCCTCGCTGGCGCCGTCGGTGACGCTGCCCAGCTGGTCCAGCCGCACCGTGCGCCCGCCCCCGATCAGGATCGGCGTCGCGGCCAGCCGGGCCACGTCGCCCGCCGATCCCAGCGCACGGATGGAATATTCCGTGCCGGCCAGGTCGCCGCGCCCGCCGCCCATGTCGATGTTCTTGGCCCGCAGCTGCTCCGAGATCTCGGCCGCCGTCAGCCCGAAGGCCAAGATGCGATGCGGGTCCAGATCCACGTTGATCTGCCGGTCGGCGCCCCCGATGCGGGTGATGCTGGCCACGCCCGGCACGGTGGAGAGATCGCGCGACACCACGTCGTCGACGAAATCCGACAGTTCCTCGATGCTCATGCCGGGATTGCTGACGGCATAGGTCAGGATCGCCATGCCGCTGATATCGATGCGGTGGATCAGCGGCTCGACGATGGATTCGGGCAGGTCGGCGCGGACATTGGCCACCGCGTCCTTGACATCGTTGACGGCGCGGTCGGTATCGGTCTCCAGCTCGAACTCGACATAGATGCGGGCCGAACTGTCGGTCGCAGAGGAGGTGATGTGCCGCACGCCGGTGATCGAGGCGATGGAATCCTCGATGGGCTGGATCACCTGCCGGGTCAGTTCCGAGGGCGCGGCACCCGGCTGGCTGACCACCACGCTGACCAGCGGCAGGTCGATGTTCGGCATGGCCGTCACCGCCAGCCGGCTGAAGCTGTAAAACCCCATCAGCATCAGCACCAGGAAGATCGCGATGGGTGGCACCGGATGGCGTATGGACCAGGCCGAGAAGTTCATGGCGCCGCCCGCACCTGGTCGCCGCTGCGGAAGAAGGCGCCGGCGCGGGCCACGACCGTCTCGCCCGGCGCGACGCCTTCCAGGATCTCGCGCCGGCCCTGCCAGATCAGCCCGCCGCGGACCTCGCGCGTCTCGATCCGGCCGTCCTTGACCACCTGCACCCGCTCGCCCGAGGCATCGGCCAGGACGGCTGACGCAGGCACCGTCACCGCCTGCCGCCGGTCGGTGATGATCCAGCCGCTGGCGAAAAGCCCGGTCCGCAACCGCGGATCGGGGTCCAGCGCGATGCGCGCCGGCCCCAGCCGCGTCACCGGATCGACGGCGGCCGGCACCAGGCGCAGCTGGCCCTGGACGCGGCCAAGGCCCGCGACCTCGATCTCGGCGGCATCGCCGGGGTGTAGCTGGCTCAGCGCGGTCTCGATCACATCGGCCTCCAGCTCGACCTCGCCGCCGGCAATCAGGGTGAAAAGCGGCTCGGCCCCGCCGCCGGGAATGGCGCCCAGCCGCACGGTGCGGGCCACCACCAGCCCGTCGACCGGGGCGATGATGCGGGCATGGTCCAGGTTCAGCTGCGCGATGCGCCGCGCCGCATCGGCCTGCGCCAGGGCGGCACGCGCCACGCCCAGCCCGTCCGAGGCCGAGGCCGCAGCCGCGCGCGCCGAGGCCTCGGTGGCGACGGCCTGGTCCAGCACCGCCTGGCTGGCATTGCCGCTTTGCCGCAGGCTGCGGGTGCGCTCCAGCGCCGCAACCGCCTGGGTCAGGCTGGCCTGGGCGCTGGCGATCTGGCTTTCGGCCTGGCTGATCCCGGCCTCGGCGCGCTGATATTCCGCCTCGGCCTGGGCCAGTTGCGCCGACAGCACCTTATCGGACAGCCGCGCCAGCACCTGCCCGGCCTGGACGCGGTCGCCGACCTCGGCCTCGATGCCGGTGATCTCGTGTCCCGAGACGAGGGCATGGACCTGCACCTCCTGCCGGGCGACCAGTGAACCCGAGACCGGCACCCGCGCCTCGATCCAGTCCTGCCGGGCGGTGGCCAGCGTGACCACCGGCAATTCGGGTTGCTCGACGGCACCCGCCGTCTCGGCCATGACCTTGCCGCCCGGCCCCAGGGCCAGGGCCAGGGCCAGCACCGCGATTCGGGTGATCCGGCAGGCTGCCGTCATCGTCCCCTCCAATCCAATCTGCCGCGCAACATAATGGCGCCGGCCATCGGCAACAATGCCGGCCGGGTTTCAGAAGGAAACGCTGACGCCGGGTAGGTTCAGCTCGCCGATCAGCTCGCGCAGTTCCTGCCGGGCGGCGATGTTGGACATGTTGAGCTGTTCCGTGCCGATGTCCTTGAGATCCAAGAGCGTCAATCCGCGCGGAAACAGCTCGCGGAAGATCACCCGCTCGGAGAAGCCCGGCGCCACGCGAAAGCCGATGCGCTTGGACAGCGTGGTCAGCGCGCCACCGACCTTGCGCTTGTTGTGCATGGCCTGCGTGCCCAGCCGGTTGCGCAGCACCAGCCAGTCGATCGGCCCGGCCCCCGCCTCGCCGCGCAGCTGGCGGGCGGACCAGACCATCTCGGCATAGATCGAAGGGCCGAGGATCCTGCCCTCGGGCGACAGGCGCGCCAGAAGGTCGAAATCGACGAAACTGTCGTTCATCGGCGTGATCAGCGTATCGGCCAGCGTATGCGCCATCTGGCTGAGCCGGGTATGCGAGCCGGGACAGTCCAGCAGGATGAAGTCGCATTCCGCCTCGAGCGCGGCCACCGCCTGCGACAAGGGGTCCGGGCCGCCCTGCGTCTCGGGCTCCAGCCGGCCCAGCAGCGGCGTGGGCAGGTCCAGCCCCTCGCGTTGGGCGAAGGCGGCCCGGTTCTCCAGGTAGCGGCCGAAGCTGCGCTGGCGCACGTCCAGGTCCAGCGCACCGACCCGGTGGCCCATGCGCGCCAATGCGGTCGCCACATGCATCGAGGTCGTGGACTTGCCCGAACCGCCCTTTTCGTTCCCGACGACGATGATATGCGCCACGAATCCCCCTGCGATGCCGGCCCGCGTCGCGCCGGACAATAGGCCGCGCCCGGCACGATGAAAAGCGCCGAGACCGGCCGAATCGCGGCCCGGCGCACGCTTTTCGCAGCGGGACAGCCCTGCCCCGCCGGCCGTTCAACCGTTTGTTCCAGCTTCATTCTTTCATCACGACAAAGCCGGTAGATATTTATCTTGAAAAACACGATCAACTATGTCGTTATATAGCGGTGCCGGAAGCCCCGGCCGGGTCAGTCAAGGGAAGGAGCCAAAGATGACCATGCTGAACCATCTGTCGGCCTTTGCCGATCGCGCGCTGCAGGCCGCCATGCCTGCCTCGCCCCGCTATGCCGTCAGCCTGATCGACCGGCGCACGGGCAAGCCGCATCGCATTTCCGGCATTCCGCTGCGGCTGATCACCTGCGACCCCTTCGAGACCGCGCGCGACCTGATGCGCCACCGTGATCCGGCGCGCTGGGATACCGCCATCCATCGCCTCGACCGGAAAGGAGCGATCCAATGATCCACGCCGTTTTCTCTAGGCCGAACCGCGGCTATGCCACCATCGCGCTGTCGCCCTATCAAAGCGCGCAGGGCCCGGTGCTGCGCGAATATCGCGACGGCCGTGTGGTGATCGATACCGGCCGGGGCGAGCTGACCGGCCTGGCGCTGAACCGCACCCCGAGCATGCCGGCCTGGATGCCGATCTTCGGCCTGGCCTATTGAGCCGCCGATCCGTCGCGGCCGGCCTTGCGCCACCGCACGCGCCAGGGCCGCCCACCGCCCGCCGCAACGAGAAACGCCGCCCCCAAGGGGGCGGCGTTCGCAATTCCGGTCGGCAGCGGGATCAGAAGCCCAGGCCGGCGTATTTGTTCTTGAACTTCGACACGCGGCCGCCGGTGTCCATCAGCTTGGCCGAGCCGCCGGTCCAGGCGGGGTGCGAGTTCGGGTCGATGTCCAGCGACATGGTGTCGCCTTCCTTGCCCCAGGTCGAGCGCACCTGATAGGTGGTCCCGTCGGTCATCTTGACCTCGATCAGGTGGTAGTCGGGATGGATGTCTGCTTTCATGGCGCGTCTCCTCAGGCCTTGGCTTCGGCTTTGGGCTTGTAGTTGCTGACCTCGGCGATGCGGGCGGACTTGCCGCGGCGATCGCGCAGGTAATACAGCTTGGCGCGGCGGACGCGGCCACGGCGCACGACAGTGATCGAGTCGATGTTGGTCGAATAAAGCGGGAAGACGCGCTCGACCCCCTCGCCGAACGAGATCTTGCGCACGGTGAACGAGGCGCCGATGCCGCCGCCCTTGCGCGAGATGACCACGCCTTCGTACATCTGCACGCGGGTGCGGGTGCCTTCCGTCACCTTGTAGCCGACGCGAACGGTGTCGCCGGCCTTGAAATCGGGGATGTCCTTGCCGAGCGCGGCGATCTGCTCGGCTTCCAGTTGGGCGATCAGGTTCATCGCTTTGGTTCCTTCGGTTGCTCGCGGTAGTCCCGCGATTGGTCTGATGCGCCCGAGAGCTGTCGGTCCTTTGCCGGGTCCATATGAGCCTGCTCATATGCCCGCCACAGGTCGGGGCGGCGTTCCTTGGTCAGCCTTTCGGCCATGTCGTGCCGCCAATTGGCAATAGCCGCGTGATTGCCGGACAAAAGCACCTCCGGGATCGCGCGGCCTTCCCAAAGGGCGGGCTTCGTGTACTGCGGATGTTCCAGCAGGCCGCCATGGTCCGGGGAAAAGGATTCCTCGGCCAGAGAGTCCTGATTCCCCAGCACGCGCGGTATAAGGCGAACCGTCGCGTCGATCAAGACCTGAGCGGCCAGCTCGCCGCCGGTCAGGACATAGTCGCCGATGCTGATCTCTTCGACGCCATGGGCGTCCAGCACACGCTGGTCCACGCCCTCGAACCGGCCGCAGATCAGGGTCATGCCGGGGCCCTGCGCCAGTTCGCGGGCGCGGGCCTGGGTAAAGGGCTTGCCGCGCGGCGAAAGATAGATCACCGGCAGGTCGGCCCCCGCCTCGCGCAGCGCCGCGTCCATGACATCCGGGCGGATCACCATGCCGGCGCCGCCGCCGGCGGGCGTGTCGTCCACGTTGCGGTGCCGGCCAATGCCAAAGGGACGCAGGTCGATGCTGCGCAGGTTCCACAGCCCCTCGGTCAACGCCCTGCCGGTCAGGGAAAGGCCCAGAACCCCCGGAAAGGCCTCGGGGAACAGCGTGACGACCTGGGCGGTCCAGGCGCCCCTGACCTGCGGCTCGGCCATCAGGTCGCGCGGCTGCAGGCTGGCGCGGATCGACAGCCGGCCGTGGGATCTCGGCGCATCGCTCATTCCTGCTCGTCCGGCGGGTCGGCGACGATGCGGCCGGCGGCCAGGTCCACCGTGGGCACGAAGGCGCGGGTAAAGGGCAAAAGCAGCACCCGCCGCCGGCCGGGCCCGTGGATCTCCAGGATGTCGCCCGCGCCATGGTCATAGATCGCGCGGACCTTGCCGAGCAGCGCCCCGCCGGTGTCATGGACCGACAGGCCGATCAGGTCGGCATGGTAGAATTCGTCGTCCGGCAGCGCCGGAAGCTTGTCGCGGTCGGCCCAGAGCGTGACGCCCTTCAGCGCCTCGGCCTGTTCCCGCGTCTCGACGCCCGACAGCCGGGCGCCAAGCCCGCCCGTCACCGGCCGCGTCAGGCGGACGGTGAACGAGCGGCTGCCGTCTTCGGTATAAAGCGGGGCATAGGCGGCAATATCATTGGGCTGCGAGGTAAAGCTTTTCAGCCTCACCTCGCCCCGGACGCCGAAGGCGCCCGCGATCGCACCGACGCAGACCCGCTCGGTCATTATTCCGAAGCGGCTTCTTCGGCCGGGGCGTTGGCGGCGGCTTCACGCGCGGCGCGCTTTTCGGCGCGTTCCTTGGCGGCCTTGCCGGGCTCGCCCTTCTTCAGGTTCTTGCGCTCGGTCTTTTCCTTGACGCCGGCGGCCTCCAGGAAGCGGGCGACGCGGTCGGTCGGCTGGGCGCCCTGCGACAGCCAGTATTGCACGCGCTCGAGGTTCATCTTGATACGATCCTCGGAATCCTTGGGCAGGAGCGGGTTGTAGGTGCCCAGCTTTTCAAGGAAGCGGCCGTCGCGCGGCATGCGCGAATCGGACGCGACGATGGCGTAATGGGGGCGTTTCTTCGAGCCACCACGGGCCAGGCGGATTTTCATTGCCATTGCGTTTTCTCCTTTGGAATGGCGGGGTTGGCGGGAAGATCCCGCCTCAGGGAAGGAAGGTCTCGTGATGCCGGATCACTTCGGCGATCACGAAGTTCAGGAATTTGCGCGCGAATTCCGGGTCCAGGTCGGCCTCGCGCGCGAGGCGTTCCAGCCGCTCGATCTGGCTCGCCTCGCGGGCGGGATCGGACGGAGGAAGGTCGTGTTCGGCCTTGAGGCGGCCGACGGATTGGGTGTGCTTGAACCGCTCGGCCAGCGTATAGACCAGGATCGCGTCCAGCCGGTCGATGCTGGCGCGATGCTCTTTCAGCAGGGTCGCGGCGCGGGCGGTCGGATCACTCATTCGGGTCTCCAGCGATTGCAATGCGCGGCGCCGCATCTGGACGGGACGCGCCATTCATGCCGCACCTGTGGCGGGATGGCGAAAGACATGCGGCGGCGCGCGGTCGTCGCCGAAATGCGGCGACTCCGCCAAGGGGTCATGCGCGGCACCAAGCCGACGGGCCAGCGCGACCGAACGCACATTCGCCGGGTCGATATAGCTCACCGGCCGCGCCCAGCCGAGCCTGCGGACCGCGAAATCGCGCGCCGCCAGGGCCGCCTCATGCGCATAGCCCCTGCCCTCCAGCCCGCCGGACCACAGCGTCCAGCCGATCTCATGTTCGGGCCAGCCGTCGGGAAACCACGGCCCGACCGCCCCCAGCGCCCGGTCCGATCCGCGCTCGGTCAGCACGAACATGCCATAGCCGCGCAGCACCCAATGGCCGATGAAATGGCCAAAGGCGCGCCAGGACTGGCCGGGCTGCGCCATCGGCCCGCCGACGAAGCCGGCGCGGTCGCTTTCGAAGAAATCGCGCCATGCCGGCCAGTCGCCGGCCTGCGGGGCGCGCAGGACCAGCCGCTCGGTCGTCAGCACGGGCGTGTCGGCAAGCCGGATCATGCGCTCACTTCTTCCCGAACAGGCCGGAAAGCCCGCCCGGCAGGCCCATGCCGCCCAGCTGGCCGCCCAGCCCCTTGGGGTCTTGCAGCATCCGGGTGGCCTCGGCCATCTTCTCGGGATCAACATTGGCCATGTCGGGCAGCCCGCCGCCCTTGCCGGTCATGGCCCGCATGGCCTGTTTCAGCATGCCGCCCTTGCCCATCTTGCCCAGCTTCTTCATCGTGTCGGCCATCTGCTTCTGCATCTTCAGAAGCTTGTTGAGCTCCGACACCTCCATGCCCGCCCCGGCGGCGATACGCTTCTTGCGGCTGGCCTGCAGCAGGTCGGGATTGGCGCGTTCCCTTTTCGTCATCGAGTTGATCAGCGCGATCTGGCGCTTGATCGCCTTGTCGTCGAAGCCGGCGGCCTCGGCCTGCTTGGCCATCTTGCCCATGCCGGGCATCATGCCCATGATCGACTGCATGCCGCCCATCTTGAGCATCTGCTCAAGCTGGCCCCGCAGGTCGTTCATGTTGAACATGCCCTTCTGGAAGCGCTTCATCATGCGCTCGGCCTGCTCGACCTCCAGCACCTCCTGCGCCTTCTCGACCAGCGCCACGATGTCGCCCATGCCGAGGATGCGGCCGGCGATGCGCTGCGCGTCGAAGGCCTCCAGCGCGTCCATCTTTTCGCCCAGGCCCACGAAGCGGATCGGCTTGCCGGTCACGGCGCGCATCGACAGCGCCGCGCCGCCGCGGCCGTCGCCGTCCATCCGGGTCAGCACCACACCCGAGATGCCGACCTTGCCGTCGAACTCGCTGGCGACGTTCACCGCGTCCTGACCGGTCAAGCCGTCCACGACCAAGAGCGTCTCGCGCGGGCTGGCCACGTCGCGGACGGCCTGCACCTCGTCCATCAGCACTTCGTCGATATGCAGCCGGCCGGCGGTGTCGAGCATGTAGACGTCATAACCGCCCAGCGTCGCCTGCTGCTTGGCGCGCCTGGCGATCTGCACCGCATTCTCGCCCGGCACGATGGGCAGGGTGTCGACACCGATCTGCTGGCCCAGGATCGCCAGCTGCTCCATCGCGGCCGGGCGGTTGGTGTCGAGCGAGGCCATCAGCACCCGCTTCTTCTCGCGGTCCTTCAGGCGCTTCGCCAGCTTCGCCGTGGTGGTGGTCTTGCCCGAGCCCTGAAGCCCGACCATCAGGATCGGCGCCGGGGGATTGTCGATCCTCAGCGCATCGGGCGCGCCCTCGCCCTGCAAGACCTTGATCAGTTCGTCATGGACGATCTTGACGACCTGCTGGCCGGGGGTGATCGACTTGGTGACGGCGCTTCCGGTGGCCTTCTGCGTCACCGCCTTGACGAAGCTGCGCGCCACGGGCAGCGAGACATCGGCCTCCAGCAGCGCGACGCGGACCTCGCGCATGGCGGCGGCGACGTCCTCCTCGGACAGCGCGCCCTGCTTGGTCAGCCGGTCGAAGACGCCGCCAAGGCGGTCGGACAGGTTTTCAAACATCGGCGGCCCTCCAATGGTTGCCGTTTGCCCGAAAAGCACGGGCGCGAATAAACAGATGCGCCCCCGTGGGCGCAACGCGCTGACGGGGGGCGATCCCCGGCAAGACGGGGACCGGAAGGACGGACCTTCCGGGAATCCCGGCGTGGATAGGGCCAATACCCGTCAAAGTCAAGCGCGCGCCGGCGGGGCCCGCCCCGGCCGTGGGGAATCCTCGCACTTCGGGAACCGGGCCATGCCCCGTCCCGTCAGCCACTTCCCGGTGCCCTCGTTCGACGCGACGTGCAAGACTTCGCGCTGCACCACCGCAGGGTTGCCTGGGGCCGGGCCCTGCATCCCGCGCAAGCGTTCCGCGCGCCCCGGCGCCATCCGGTCCTGAGCAGACACGTCGCTGCCCGTTTCGCAGCGATGTCCGAGGGGTCGCGAACGCCGAGGCCGGACCCAACCGCAACGGCATCCATGCCGCCGCCGATATCGGCAGGCCGCGGCCGCCCGGCCCATCACATGCCTCCGCCCCTCGTGGCGCCCGTCGTGTGTGTGGGGGGGGCCATCGCCGCGCTTCTTCTGCCGGCGAAGGGCTGACGGCATGGCTGCGATGCGAGTATTTGTGAAACGGTGAAGGATGAAGCCGCGGCCTCTCCTTTCACCGTTTTCCAAATACTCATGAGACCGGGCAACCGGATCAGGCCGCGGCCTCCCTCGGCTCGACCAGAGCGACAATATCCATCATGATGCGGTTGAGTTCGAAATCCTTGGGCGTGTAGACCCGCGCCACGCCCATGCCGAGCAGCCTCTCCGCGTCTTCGTCGGGGATGATGCCGCCGACCACGACCGGGACATGCGAAAGGCCAGCTGCACGCATGCGCTCCATCAGTTCCTCGATCAGCGGCAGGTGGCTGCCCGACAGGATCGACAGGCCGACGACATGGGCATTGTCCTCGGCGGCGCGGGTCACGATCTGCTCGGGGGTCAGGCGGATGCCTTCATAGGTGATGTCCATGCCGCAGTCGCGGGCGCGGAAGGCGATCTGCTCGGCGCCGTTGGAATGGCCGTCGAGGCCGGGCTTGCCGACCAGGAACTTCAGCCGCCGGCCCAGGCGGCGGCTGACGGCATCCACGGCCTCGCGGATCGGCTCGAGCCCCTCGGTGCGGTTCGAGGGGCTGGTCGAGACCCCGGTCGGGCCGCGATATTCGCCATGCACCTGGCGCATCACCGCCGCCCATTCGCCGGTGGTCGCCCCGGCCCTGGCCGCGGCGATCGAGGGCGGCATCACGTTCTGCCCCCCCTGCGCGGCATCGCGCAGCGCGGCGAGGGCGGCCTCGACGGCCGGCTCGTCGCGCGCTTCGCGCCAGGCACGCAGCCGGGCGACCTGATCCTGCTCGACCGCCGGGTCCACGACCATAATGCCGCCATCGCCCGCGGTCAGCGGCGAGGGCTCGCCCTGCTGCCAGCGGTTGACGCCCACCACCACCGTCTCGTTCGCCTCGATCCGGTTCAGCCGCTCGGCATTCGATTCGACCAGCCGTGACTTCATGTATTCGATGGCGGCGATGGCACCGCCCATCTCGTCCAGCGTCGCCAGTTCGGCGCGGGCGCCGGATTTCAGCTCCTCGACCTTGGCGGCAATCACCGGGTTGCCGTCGAAAAGGTCGCCGTATTCCAGCAGGTCCGTCTCATAGGCGACGATCTGCTGCATGCGCAGCGACCATTGCTGGTCCCAGGGCCGCGGCAGGCCCAGGGCCTCGTTCCAGGCCGGCAATTGCACGGCGCGGGCGCGGGCGTTCTTCGACAGCGTGACCGCCAGCATCTCCAGCAGGATGCGGTAGACGTTGTTTTCCGGCTGCTGCTCGGTCAGGCCCAGGCTGTTCACCTGCACGCCATAGCGGAAGCGGCGGTATTTCTCGTCCTCGATGCCATAGCGGGTGCGGCAGATTTCGTCCCAGAGCTCGGTGAAGGCGCGCATCTTGCACAGCTCGGTCACGAAGCGGATGCCGGCATTGACGAAGAAGCTGATGCGCCCGACCATGGCCGGGAAATCCTGCGGCTCGACCTTGGTCTTCAGGTCGTCCAGCACCGCGATGCCGGTGGCCAGAGCATAGGCCAGTTCCTGCTCGGGCGTCGCCCCCGCCTCCTGCAGGTGGTAGGAACAGACGTTCATCGGGTTCCATTTCGGCAGGTGCTTGGCCGTATAGGCCGCGACGTCGGTGATCATGCGCAGCGAGGGTTTCGGCGGGCAGATATAGGTGCCGCGCGACAGGTATTCCTTGATGATGTCGTTCTGCACCGTGCCTTGCAGCCTGGCGATGTCGGCGCCCTGCTCCTCGGCCACGGCGATATAGAGCGACAGGAGCCAGGGCGCCGTCGCATTGATCGTCATCGAGGTGTTCATCTGCTCAAGCGGGATCTGGTCGAAGAGCATGCGCATGTCGCCCAGGTGGCAGATCGGCACGCCGACCTTGCCGACCTCGCCCCGCGCCAGGACATGGTCGCTGTCATAACCGGTCTGGGTCGGCAGGTCGAAGGCCACCGAAAGCCCGGTCTGCCCCTTGGCGAGGTTGCCTCGATAGAGTGCGTTGGATTTCTCGGCGGTCGAATGGCCCGCATAGGTGCGGAAGAGCCAGGGTTTGTCTTTCTCGGCCACGATTGCCCTCGCAACAATATTACGACTGGCCAAGCGATAGCGTAACAATCCTGCCCGGTCAATTCGCCGCAGCGCAGAGAGAGTTTTTTGCCGCGATCATCGGCGGGCTACTGAATCGGCAGGCGGTTAAGGCCCATTTCTGGGGTTTCGGCACCCATTTCCCAGGTCATTAGCGCCCATCCGATCGGTTCGATCAGTTATTTTATTTTATTACAATCACTTACCAGACCGGCCTGAAACCGGCAGTTCGGATCGCTCATCGCTCTGCCTGACGACCGCCCTTCGGCTCCTCCCGTTGACGAAACAGCCGCTGCCGAAGATGGTCGCAACACGCCCTCCGGGGCTGGCGACCATGCAGATGCAGAAGACCGCCGCTCTGGACCCCACCCGTTCCGCCCTTCTCCACCGGCAAGGCACCGCTCTCGCGACCGATGCGGGCTTGGCCTTGAAAGCCGGCCGTCATGCCTGCCGATTCCGCCCCTGCCATGACCCGCATCCCTTTCGCCGAGACCCGCTTTCCGCTTGCAGGCCGGCCCCAGGCCGAGATCCGGTTGCGCCTGAGGCGGCCTTGCCGAGAGATCCGGACATTTTGTCTGTATTTTTTGGACAAACTGTCTGTTGATCTTTTGTTCTGGATTGCGCGGAATGCTTGCCAGGGAGCGGTTCCCGGTGCGACTGTCCGGGCAGGGAGCGCAGCATGGCAGGCGAGAACGACCCCCGTGCCGTGCCGGCCGCCGCCGATGGCGGGGCGCTGGCGCAGGCGACGATCCTGGTGATCGAGGACGAACCGGGGATGCGCCATTTCCTGGAACGGATCCTGGCGCCCAAATGCCGCGGCCTCCGGCTGGCGGCGAATACGGCCGAGGCCAGCAGGCTGATCGCCGAGACCGATTTCGACCTGGTGATCCTCGACAACATGATGGAGGGGCAGCGCGGCGTGGAATGGCTGCGCGACCAGCGGGCCCTGGGCTTCTTTCCGCCCGCGATCATGACCACCGGCCATGCCGACCTGGAAACGGCGATCCGGGCCGTGCAGGCCGGCGCCTCGGATTTCCTGCTGAAGCCGTTTCGCACCAACCAGCTGCTGGCGGCGGCGGCGCGCTGCCTGGACCGCGAAAGGCTGCGGCGCGAGAACCTGGTGCTGCAGCAGGAGCTGCGCAACAATGTCGACCTGGGCCGGATGCGCGAGGAGCTGATCGGCAGCTCGCCCGCCATCGAGCGGGTGCGCCAGCTGATCGCGCGCGTCGCGGCGGCGCCCAGCTCGGTGCTGGTCACCGGCGATTCCGGCACCGGCAAGGAGGTCGCGGCGCGAATGATCCACGCGCTGTCGGACCGGGCCGAGATGCCCTTCGTCGCGGTGAACTGCGCCGCGATCCCGCCCGACATGCTGGAGGACGAGCTGTTCGGCCATGTCCGGGGCGCCTTTCCCGGCGCCGACCGCGACCGCGAGGGGCTGTTCGCCTCGGCCCGCGGCGGCACGCTGTTCCTGGACGGGGTCGCCGAACTGCCGGTCGGCCTGCAGGCCAAGCTGCTGCATGCCATCGACGACCGCCGCATCCGGCCGCTGGGCTCCGAGCGCGAGACCGTGGTGGACCTGCGGCT
Organism: Paracoccus pantotrophus; assembly: GCF_008824185.1. Taxonomy (NCBI): domain Bacteria; kingdom Pseudomonadati; phylum Pseudomonadota; class Alphaproteobacteria; order Rhodobacterales; family Paracoccaceae; genus Paracoccus; species Paracoccus pantotrophus. The sequence goes on from NZ_CP044423.1 coordinate 1,325,343, forward strand.
GGTCTTTGCCGCCAGCACCGACCTGGACCGTGCCGTGGCCGAGGGGCGGCTGCGGGCCGACCTGCTTTACCGCATCAACGTGCTGCATATCGCGATGCCGCGACTGGCGGAACGCGGCGGCGACATGTTCGACCTGGCCGCGCTGTTCATGGAGGGGCTGTCGCGCAAGCTGGGGCTGCCGGCGGTGCCGATCACCCCCGAGGTGCGGGCGAACATGGCCGCCTATGACTGGCCCGGCAATGTGCGCGAATTGCGCAACGCCGTCGAGCGGGCGCTGATCCTGGGCCGGTTCACGCCGCTGACCGCCACCCTCGGCGGCCGCGACGGCCCGACCCTGGCCGAGATCGAGCGCCGCGCCATCCTGGGCACGGTGGCCGCCTTCGACGGCGACCGCGAGGCGGCGGCGGCGCGGCTGGGCATCTCGCGCAAGACCATCGACCGCAGGCTGGCGGACTGGAATGGCTGAGGCGGCGCGGCCAATCCGCCATTCCGTCCGCCACAAGCTGCTGGCCATCGCCCTGCTGCCGGTGCTGGTGATCCTGCCGGTCCTGCTGGGGCTGACCATGTATCAATGGTCGCTGAAATTCGACCGGCTGCTGCTGGTCAAGGTCAACAGCGACCTGACCGTGGCCAGGCAATACCTGGACCATATCCTGGACACGACCGGCGAGCGGATCGAGATGCTGGCGCGCTCGGCGGAATTTTCCCGCACGACCGACATGGCGGCGCTGCTGGACAGGCAGCGCCGGCGGCTGGGGCTGGACTACCTTTACCTGGCCGGGCCGGACGGGCGGATCCTGGCCGCCAGCCCCGCCGGGGCCCGGCCCGGCCCGCCGGCAGGGCCGGCCCCGGCGCGGGGGGCGCGCAGCACGCTTGCCCTGCTCGAGCGGGAGCAGCTGCGCGCCATTGCCCCTGCCCTTGCCGCCCGGGCCGAGATGAGCCGGCCGCGCGACGCTGTCGCGGGCGGCTCGGCGGCGGAAACCCGGGGCCTGGTCGCGCAATCCGTCGTCGCGGCCAGGCTGCCCGGCTCCGGCAGCGACCCCGGCGGCGGCACTGGCGGCGGCGGGGCGGTGATGGTCGCGGGCCTGCTTCTGAACGGCAACCTTTCCGTCGTGGACAGCATCAACGCGCTGGTCTACCCGCCCGGCAGCCTGCCCGAGCAAAGCCGCGGCACCACCTCGCTGTTCCTGGGCGACCTGCGGATCGCGACCAATGTCACCGATGCCGGCGGCGCCCGGGCCCTGGGCACCCGCGCCTCGGCCGCGGTGCGCGAGCGGGTGATCGGCCGGGGCGAGGTCTGGCTGGACCGGGCGCTGGTGCTGGAGCAATGGTATGTCTCGGCCTATGCGCCGCTGCGCGACGGGGCCGGCAAGGCCATCGGCATGATCTATGTCGGCATCCTCGAGCAGCCCTTTGCCGAGGCCAAGCGCCGTACCCTGGCCTGGGTGCTGGCCGGCTTCCTGCTGGCGGCGCTGGTGACGGTGCCGGTGTTCCTGCTTTGGGCGCGCAGCATCTTCCGGCCGCTGGAGCGGATCGGCGCGACCTTCGACAGGGTCCGGGCCGGCGACCTGGCGGCACGCACCGGCGTCACCCGCGGCGATGACGAGATCGGCGCGCTTGCCCTGGCACTCGACGGGGTGCTGGCGCGGCTGCAGGAACACGACCGGCGGCTGCGCGCCTGGAACAGCACCCTGAACCGGCGCGTCGAGGCGCGCACCGCGGCCCTGCACCGGGCCGCGCGCGAGCTGGAGGCCGCGACCTACCAGCTGGTGCAATCCGAAAAGCTGGCCGCCCTGGGCGAGATCTCGGCCGGGATCGCGCATGAGGTGAACAATCCGCTCGCGGTGATCCAGGGCAACCTGGACGTGCTGCGCGAGACCCTGGGCCCGGCCGCCGCCCCGGCCGAGACCGAGCTGCGGCTGATCGACGAACAGGTGCAGCGCATCTCGCAGATCGTGACCCAGCTGCTGGACTTCGCGCGGGCAGACCAGCCCGGCACCGATCCCGCCGCCGATCCTGGCACCGATCCGGCCCGGGCCCTGGCCGATTGCCTGCCGCTGGTGGGGCATATGCTTGCGCGCTCCTCGGTCGCGCTGCGCCAGGACATCCGCGCGACCCGGGCGGTCCGCATCGGCCGCATCGCCTTGCAGCAGGTGCTGGTCAACCTGATCGTCAACGCGGTCCATGCCATGCCGGAGGGCGGCGAGATCCGCATCCTCGGGCGGAACGAGGATCGCGGCGGCGCGCCGGGGGTGCTGCTGGAGGTCGCCGACGATGGCGAGGGCATCCCGGCGGCGCTTCAGGAGCGCCTGTTCGACCCCTTCGTCACTGGCCGCGCGGGCCGCGGCGGCACCGGCCTGGGCCTGTCGATCTGCCGCAGGCTGATCGAGCGGCAGGGCGGCAGCATCGCCGTCAGCAGCGGCAGCGGCGGCGGCAGCAGCTTCCGCATCTGGCTGCCCGCGGCGTGACCGGCAAGAGCCCCTGCGGCCATGCCGGCGCCATGGCCGCCGATGCCGGGCGGCCGGTTCATCCGAACAGCGCCGCCGTCTTCATCGCGGTCATCCACACGCCCCAGGCCAGCGGGATGCAGACCGCCGCCCAGGCCAGCAGCGCAGCAAGGTCGAAACGCCCGCGGTCGATGCCGAACGACCCGCTCTGGACAGGGCCGGCCGTGGCGGCGCTGGCCTGCAGGGCCGCGACCGCTTCGGGCTTCATGAACCATTTCTCGTCCAGCGGCCGCACCAGGGCGTTGCAGACGAGGCCCAGGGCAAGAAAGCCCGCGAGAATGTACATGGTATAGTCATAGGCCTGCGCCCGCGGCACGCCGGCCGCGATCTGCGCCTCGCGCAAATAGTTGACCACCACCGGACCGACGATCCCCGCCGTGGCCCAGGCGGTCAGCAGCCGGCCATGGATCGCGCCCACGAACTGCGTGCCGAAGACATCCGCCAGATAGGCCGGCACGGTCGAAAACCCGCCGCCATACATCGAGATGATGACGCAGATCATCGCCACGAACAGCACCTGGTTGCCCGAATGCGCCGCGCTTGGCGCCAGGGTGTAAAGTACGATCCCCAGCCCGAAGAAGATGAAATAGGTGGTCTTGCGCCCCAGCCGGTCCGAGGCCGAGGCCCAGCACAGCCGCCCGGCGATATTGAACAGCGACAGCAGCCCCGCGAAGCCGGCGGCAATCGCCGCGACCGCCGCCTTCTGGCCCGCATCCAGCTGGGTGAAGCCCAGATCGGGCCGTCCGACCAGGCGGCCGGCAAAGATCTCCTGCAGCATCGGCGACGCCATGCCGATCACCCCGATCCCGGCCGAGACATTCAGGCACAGCACCAGCCAGATCAGCCAGAATTGCCGCGTCTTGTGCGCATCCCCCACATGCACATGATGCTGGGTGATCATCTCGCCCCGAGGCGCGCGCGCCTTGGGCTGCCAGCCTTCGGGCTTCCATCCCGCGGGCGGCACGCGATAGCCGAACGACCCGGCCATCATGAACACGAAGTAAATCGCGGCCATGACGAAGAAGGCCTGCCAGACGCCGACCTCGGTCGGGGACTGGAAATGGTTCATCAGCCGGTCCGCCAGCGGCGCCCCGATCATCGCGCCGCCGCCAAAGCCCATGATCGCCATTCCCGTCGCCAGGCCGCGCCGGTCCGGGAACCACTTGATCAGCGTCGAGACCGGGGAGATATAGCCAAGCCCCAGCCCGATCCCGCCGATAAAGCCCGAGCCGAGCCACATGAGCCAAAGCTGATGGCTCATCACCCCGATGCCCGAAATGACCATGCCGCCGCACCAGCAGAATGCCGCGACGACCCCGGCCTTGCGCGGCCCCGCCGTTTCCAGCCACCCGCCCCACAGCGCCGCCGAGGAGCCCAGCAGAACGAAGAACAGCGTATAGATCCAGCCCAGATCCGCGATGCGCCAGTCGCAACTGGTCGTCACCAGCGCCGCAAGGACGCTCATCCCTTCGCAGACAACAGGCGCGCTGAGGCCGATGGCCCGCGACAGGGGCAGCCAGAACACCGAAAAGCCGTAGGCCATGCCGATACACAGATGAATCGCCAGCGCGGTTGGCGGCACCAGCCACCGGTTGAAGCCAGGCTGCGCAATCGTGCGCTCGCGAGACAGTAATGGCGTTCGGAATCCCGTAGCGTCTTCTATGGCTGTCATCGCTTCCCTCCCCTGAAATAGACTGCGTGTGGCATCCGGAGTGGATCGCAAGATCCGTGTCGCCCCGCCCCTTCCTGAGGATCAAGGCCCGTCGCAAGACCCTCCCCCTTGGGTCGCGCAGGCAGTTTCTGAATTGAAGATATTGATTTCAATGGACAATATGTCCATCCGGCCGGACAAGTTGTCCAAGCCCGTCATAAAGCCGAGCGATGACGCGCCCTGGCGAGCTAAATGAATGAATTATTCCATTGCCGCGGCGGACATCGGTTTTCCGCTCGGCCGGACACCGGCGCGGGAAGCCCGGCCCTGCACCGTCCGGCTGCTGGCCAAGGCCCGACCGGGGTGGCAGCGGGACGATCGACAAGGCCTTGGAAATGCCCGCGCAAGGGACGAGGCGCGGGTCTCCGCTGCATCGCGGCGGTTCGCAGATTCGTTACGACAGATTATTACAATTTCCGCGTCAGGAATATTGCAATGTTGCGCAGACCCTCTTACAACCGGCTCTGCAACCCGCACTGATTCTGCGCCGCGGCGGAAGCCCGGCGGAAAGCGGCAAAAGAGGACTCTGAGATGGCCCTGGACCAACCCACCCCGATCGCGCCCTATGACGCACCGGAAAAGGATCTCTACGAGATCGGCGAGATGCCGCCTCTGGGCTATGTGCCCAAGCAGATGTACGCCTGGGCCATCCGCCGCGAACGTCACGGCGAGCCCGACAAGGCGATGCAGGTCGAGGTGGTGGAAACTCCCGCCATCGACAGCAATGAGGTGCTGGTCCTGGTGATGGCGGCGGGCGTCAACTACAACGGCATCTGGGCCGGCCTCGGGGTGCCGATCAGCCCCTTCGACGGCCATGGCGCGCCCTATCACATCGCGGGCTCGGACGCCTCGGGCATCGTCTGGGCGGTGGGCGACAAGGTCAAGAACTGGAAGGTCGGCGACGAGGTCGTCATCCATTGCAACCAGGACGACGGCAATGACGAGGAATGCAACGGCGGCGACCCGATGTATTCGCCCAGCCAGCGCATCTGGGGCTACGAGACGCCGGACGGCAGCTTCGCCCAGTTCACCCGCGTGCAGGCCCAGCAGCTGATGAAGCGCCCGCGCCACCTGACCTGGGAGGAATCGGCCTGCTACACGCTGACGCTGGCCACCGCCTACCGGATGCTGTTCGGGCACGAGCCGCATGAGCTGAAGCCGGGCATGAACGTGCTGGTCTGGGGCGCCTCGGGCGGGCTTGGCAGCTTCGCGATCCAGCTCATCAACGCCGCCGGCGCCAATGCGGTCGGCGTCATCAGCGACGAGGACAAGCGCGACTTCGTCATGTCGCTGGGCGCCAAGGGCGTCATCAACCGCAAGGACTTCAAGTGCTGGGGGCAACTGCCCAAGGTGAACACGCCCGAATACAAGGAGTGGTTCAACGAGGTGCGCAAGTTCGGTAAGGCGATCTGGGACATCACCGGCAAGGGCAACAATGTCGACATCGTCTTCGAACATCCCGGCGAGGCGACCTTCCCGGTCTCGACCTTCGTCTGCAAGAAGGGCGGCATGGTGGTGATCTGCGCCGGCACCTCGGGCTTCAACTGCACCTTCGACGTGCGCTACATGTGGATGCACCAGAAGCGCCTGCAGGGCAGCCATTTCGCGCATCTGAAACAGGCCAGCGCCGCCAACAAGCTGATGCTGGAACGCCGCATCGACCCCTGCATGTCCGAGGTCTTTCCCTGGGCCGAGATCCCGGCCGCGCATCTGAAGATGCTGCGCAACGAACACAAGCCCGGCAACATGGCGGTGCTGGTGCAGGCCCCCGTGACCGGGCTGCGCACCTTCGAGGACGCGCTGGAGGCGGGGCGCCGCTGACCCCGATCCCGGCGCATGCGGACCGCCCGGCGCGAGAAGGCGCCGGGCGGTCTTTTCCTTGCCAAGGCCGCGACAAAAAGCCGCTGCCTTGGCAACGGGCAGAAGGCAATCGCGCTAACCACTGATATTCATGGGATTATTCCCAACGCCCGCCGACGTTACGCCAAAAAAACGGGCATTTTGCCCGAATATTGCTCTTGCCCCATTCAAACTGCCCGCACCTTGGGCTAAGGAGCCCTCCGACCCCAAGGGAAAGGATTCCGCGACATGCCGCAGATCGACGACAAGCTTGCCCCCATCTATGAGGAGGTGGTCCGCCGCAACGCGGGCGAGCCCGAATTCCACCAGGCCGTGCGCGAGGTTCTGGAAAGCCTTGGCCGCGTCGTCGCCAAGCGCCCCGACTACCTGGAAGACGCGCTGATCGAGCGCATCTGCGAACCCGAACGCCAGATCATCTTCCGCGTGCCGTGGACCGACGACAAGGGCCGCGTGCAGATCAACCGCGGCTTCCGGGTGCAGTTCTCCTCGGCCATGGGCCCCTACAAGGGCGGGCTGCGCTTCCACCCCTCGGTGAACGTGGGCATCATCAAGTTCCTGGGCTTCGAGCAGATCTTCAAGAACGCGCTGACCGGCCTGCCCATCGGCGGCGGCAAGGGCGGCTCGGACTTCGACCCCAAGGGCCGCTCGGACGGCGAGATCATGCGCTTTTGCCAAAGCTTCATGACCGAGCTTTACCGCCACCTGGGCGAATATACCGACGTGCCCGCCGGCGACATCGGCGTGGGCGCGCGCGAGATCGGCTACATGTTCGGGCAATACAAACGCCTGACCAACCGCTACGAGGCGGGCGTGCTGACCGGCAAGGGCCTGTTCTACGGCGGCTCGCTGGCGCGCAAAGAGGCGACCGGCTACGGCAACACCTATTTCACCCAGGCCATGCTGAAGACCGGCGGCACCGATTTCGACGGCAAGACGGTCGTGGTCTCGGGCTCGGGCAATGTCGCGATCTACACCATCGAGAAGGTGCAGGAATTCGGCGGCAAGGTCATCGCCTGCTCGGACAGCTCGGGCTATATCGTGGACGAGGGCGGCATCGACCTCGGCCTCCTCAAGGAAATCAAGGAAGTGCGCCGCGGCCGCATCTCGCAATACGTGCGGATGAAGGGCGAAGGCAACGGCGCCTATTTCGTGAAATCCGGCGAGGGCTCGATCTGGGACGTGGCCTGCGAGGTCGCCATGCCTTCGGCCACGCAGAACGAGCTGACCGGCAAGGATGCCGCGAAGCTGGTCAAGAACGGCGTGACCGCGGTCGGCGAGGGCGCGAACATGCCCTGCACCCCCGAGGCGATCCGCACCTTCCAGCAGGCCGGCGTCAAGTTCGGGCCCGGCAAGGCGGCAAATGCGGGCGGCGTCGCCACCTCGGCGCTGGAGATGCAGCAGAACGCCTCGCGCGACCGCTGGACCTTCGAGAAAACCGAGGCCAAGCTGGCCGAGATCATGCGCGACATCCATGACAGCTGCTACAGCACGGCCGAGGAATTCGGCGCGCCGGGCGATTACGTCATCGGCGCCAACATCGCCGGCTTCATCCGCGTGGCCGAGCCGATGCGCGCCTTCGGCGTGATCTGATGCCGCAGCGGGCGGGCCGTATCCCGGCCCGCCTTGCCAGCACCGGCCGGGACCGCTAAGCGGCGGCATGGCCGTGTTCATGTCCCTCTCATGCTGATCTTTCTCCAGCCCCGCCTCGTGCTTCTGTCGGTGCCCAAGACCGGGACGACGGCGCTGGAACAGGCGCTGGCGCCCAGGGCCGAGATCGTCTTTCGCAGCCGCCCCGAGATCAAGCACCTGAACCTGCGGCACTATCTGGCCCGCATCCGGCCGCTGCTCGAGCCGCTGGGCGAGCCCGCGTTCGAAACCGTCGCGGTGATCCGCGAGCCGCTCGACTGGCTGCGCAGCTGGTATCGCTTTCGCGCCCGCGACGAGCTGATCGGCCATCCGAACAGCACCGCCCTTGTCAGCTTCCAGCGTTTCGTGGACGATTACCTGCGCCCCGGCGAACGCCCCGCCCATGCCCGGCTGGGCCGGCAATCCGATTTTCTGGTGGACGATGACGGCCAGATCGCAGTCGATCACATCTTCCGCTACGAGGCGATGCCGGCACTGACGCAATTCCTGACACAACGCCTGGGCAAGCCGATCGAGTTGCGGCGCAGCAATGTCTCGCCCCCCGCCGTCACCGACCTGCCGCCCGAGGCCGAGGCGCGGCTGCGCACCGCCCTGGCCGCCGACCACGCCATCTGGCAAAACGCGCGTCAGGCGCCGTAAAGCGCCTTGGCGCGATCCTCGAAGGCGCGCACGATGCGCATCATCGCCTCGCCGAAGACCACGCCGATCACCTTGCCGAGGATGGCGTTGCGGAACTCGAAATCGACGAAGAACTCGACCTTGCAGCCGCCCTCCGGCAGGTCGGCGAAGCTCCAGCCGCTGCGCAGGTACTTGAAGGGCCCGTCCAGATATTCGGTGTCGATCCGCTTCGTCTCGGGCCACAGCGTCACGCGCGAGCCGAAGCGTTCGCGAAACACCTTGAAGCTGATGACCAGGTCGGCCTCGACCACCTCGCTGCCCGAGGCGCCGGGCCGACGCGCCCGGATACGCGCGGCGGTGTTCCAGGGCAGGAACTCGGGGTATCTTTCGATATCGGCCACCAGCGCATACATCTGGTCGGCGGTATAGGGCAGGATTCGGCTGTCGCTATGCTGAGGCAAGAGGGCGTCCCGGCGCATTTTCGGTTTCCGGGGGCAGCACTAGCAAAGGAACGGGCGCATGAACAACCTCATCTGGCTGATCCGGGCCTCTCGCTGGGCACGAAACCCGCCAAGCGCGCAAAGGGTCAAGCTGGTTCTTGCCGTCATCGCGGCCGGCCTGCTGCTTGCCGGGCTCGAACATGTCGGGCTCTGGCCCGATTGGGCCACCACCGAACGCCCGCGCGGCATCCAGCTGCAGCGCCCCTGACCTGGCCCCAGACCCCGCCGCGACAGGTTGGCGCACCCCGCCGCGGCACCGTCTTTCACCGTTTCCCCGAATATTCCGGCGGCCACCCCGCCAAGGGCATTGCCCTACGCTTCTTCGTTCTGCAAATACCCCTGCGGCCGCGCCACCCGCGCCGCCGCCCTAGTTCCCCACGGCCGCGAAACTGTCGCATTGTCCCATCTGTCCCGAGGCGAAGCCGCGCTTGAACCAGGCCTGGCGCTCGGCGGCCGAACCATGGGTGAAGGCATCGGGCACCACTGCCCGGCCGGCACTTTCCATCAGCGTGTCGTCGCCCACCGCGGCGGCGGCATTGATCGCCTCGTCTATGTCGCCCTCCTCGATGCTGCCGAACTGCTCGCTGGCCTGGCGCGCCCAGATCCCGGCATAGCAATCCGCCTGCAATTCGGTGGCGACCGACAGCCGGTTCGCATCGCGCTCGCCCAGCCGCGCGCGCAGCCCGTTCACCTCGGAAAGCGTACCCAGCAGGTTCTGCACATGATGGCCAACCTCATGCGCGATGACATAGGCATAGGCGAAATCGCCGCCCGCCCCCATCTTGCCGGCCATGACGCGAAAGAAATCCGTGTCCAGATAGACCTTGCGGTCGCCGGGGCAATAGAACGGCCCCATCGCCGCCGAGGCGCCGCCGCAGGCCGATTGCACCGCGCCCGAGAACAGCACCAGTCCCGGATCCTGATAGGACACGCCGGCCTGGTCGGGCAGCACGCCGGCCCAGACCTCCTCGGTATCGGCCAGCACCACCGAGACGAACTGGCCGATCTCGCGCTCCTCCTGCGTCAGTTCGCGCGGCTCGCCGGTCCGGCCGCCCTCGTCCAGCGCGCCGACGATGGGCGAGATGTCGATGCCGAAGAAATACCCCACCGCCAGCACCACCAGAACCCCGACGACGCCCATGCCGCCGGCGCCCGCCGCCCGGCCCATGCCGCGACGATCCTCGACATTCCGGCTGCCGCGCCTGCCCCGCCATTCCATCGCGCCGTCCTCCCTGCCGCTGGTCCCGCCTGCCAAGGTTATCGCAACCCCGCCATGGCGCAACACGCGCGCGGGCTTGACAGTTCCGGCCCCAGCCCGCAGCACGTCCCGAAACGAAAGGGGCAGCCATGTTCGACTGGGTGGTTTCGACGATCGAGAGCTGGGGCTATCTCGGCGTGCTGATGCTCATGGTGGCCGAGAACGTCTTCCCGCCCATCCCCTCCGAGGTGATCATGCCGCTGGCCGGTTTCCTGGCCGGCAGCGGCCGCATGTCGCTGACCCTGACCATCCTGGTCGGCACCATCGGCTCGGTGCTGGGCACCTTGATGTGGTATTACATCGGCCTGTGGTTCGGCGAGGAGCGGCTGAAGCGTTTCGCCGCCCGTCATGGCCGGCTGCTGACGCTCTCACCCGCGGATATCGACGCGGCGCATGACTGGTTTCAGCGCCACGGCGCCATGGCGGTGTTCTTCGGCCGCATGATCCCGGCCATTCGGACACTGATCTCGGTTCCCGCCGGGCTGGCGCGCATGCCGATGTGGAAATTCCTGCTCTATACCGTGATCGGCAGCGCGCTCTGGACCGGGGTGCTGACATTCGCCGGGCTGATGCTGCATGAAAACTATGCGCTGGTCGCGGATTGGGTCGATCCGCTGTCCAAGCTGGTGGTGGTGGCCGTGGTGGCGATCTATCTTTACCGCGTCGTCACCTGGAAGCCGCATTGAGTTCACGCGATTGGCATTTGCAGGCCGCCGCGCGCGGTCCTAACCGGAAGCCATGAACGGATTTTCGAGCAAGCATATCGCCGTCACCGCCGGCGCCGGTTCCGCCGCGCTGCTGGCCGCCGCGCTGACCTTCCAGGGCCTGGGCTATGCGCCCTGCGAGCTCTGCATCCTGCAACGCTGGCCGCATCTGGTGGCCGCGATCATCGGCGGGCTGATCTGGTTCTTCGGCTGGAAACGCTGGCTGGCGGCGCTGGGGCTGATCGCCGCGCTTTGCGCCACCGGCCTTGCCATCTATCACGCCGGGGTCGAGCTGCAGGTCTGGCAAGGGCCGCAGCATTGCTCGGGCGGCGTGTCAGGCCTGGCCAGCATGTCCACGCAGGATCTGATGGCGGCGCTGGAAAAAGCGCCGGTCGTGCGCTGCGACGAGGTGGCCTGGAGCCTGTTCGGCATTTCCATGGCCGGCTGGAACGCCATCTTCTCGGCCGGGCTTTCGGCGCTGTGGCTGGCCTCGGTCCGCGGCCGCAGGCGCGAGGCCGGGCTGGCCTGAGCCGCAATTCCCGCGCCGGGGCGGCCCGTCAAGATTGCACCCAAGGCGGGTATGGGATAGACCCATGCCCAACAAGATCTTGAGGTTTCCCCCGTGGCTGACATCCCTGAAAACGACGACGATACCCCCGAGAACGGCGGATCGGAGCGCGCCGTGATGCATCACGACGGCCCGGTGATCGACATCGCGCACGAGATGCGCTCCTCCTATCTCGACTATGCCATGTCGGTGATCGTCAGCCGGGCGATTCCCGACCTGCGCGACGGGCTGAAGCCGGTGCATCGCCGCGTGCTCTTCGCCATGCACGAGACCGGCAACACCCATGACAAGCCCTATCGCAAGTCGGCCCGCCCGGTCGGCGACACCATGGGTAAGTATCACCCGCATGGCGACGCCTCGATCTATGACGCGCTGGTGCGGATGGCGCAGGACTTTTCCATGTCGCTGCCGCTTTTGGACGGCCAGGGCAATTTCGGCAGCATGGACGGCGACAGCCCGGCGGCCATGCGCTATACCGAGGTGCGGATGGACAAGCCCTCGGCCTATCTGCTGATGGATATCGACAAGGACACCGTCGATTTCCAGGACAACTACGACGGCAAGGACCGCGAGCCGACCGTCCTGCCGGCGCGCTTCCCGAACATGCTGGTCAACGGCGCCGGCGGCATCGCCGTCGGCATGGCCACGAACATCCCGCCGCACAACCTGGGCGAGGTCGTGGACGCCACGCTGGCGCTGATCGAGAACCCGGACCTGCCGACCGAGCGGCTGCTGGAGATCGTGCCCGGCCCGGATTTCCCCACCGGCGGCATCATCCTGGGCCGCTCGGGCGCGCGCAAGGCCTATCTGGAAGGGCGCGGCAGCATCGTGCTGCGCGCCAAGACCCGGATCGAGGAGACCCGCGCCGGCCGCCAGGCCATCATCCTGGACGAGATCCCCTTCCAGGTGAACAAGGCCAGCCTGATCGAGAAGATCGCCGAACTGGCCAAGGAAAAGCGCATCGAGGGCATCGCCCATGTCCAGGACGAATCCGACCGCGTCGGCGTGCGGGTGGTGATCGAGCTGAAACGCGACGCCACCGCCGAGGTGGTGCTGAACCAGCTGTTCCGCTTTACCCCGATGCAGACCAGCTTCGGCGCCAACATGCTGGCGCTGAACGGCGGCCGGCCCGAGCAGCTGACGCTGCGCGACTTCCTGACCCATTTCCTGACCTTCCGCGAGGAGGTGGTGGCGCGCCGCACCGCCTACGAATTGCGCAAGGCGCGCGAGCGCGCGCATGTGCTGTGCGGCCTCGCCGTGGCGGTCAGCAATGTCGACGAGGTGGTGGCGACCATCCGCTCCTCGGCCGATGCCGCCGAGGCGCGCGAGCGGCTGATGACCCGGCGCTGGCCGGCGCATGAGATCGTGGAATATCTGAAGCTGATCGACGATCCGCTGCATCCGGTCAACGAGGACGGCACCTACAACCTGTCCGAGACCCAGGCCCGCGCCATCCTGGAACTGCGCCTGCAGCGCCTGACCCAGCTGGGCGTGCAGGAAGTCACCGACGAACTGAAGACGCTGGCCGATTCCATCCGGGAATACCTGGCCATCCTCGCCTCGCGCGAGCGGATCATGGGCATCATCTCGGACGAGCTGCGCGAGGTGAAAAGCCAGTTCGCCGTGCCGCGCCGGACCGAGATCACCGACTGGGCGGGCGATCTGGACGACGAGGATCTGATCGAGCGCGAGGACATGGTCGTCACCATCACCTCGGGCGGCTATATCAAGCGCACGGCCCTGGCCGAGTTCCGCGCCCAGCGGCGCGGCGGCAAGGGCCTGTCCGGCATGGCCACGAAGGAAGACGACGTGGTCACTACCCTGTTCGTCGCCAATACCCACACGGAGCTCTTGTTCTTCACCACCGACGGCATGGTCTATCGGATGAAGACCTGGCGGCTGCCGCTGGGCGGGCGCACCGCCAAGGGCAAGGCCATCGTCAACATCCTGCCGATCCAGCCCGGTGTCTCTATCGCCGCGCTGATGCCGGTCGATGCGCCGCAAAGCGAATGGGACGACTACCAGGTGGTCTTCGCCACCTCGGAAGGCGACGTGCGCCGCAACGCGCTGTCGGATTTCGCCAATGTCATGCGCAACGGCAAGATCGCCATGAAGCTGCCCGAGGGGGTGGAATTGATCGGCGCCCGCATGGCGACCGAGAATGACGACGTGATGCTGGTCACCGCCGCCGGCCGGGCGATCCGCTTCCCGACCACGGATGTGCGGGTGTTCAAGGGCCGCGATTCGACCGGGGTGCGCGGCATTCGCCTGGCGCCCGGCGACCGCGTGGTCAGCATGTCGGTGATCCGGCATTTCGAGGCCGATCCGGCCGAACGCGCCGCCTATCTGAAGATGCGCCGCGCCGTCGAGGGCGCGCTGGACGACGGCGCCGAGGCCGACGAGGATGAGGATGCCGTCGCCGAGACCGCGATCAGCCAGGAACGCTATGCCGAGATGTCGGCGGCCGAGGATCTGATCCTGACCATCACCGCGCGCGGTGCCGGCAAGATCAGCTCGTCGCATGACTATTCGGTGCGCGGCCGCGGCGGCCAGGGCGTCATGGCCATGGACAAGGCGATGCGCGGCGGACCGCTGGTCGCCAGCTTCCCGGTGGACCGCGACGACCAGATCATGCTGGCCACCTCGACCGGCCAGTCGATCCGGGTACCGGTGGACGGCATCAGCTTCCGCTCGCGCTCCGCCGGCGGCGTGCGCGTCTTCAACACGGCGCCGGGCGAGGAAGTGGTTTCTGTTGCCCGCATCGCCGAGAATGGCGAGGATGAGGCCGAAACCTGAGACATGGCCGGGGCGCGCACGCAGGCCGCGCCCCGGCACCGGAAAGCATGAGGGGACGCGATTGGACGGGCGGGACTCGCATCTGAGCGAGCGGTTGCAGACCGGCTTTCTGGGCGTGATCGCCTTTGGCCTGATCCTGTTCCTGCTGGTGCAGGCGCGCTTCATCCTGATCTGCCTGGTGCTGGCGATCATCATCTTCTCGCTGACCAGCGACGCGATTTCGGCCTTTGCCCGGCTGAAGGTGCCGAACTGGCTGGCCACCACCCTGGCGCTGATCGCCATTGCCGTGGGCCTGCTCTGGGCCGCGACGGCGGTGGTGGCGCAGGTGAACGAGGTGGTCTCGACCTCGATCGTCTATGCCGACCGGGCGCAGGCGGCGCTGGCGCGGCTTAGCCAGCGCTGGGGGCCGAACGTGCAGGAGGCGATCGGCACCTTCATGGGCAGCATCGATTTCGCCGGCTGGATACGCTCGGCGGCGGCGCAGGCCTCGAACCTGATCTCGGGCTCGGTGCTGATCCTGACCTTCGTCGGCTTCATGTTCAGCGAGCGGATCTGGTTCCCAATTAAGATCGAGCGCCTGACCGGCGACCCGGACCAGGCCCGGCAGGTGCTTGAGACGGTCCACAAGATCATGCGCCGGGTGAACCGCTACCTGGTGGTCAAGGCGGCGATCAGCGCGGTCACGGCGGCACTGATCTGGACGATCTTCCGGGTGCAGGGGCTGGACCTGGCCGGGGCGGTGGCCATGCTGACCTTCATCCTGAACTTCATCCCGACCCTGGGCTCGATCGCCGCCACGGTCATCACCATCGCCATGGTGCTGGCGCAGACCGGCGACCCGGCGGTGACGCTGACCGTGGGCGGGCTGACCGTGGCGGTGCAGTTCATCATCGGCAATGTCTTCGACCCGATGCTGCTGGGCCAGACGCTGCGGCTGTCCTCGTTCGGGATCGTGCTGTCTCTGGCCTTCTGGGGCGTGGTCTGGGGCATCGCCGGCACCTTCCTGGCCGTGCCGATCATGGTGGCGATCATGATCGTCTGCGCCCAGATCCCCTGGCTGCGCCCGGTGGCGATCATGCTGTCGCAAGAGGGCCTGCCCGAACAGGAACCGCCCAGCGGCCTGCGCCGTTAGGCGCCAGGGGTATTTGGCGAACGAAGAAGCGCAAGGCGCGGCGCGCGCTTCTCAACTAGCTGCGATCCTGCTGGTCCTGCGGGCCGGCAAGGGAAAGGGCGGCGGGCGCCTCTCCCTCGGCCTGGTGCAGGTAGACGTCCTGCGCGCCACGCACGCTGCCGGGCAGGACGATCCCCGCCGCGGCAAAGCGTTCCAGGATCTGGTGATTGATCTCGGAGACGATCGAGGCGCCGCCGTTGATGTCGGAAAGCACGGCGCGCAGTTCGAAATTCTGCCCCGTCGGCGTGATGCTGCGCAACAGGACCGCAGGAGGCGGGTTCACCAGCACTGTCGGCTGGTCCTCGGCGATCTCGCGCAGAAGCGCGGCCACCTGCCGGCTGTCGGCCGTCACCCCCACCGTGATCGGCACGATGATGCGCCCCGCCAGGCTGCCGCGCGTCCAGTTCGTCACCGGCTGGGTGATCAGGTTCGAATTCGGCACGATCACCTGGGTGCGGTCGAAGGTCTGGATCTGCGTGGCCCGCACCGCCATCTTCTTGACGATGCCCTGCTGGCCGCCAACCTCGATCCAGTCGCCGACGGCGATCGGCCGCTCGACCAGCAGGATGATGCCCGAGACGAAATTCGACACCACCTGCTGCATGCCGAAACCGATGCCGACAGACAGCGCACCGGCAACGAAGGCCAGCGAGGTCAGGTCGATCCCGGCCGAGGTCACGGCAAAGACCGCCGCCAGTGCCACGCCGACATAGCCGATCATCGAGGTGACGGCGTTCTGCCCGCCCGCATCCAGTTTCGTCTTGGGCAGGATCGAGCTGCGGAAGGCACCCTGCACGAAATTGGTCAGGAAATAGCCGATGGCAAAGACGATCAGGAAGGTCAGCAGCGCCATCGGCGACAGCCGCACGCCGCCCAGCGAGAAACCCTGCTGCGCCCTGGTCCATGCCTCTGCCAGGTCGCTGGCCCGCGCACCCCAGATCAGCGCGAAAACCGGCAGCGACAGCAGGATCAGCGCAAAGCCGATCAGCACCGGCATCAGCGCATCGCGCGCCGAACGGTCGCCGCCCTTGGCCAGGGCGTAGAGATCGGCGATGAAATCCTGCAGGATGATCAGCAGCCCGACCAGCGCCAGCGTCATGACCGAGGACCAAAGCAGCGCATTGCCCGCGGTGACATAGCCGACCGCCACCAGCGCCGGCGCGGCCACCGCCACCAGCCGTCCCATCATCGCCAGGAAATTCACCACCCGGATGCGGTAATCGGGCGTATCGGCCGGTTCGGGCTGGCGCAGGCCGCGCAGCATGTTGCACAGCCGCAAGAGGCAGAAGGCGCCGAACAGCACCAGCAGGAAATGCCACACCCCGGCCGAGGCCTCGCTGAGCCGCTGCGGAACGGTGTCGCTGTCATTCTGGCTGTGAAAGCCCGAAAGCGGCAGGATCGAGCGCGAGAAAAGCTGATGCAGCGCCAGGGCAGCGGCCAGAAGCGTCGCCCGGAAGCGCGCCTTGGCGCGGCGCTCCTCGCTCATCGGCAAGGGCGGCTCGACGGCGGTGTCGGGCGCCGGGAACAGCCGCCGCGCCAGCCACAGCCCGGCAAAGAAGGACACGCCCGCCCCCACCAGCGACATCACCAGCGGCAGGCCCCATTCGTCGAACAGGCCCGAGAGCACCAACGCCGAGGCGAACAGGATCAGCCCGAACATCGGGATGGCGATCTGGCCCAGAGAGACGCCGAAGACCAGCGCCGCGCGCGACCGTTCGCTGGCGCGGGCCGAAAGCCGCGAGGGCAGCGAATCGACC
This sequence comes from Paracoccus pantotrophus, assembly GCF_008824185.1. Classification (NCBI taxonomy): domain Bacteria; kingdom Pseudomonadati; phylum Pseudomonadota; class Alphaproteobacteria; order Rhodobacterales; family Paracoccaceae; genus Paracoccus; species Paracoccus pantotrophus. The sequence continues at coordinate 1,342,440 of NZ_CP044423.1, forward strand.
CAGCGCCGGCCGCGCGACAACAGCAGCAGCGCCACCAGAAGCACCACGGCAACGACCAGCCGCTCGGCACGGTCCGACGAGACGGCGGTGCTGTCCCAGCGCCCCCGCGCCTCGGCATAGATGCGGCTTGCGACATGGCCGGCCTCGGCCACGGCCGGCCCCCAATGCGCCGGGTTCAGCGGCGAGGGGGTCTTGCGGATCAGCGCGAAAGTCTGGCGGGCGCGCAGGGTCTGGTCGATCTGCGCCACGATGCCGTCGGCCCGGCCATAGGCCTCGACCGCCTGCAGCCCCGGTGCCTGCAGCGTGGCAAGCTGTTCGCCCAGTTCCTTGCGACGGGCAGCGATCTCCTCGGGCTCGGTCTGGCCTTCGGCCGGGGCCGGCCCCAGCGCCGCGATCTGGTCCTTGAGCGTGGCGATGCGGGTGGCGTTGACGCTTTGGCCCGCCTTCAGCCGCTCGCGCCATTTCACCACCTCGTCGCGGATGGTCTGCAACCGGACATCGTTGGCCGAGCCGGATTCCAGGATCTGCTCGGCCTGGTCGGCCAGCTTGTTCCAGGCGGTCAGATTCGGCGCCTCCTGCTCGGGCTGGGCCAGAACGGGCTGGCCGAGCGCCAGGAACAGCGCAAGGATCAGCAAGGCAAGCCGGGGCAGCGCGGCAAATCGGGGCATGGTTCGCTTCAGTCCTGATAGACCTCGGGCAGGTCGGCCGGCCTGCGGGCCATCCATTCCGGCACCGGCAGGCCCTTGGCGCGCAGGAATTCGGGGTTGAACAGCTTGGTCTGGTAACGCGTGCCATAGTCGCAAAGCACCGTCACGATGGTGTGGCCCGGCCCCATGTCCTTTGCCATGCGGATCGCGCCGGCCACGTTCACCCCCGACGAGCCGCCAAGGCAGAGCCCTTCATATTCCAGCAGGTCGAAGATCACCGGCAGCGCCTCGGCATCCGGGATGCGATAGGCGAAATCGGGCGTGAAGCCTTCCAGGTTCGCGGTGATGCGGCCCTGGCCGATGCCCTCGGTGATCGACGAGCCGGGCGCGTCGAACTTGCCCTCGGTATAGAAGCTGTAAAGCGCCGCGCCCTCGGGATCGGCCAGGCCCATCTTCACGCCCCTGGATTGCAGCGCCATGGCGACGCCGGCCAGCGTGCCGCCCGAACCGACCGCGCAGATGAAACCGTCCACGCGGCCGCCGGTCTGTTCCCAGATCTCGGGGCCGGTGGTTTCCAGATGCGCCTGGCGGTTGGCGACATTGTCGAACTGGTTGGCCCAGATGGCGCCGTTCGGCTCGGTCCGCGCCAGTTCCTCGGCCAGGCGGCCGGAATAGCGCACGTAGTTGTTGGGATTCTTGTAGGGCGCCGCCGGCACCTCGACCAGTTCGGCACCGGCCAGGCGCAGCATGTCCTTTTTCTCCTGGCTCTGCGTCTCGGGGATGACGATGACCGAGCGGAAGCCCATCGAGGCGCCGACCAGCGCCAGCCCGATGCCGGTATTGCCCGCCGTGCCCTCGACGATGGTGCCGCCCGGCTTCAGCTCGCCGCGCGCCACCGCCTCCTTGATGATGTAGAGCGCGGCCCGATCCTTGACCGACTGGCCCGGATTCATGAACTCGGCCTTGCCCAGGATCTCGCAGCCGGTCTCTTCCGAGGCGCGACGCAGCCGGATCAGGGGAGTGTTGCCGATGGCAGAGGCGAGGTCGGGGCAGATGCGCATGGGCTTGGCCTTTCGCAGGATGTTCTCGCCCGGTTTACACGTCGCCCCATGACGGCGGCAACCCCGCGGGAACCGTCTTGCCTTCCTGCACCAGTTCGCGGCGAATGTCCTGGTGGCGCAATTCCAGCCACAGCGCCAGGTTCAGCAGCGGCCCGTTGCGGATCTCGCCCGCCAGCGCCATGCGCGTCAGCTCGGCGCGCGGGACAAGGTGCGAGCGGATATCCTCGTCCTCGGTCGCAAGCCCGCCAAGGCCGGCACTGCCGTCGGGCAGGTCGGCAATGCCGACATAGAGATACAGGTATTCCGCCACCGCGCCGGGGCTGGGATAGTTGTGCGGCGCGGCGAAAAGGCGGGAAATCGCGATGCCGGTTTCTTCCACCGCCTCGCGCCGGGCGGCCTGCTGTGGCGTCTCGCCGGCATCGACGCGGCCGGCCACGGTCTCGTAGAGCCAGGGCTGGGCATCGCCGCGCGCCAAGGGCCCGGCGCGCAGCTGGTCGATCAGCATCACCCGGTCGCGCAGCGGATCCCAGGGCAGCACCACCGTCGCATCGCCCGAGACGAAGACGGCGCGCGCCAGCGGATCGGTCCAGCCGCCATCATTGCGGTGCTGGCTCAGCCGGATCGCCTCGACCGAGAAATATTCGGCATAGGGTTCCTCGACCGGCTCCATCCTGACCCGTTCGGATGCGGCCGGGCCGACATGCGGCAGATCCGCGGTTTCGGCCGCGGCGCGCCGGCGCGAGGCGAGCCAGGTCGCGATCATCGGCAGGCGCTTGCGGATCGCCCCGGCCGGGCGATCCGCGGGCAGGGCCAGCAGCCGGTCCGCCATGGCAGCGGCCAGCTCCGGCTGCCATTCGGGCGCATCGCTTGCCGCCTCGCCCAGGCCCAGCAGTTCCCGGCCATGATGGCTCTGCGGCACCAGTCCGAAGATCTCGGCATAGCGGCGCAGGGCGGGCGTCCAGTCGGCCTGCCACAGCGGCAGGTCTTCGTCGCCGGCGGCAAACCGCGGCCAGCCATCGGCGGCGATCCCGGCCAGCCCGCCGCCTTCCAGCCGGCCTTGCAGCGAACCGGCCTCGGCCGCCTGCGGGGCCAGGCGGGCGCGCAGAAGCGGATGGGCCAGCGGTCCGATCAGCAGCGGCATGGCTGCGGCTTCCTGGAGCTGGCGATCCTCCCGGCCCTGCGCATTCCGCCCATGATTCCCCCGCAAGACAAATTTTTCGCGGTTTTGACGCGAAGGCCCTTGCGCTTCAACCCCCGCCCGTCTAAATCGCCGCCACCACCCGAAAGCGCGGAGAGGTGCCGGAGTGGTCGAACGGGGCGGTCTCGAAAACCGTTGAGCCTTCACGGGTTCCGTGGGTTCGAATCCCACCCTCTCCGCCATTACTCTTTGAAATATCTTAGTAATTTCAGGACCGGACAAAACATCGCCGCCGGTTCCGGCCCCTGGCTGCGACAAGCGCGCCCGGCACCGCCGCCATGCGCCAGAAGTCGCGCCGATACAAGCCGGGCGACGTCAGAAGGGCCGATAGACCGCAATCAGCGCGATCATCACCCAAAGCGCCACCGCCGCAGCCATACCGCCAAGCCCAAAGGCCAGCAGACGGATTGCGCCCTTGCGGTCGATACCGACAAGAAACGCGGCAAGCGCCGTCATGGACAAAAAAAGCGTCGTTCCCATGCCTGCAAGCTTAGCGCGCCGGCCGCGCCAGCGGCAGCCGGCCGGGAATCGAACGGCCCGTTCCTGCCCAAACGGCCCGGGCAGATGCGCAAGGTTTTGCTCGGGCCGGCAACGCCAGCTTGATGGACGAATGGTCCCGAAGCAGGGTTTCCCGGAACGCCGATTCCCAGGACGCCATGACCGACGACCCCCTCATCCTCAGGCAGATTTCCGAAGGGCGTGACCGCACAAGGGCTTATCTGCACATCGGCAAGACCGGCGGGACGACCTTCCGGGCGGCCGCCGAAAGGGTGGCTTCGACCGAACCGTCCCGCGTCCCGCTGATCTTTCACCACGACTGGACCGTCCCCAGGATCAGGGCGGCGTTTCCCGGCATCAGGATATCCCTGGTCCTGCGCGACCCGCTGGAGCGCATCATCAGCGGGTTCATGTCGCGCCTGCGGCAAGGGCGCCCGACCTACCAGAGCCCCTGGACCGTCGAGGAGGCCACCGCCTTCCTGCATTTCCGGGACGCGCGCGCCTATCTCGACGCCATATTGTCGGACGGGGAATACGAAACCTCGGCCGTCGATTTCGCCACCAGGTCGATCGCCCATATCCGGCGCGGCTATCGCTTTCACATCCCCAACACCGCCACCGCGTCGAAATGGCTCGGTTCCGTCGGAACCCTGGCGAGCCTGGAGGGCTTCGCGCAAAGGCTTCTTGGCGGCCCGGTGGAGCTGGGGCATGCGCATGTCAACCCGGTTCCGGCCGGGAATATCCTGAAGCACTACGACGCAGACGAGCTCGACCGGCTGCGACGGTATTTCGCCGATGAATACCAGGTGTTCAACGATGTGATGCAGGCTGCCGGCCCCTGACAGGGGATCGGCGCCGCCGCGCATGATACGGCCGCCATGGAGCTTTCCCAAGCGGAACGGGCAAGGGGCACCGCAGGGGTGCCCCCGAGGCGCTCAGAAATCCCAGCTGATGCCCATGGAGATCTCGTCCTGCTCCATGAACAGGGTGGTCTGCTGGCCAAGGCCCGGCGTCCGGTTGGCGCCGGATTCCGTTTCGTGGAAGGCATGGGTATAGCTGCCGGTCAGCGTGGCCCGCTCGCTGAGCCTGTAGCTATACCCGATCGAGGCATGCCAGCGCGGCGTGGCCGGGGCCAGGATGTTCAGCAGCACCTCGCCATCGTCGTCGATGAAGCTCGAGGCGTGGCTGATGCCGCCGCGAAGCGTCAGCCTGTCGTTCACTTTCTGGGCGGCGGCGATGCGGATGACATCCATGTCCTGCCAGCCGAATCCGGGTCCACCGGCGCTGCCGAGCGGCGCGGCCAGCATCGCCCCGCTATTGGCCAGCGATTCGACCGAACCATAGAAGATGCGCTGATATTCGGCGGTCAGCGTCAGGCCGGGATTGCCGGAGGGGCGAAAGGCCACGCCCAGCGTCGCCACCGCCGGAATGTCGAAATCGCCGCCATCGGCAAAAAGGCCCGCGTAATCCTCGAATGGCCGCATGTCGATGTGGCTGCGCCACGACGCACCCAGGCTCCATTGGCTGTCCAGCCGGTAAATCAGGCCCAGCGACATCCCCAGGCCGGTCGACCAATCGTCACCGCCATGGGTCAGGGCGCCGGGCTGGACGGACATGCCGGCGAAGGGTTCGAGCCCCGTTGCGCTGAACCGCTGCACCGCAAGCACCGGCCCCAGGCCCACCGACAGCCGGGGGGTCAGCCTGCGGGCATAGTTCAGGCTGATGAAGGCCTGTTCGAGATTGATCCCCAGCGGGTCGGTGGTCACCTTCGGGGCAAGGCCGGCAAAAGGGTTGGTGCCGTATTCCACGTTCATGCCGCCATTGCCGAACATGAAGACGGCGACCGAACTCTGCTCGTCCAGATTGTAGTTGAACCCGCCGCAGGGGATCCAGAAAAGGCTGTTGTCGCTGGTCTGGCGACCCTCGGCCAACGGCCCGCCCGGCGCGATGCTGAAGCCGCGCTCGGGTTGAAAGCCGGTCAGGCAAATCCCTGCCTGCGTCGGCAAGGCGGTACCCGTGGCCGGGTTCTGGGCCAGGCCCAGCACGCCGGTGGGGATCGCGACGCCCGCCCCGGCCATCCCCTTCGAGGTGCCGCCATAGCCATTGGCAAAATAGCCATTCGTAGCCTTGGCAGGCTGTGCGCCAAGGATTGCCGTCAGCATCACGCCTCCGGCCAGAGCCGCAAGGCGGCCTGGTTCTGTTCTGTTCATCTTTCCCTCCCTTGTCCGGGGCCTCGTTTCCACCCCGCTTGCCTCTGCCGCCCCGCTCTCCCCCGGGAATGATAGAGATGCATACATTCGTATGTAACGATATAGCCAAGCGTCAAGCAAATGTCGCGAGAGCCGGATCAAGGACGATCCGGGCCGATGCCGGACCTGGAGCAGCGCGGCCAAGACTTGATCACCGGGCCGGCCTTGGGCGCGCAGGGATGCGCCCTTCCGAGGCGGCCTTCATCCGCTCGGCGGCGATGACGATGCGGCGGCGCTTCGTCCCGATGCGCGGCAGCGGGCGTCCATGACCGGACCGGTCAGCGCAGCAGCCTTCGCTGGAACGCCGGGTCCGGGATGGCGCACATGTCCGACCTGCCGAACAGGTGATAGCGATTGCGCGCGAAGCGGCGGTAGAGCCAGTTGCGCAGCCCGCGTGGCAGGATCCGCAACGGCGCGGCCAGCCTGCCGAGACCGCCAAGCCGCCGCCCGGCCTGGACGAGCGCATCGCAATCGGAATGCGCGATGCCGTCCTCGATGAACAGCCAGCTCGGGGGATCTTCCGCCTCCAGCCCGTAATGCCGCAAAAGCGCCTTGCCCAGTGGCGTCTGCACCGGGCATATCCGCACCGTCCCCGAGCGATCGAGCCGGTGGATCATCCGCGCGCCCCAGCTGCAGACGGCGCATTCCCCATCCATGACGGCCAGCGGCACGGAATCGTCGAATCGCGGGACCAGGGGATCGTTCCGAAAGGAATAGGGCGCGGTCATGCTGCCAGCATCGGACAATGGCGGCGGCCGGACAAGGCTGATCGGGCTGATCGTCGGGCCATCAAGCCTGTCGAACCTGGCACGCCGCGCCCGAAAAGCCCGGATCACGCGCCTCTTTCCCGGCGGGCTTCCTGTCGCCTTGACGGCCGCAAGGCCCCTGCGACAAGGACGGCCCGGGCACGTGACCCGCAAGATGCAAGCTCGCCGACTGCCCGCTGGCGGGTCGCGCGGCCCAGGGCGAAAGGCGGGGCGCGACGGGCATGGCCCGCCCCGCGCCCGCCTTTGGCTCAGCTCTTGATGGCGATGCGCCGGACCTGCGACTGCGCCTTTTCCGTCTTGGGCAGGGTCACGGTCAGCACGCCGTTCCTGAAATGCGCATCGACCCCGTCTTCGCGGATCTCGGCGCCCAGCGGGATGCGGCGCTCGAAGCGACCATAGTAGCGTTCCGAGAATTGCCGGTCCTTGTCCTCGGTCTCCGAGCGTTTCTCGCCCTTCAAGGTCAGCACGCCGTCATTCAGCAGGACTTCGATGTCCTTTTCCTCGAGGCCCGGCACATCGGCGGTCACGGTGATCTCCCTTTCGTTGTCAGAGATCTCGACACTCGGCCAGCCGCCGCCAAAGGCGGGGACCGCACCGGCGGATGGCAGGCCGAAGCCACGGAAGACATCGTCGAACAGCCGGTTCACTTCGCGATGCAGCGACAGGAAGGGATCGCGGTCGCCCTCGCGGAAGCTGGCGGGAAGCTGGCTGTCATTGCGGTTCCAGGGAATCAGGTCACGGACATTCATGGTTTTCCTCCTTCATTGGCAACAGGTCGCCATCGGCGCCGGACCATGCCGGCGCCAGGCGCGGATCGCGGGAATGAAAGGCCTCAGGCGGCCTGCTTGCCGCCCTCGACCAGCTTCGGATCGGGTTCGGCCGGAATCCTGGCCGTCGCGATCTCGATCCGCCGCGGCTTCATTTCCTCGGGAAGCTCATGGCGCAGGTCGATCGTCAGCAGCCCGTTCGCCAGATCGGCACCGATCACCTTCACATGATCGGCCAACTGGAAACGCCGCCGGAAACTGCGCTCGGCGATGCCGCGATGCAGGTACTGGCCCTTGTCCTCGCCCGCCTTCTGGCCAGTGACCACCAGCATGTTGCGCTCCTGGGTGACGGTCAGCTCATCCGGCGCAAAGCCCGCCACCGCCATGGCGATGCGGTAGTCGTTCTCGTCGGTCTTGGTGATGTCATAGGGCGGCCAGTTGTCGATGGTCTCGACCCGGCTTGCCGCTTCCAGCGCGTTCAGCATCCGGTCGAAGCCGATGCTCGACCGATAGAGGGGGGAAAAGTCGAAAGTGGTTCTCATAGCCACATCCTCCGTTGAGCAACATGGGTACAAGTTTTCCGCCGTGGGACGCCTTGGCGTCCGCCCGGCCTTGCCGGACCCGTCAAAGGCTTCCGGCGATTCACGATTTAGGGTGGCGAAACGACGCTTCAAGGGGCCCGCGCGCCCTTCTCCCTGCCCGCAAGATCCCTATCTATCGGATGCAGGCCGCAAGAAGATCACGGGAAGCAACCATGCGACTTGATGACATCAGGGCCGTTCTGGGTCCGGTCGACGAGACGCTGATCGCCCAGATCAGCCGGACGGATGCCACGGTCGAGGAACTGGCCGAGGCCTGGGGCTGGCTCAATGCCGACGAGGCCATGATCAACGAGGGGCGCCCCCTGCCCAGGGGCCGCGTCGCCGAACTGGTCGCCATCCTCGAGGCAGCCGAGCCGGACCCCGAGGAATAGCGCCGGGCTCAGTGCCGGAACCTCGGCGCCAGAAGCAGGATCCTGGGTTCCTGCTCGGCCTCGCCGTCCCTGGACGGCAGGGGGCGTTCTTCCACATGCGGGCTGCTGGCTTGCAGCACGTCCAGCATGTCGGGAAAGCCATGGGCCACATCCGGCATCCCGGCGATCTCATAGGCGCTCTGCCCCAGGCCGGCATAATGGACGATGGAGCCGCCCTGCCGCGTCAGCCGCGCCGCGAAGAAGGCGCAGGAGATCAGGCATTCGTCCCCGATCCGGCGCGACTCGCCCTTTCTCGCCCGCCGCTGCGCCGCGTCCATCAACCGAAGCGTCAGGCGGTCGGGGGCGATGGGACGATGCATGTAATGTGCCAGCGTCGAGGCAAGGTGATACTCCAGCTCCGACGACAAGGCGACCTGGCTTTCGCGCATCCCCTCGATCACCAGATCGCGGGCGGCAGAGAGATACGTGTCCGTCATGAAACCCTCGGCATCAGTCTGAACGAACCATTCCCACTAGGAAAAGTTTGGCGCGGTCCCGGCGCAGGTCAAGCCCCTGCATCGGGCCGAGGCAACTGGAATCACACAATATTGCACGCAGGCATCAGTCTGTTGGCAGCCGATGTCAGCGAGTGCCAAAAATATTTCGCGCCACCCCTTGAAACCGCCGGCTTGCGTGCCAATTCCTGTGTCGCGCGATGCCAGCAGGGTCGCGTGAACCCCGTGCCGGACGCTTGGCCGGCGCGGAGGAACCTCTCGCAATCTGTTTGTCCATGAGGAGAACGATATGACGTTCCGTCCACTCCATGACCGTATTCTGGTCCGCCGCATCGATGCCGAGGAAAAGACGGCCGGCGGCCTGATCATCCCCGACAGCGCCAAGGAAAAGCCGCAGGAAGGCGAGGTTCTGGCCGCGGGTCCGGGTGCGCGCAGCGAAAACGGCACGCTGACGCCCCTGGACGTCAAGCCCGGCGACCGCATCCTGTTCGGCAAGTGGTCGGGCACCGAGATCCGGCTTGATGGCGAGGATCTGGTGATCATGAAGGAAAGCGACGTGCTGGGCGTGATCGAGGCCCCGGCCAGCGCCAAGAAGGCCGCCTGACGGCCATTTCCCAGGATCCAACCAAAGAATGCTGCTCAGGAAGGAGTGAGCCACATGGCTGCGAAAGAAGTTAAGTTCAACAGCGACGCGCGCGACCGGATGCTGAAGGGCGTGAACATCCTGGCCGATGCGGTCAAGGTGACGCTTGGCCCGAAGGGTCGCAACGTGGTGATCGACAAGTCCTTCGGGGCGCCGCGGATCACCAAGGACGGGGTCTCGGTCGCGAAAGAGATCGAGCTTTCCGACAAGTTCGAGAACATGGGCGCGCAGATGGTGCGCGAAGTCGCCTCGCGCACCAATGACGAGGCCGGCGACGGCACCACCACCGCCACGGTGCTGGCCCAGGCCATCGTGCGCGAGGGCATGAAGGCGGTCGCCGCCGGCATGAACCCGATGGATCTCAAGCGCGGCATCGACATGGCCACCGCCAAGGTCGTGGAAGCGATCAAATCCGCCGCCCGCCCGGTCAACGACAGCTCGGAAGTGGCGCAGGTCGGCACCATCTCGGCCAATGGCGAGGCCTTCATCGGCCAGCAGATCGCCGAGGCGATGCAGCGCGTCGGCAACGAGGGCGTGATCACCGTCGAAGAGAACAAGGGCATGGAGACCGAGGTCGAGGTCGTCGAGGGCATGCAGTTCGACCGCGGCTATCTCTCGCCCTATTTCGTCACCAATGCCGACAAGATGATCGCCGAGCTGGAGGATGCCTATATCCTGCTGCACGAGAAGAAGCTGTCGTCGCTGCAGCCGATGGTCCCGCTGCTGGAATCGGTGATCCAGTCGCAAAAGCCGCTCTTGATCGTGGCCGAGGACGTGGAAGGCGAGGCCCTGGCCACGCTGGTCGTCAACAAGCTGCGCGGCGGGCTGAAGATCGCCGCCGTCAAGGCGCCGGGCTTCGGCGACCGCCGCAAGGCCATGCTGCAGGACATCGCGATCCTGACCGGCGGCCAGGTGATCTCGGAAGACCTGGGCATGAAGCTGGAGAATGTCACCATCGACATGCTCGGCCGCGCCAAGAAGATCTCGATCAACAAGGACAACACCACCATCGTCGACGGTGCCGGCGAGAAGGCCGAGATCGAGGCGCGGGTGTCGCAGATCCGCCAGCAGATCGAGGAGACCACCTCGGATTACGACCGCGAGAAGCTGCAGGAGCGTGTGGCCAAGCTGGCCGGCGGCGTCGCCGTCATCCGCGTCGGCGGCATGACCGAGATCGAGGTCAAGGAGCGCAAGGACCGCGTCGACGACGCGCTGAACGCGACCCGCGCCGCGGTGCAGGAAGGCATCGTGGTCGGCGGCGGCGTGGCGCTGGTGCAGGGCGCCAAGGCGCTGGAAGGCCTGGCCGGCGCGAACTCGGACCAGGAAGCCGGCATCGCCATCATCCGCCGCGCGCTGGAGGCGCCGATGCGCCAGATCGCCGAGAATGCCGGCGTCGACGGCGCCGTGGTGGCCGGCAAGGTGCGCGAATCCTCGGACAAGGCCTTCGGCTTCAACGCCCAGACCGAGGAATATGGCGACATGTTCAAGTTCGGGGTGATCGACCCGGCCAAGGTGGTGCGCACCGCGCTGGAGGACGCCGCGTCGGTGGCCGGCCTCTTGATCACCACCGAGGCGATGATCGCCGAGAAGCCCGAGCCCAAGGCCCCGGCCGGCGGCATGCCCGACATGGGCGGCATGGGCGGCATGATGTAAGCCGACGACCCGCCTTTGGCGAAGCATTGGGCCGTCCCGAAAGGGGCGGCCTTCTCGCATCCCCCGGCAGCCAGCGCCGGCCAAGCGCGGGGAGCGTCGGGCCATGGGCCGCACCGCGCAGAGGCCGGATCTGCCGCGGCAATGCGGGGCCTGGCCGCGCTGCGAGCCCGTCCGCCGGCAACCGGCCGGCCCGCGGCCCCCTCAGGCCGTCCGCGTGCCCAGCACCCAGATCAGTTCGGCATCGACATCCCCCTGCGAGGTCCAGCAATGCTCGGTCGAGGCGTCGTAATACATGCTGTCGCCGGGATAGAGCACCAGGGGCTCGTAGATCCGGCTGTGGATGACCAGTTCCCCCTTCAGCACGGTCAGGAAGATCTCGCCGTCCGAAACGCCCCAGGCCTCGTAATCCTCGGGCGAGCGGGCCTTGACCACGGTACGGATGGGCGTGAAGCACTTGTCCTTGATATCCGCGCAAAGCAGCTTGTTGTTGCAGGTGGCATTGTTGAGATTGTCGCCCTGCCCAGCGCGGGCGATGGAGCGCCGGCCGGTGGTCGGCGCATGGCTGGGCTCGTCACCCAGCAAGGCCGACAGTTCGACCTGAAGGCCGCTGGCGATGCGCTGCAAGGTGGTCAGCGTCGGCGAAAGGTCGTTGCGCTCGATCTTGGACAGGGCCGAGGTGGATACGCCGGTCAGGCGCGCGACCTCCTGCAAGGTCAGTTGCTGACCCTTGCGCAGCGCCTTCAGCCGCGGGCCGAGTTCCAGCGGCCGTTCGCCGCGCGGACGGGCCGTGCGGCGCTGCCTCATTGCGATGTCACCAATCTGGTTCACGATCGGCATGTCTCTCCAGCCTTGCATTCCCGACGTCACGTTATCCGTTGCGCGGCATCCCTGTCCCGCGCGAATTCCCCCTGCCCCGAACTTTCCCGCGCCCTGATGCCCTGCAAACATAGGGCAGCGGCGCGGCCTCGATAAGGCGCGGGCAAGACCGGCCCGGCACCTATCGCCCCAGGGCGACCGAGCGGTCACGGGCCGCCTCTGCGGCACCCGCGACCAGTTCGGACAGGCCGTCCGGCCGCATCAGAACGGCAAGGCCGGCTGCGGTGGTGCCGCCCGGGCTCGTCACCTCGTGGCGCAGCTCGGCCGCATCCCGGCCGCTGGCCACCATCAGTTCAGCCGCGCCGCCGACCGTGCCGCGGGCAAGCCGTCGCGCCAGCGCCTCGGGCAGGCCCAGGCCGCGCGCCGCCTGTTCCAGCGCCTCGGCAAACAGGAACAGATAGGCCGGGCCCGAGCCCGAAATCGCCGTCACCGCGTCGATCTGGACTTCAGCCTCAAGGGCGACGACCTCGCCCACCGCCGAGAACATCCGCACCGCCAGCGCCAGGTGCCCAGGCCCGGCATGGGCATTGCCGATGATCGCCGTCATGCCGCGACCGACCAGCGCGGGCGTGTTGGGCATCGCCCGGATGATCGGGCGGTCGCCAAGCACCGCGCCATATTGCTGCAACGAGACCCCGGCCGCGACCGACAGCACCGGCACATCCGCGGGCAGCGCCGCAAGGCCCGCCAGCACCCCCGCCATCATCTGCGGCTTGACCGCCAGCAGCACGACCGCGGGCCGCGCAGGCCGGGGGGCGTTGACATGCGCGCCCTGCGCGGCAAGCGCCAGCAACCTGTCGCCGGGATGCGGATCCTCGATCCACAGGCTGGCGGGCCGCAAGCCCTGCGCGATCCATCCGTCCAGCAGCGCCCCGCCCATCCTGCCGCAACCGACCACCAGCACGCCGCCATCGTTCAGATCTTTCATCGGGATCGCTCCTTTGCTGCGGCCGTCAAAGCCCCTGCCCTCTGTCTAGCGGATAAAGTTTCTCCACTAAAGTACTTAATTTTTCCTATACGATAAATTTTTCTATCATTGCTCGAGAATTTAAGCTAGGAGAACGGAAGGAACGATTCTGCGGACGAAGCATCGCGAAGATGTCGCCCCAAAGGGTCTGGAGGAAATCATATGACATCTGCGATCCGGCACGAGACCTCGCGCACGCTTCTGATGGACGAGATCCGCGCCTTGCTCGGCCCCGGCGCCGTGCTGGAAAGTCCGGCCGAGATCCAGGGCTATTGCACCGATGCAAGGCGCAAGTTCCAGGCGCCCGCGCTTTGCGTCTGCAAGCCGCGCGACACGGCCGAGGTCGCGGCGCTGGCCAAGCTGCTGCATGCGCATGGCTGGCCGATGCTGCCGCAGGGCGGCAATACCGGCCTGTGCGGCGGGGCGACACCCGACGACCGCCTGCCGGTGATCGTCTCGACCGAACGACTGAACAAGCTGCGCGCCATCGACCCCTTCGGGATGACCATCGCCGCCGATGCGGGCTGCACCATCGCCCAGTTGCAAGAGGCGGCCAGGGCCGAGGGGTTGCTTTACCCGGTCAGCCTCGGCTCGGAGGGCAGCTGCCAGCTGGGCGGCACCATCGCCACCAATGCCGGCGGCACGGCGGTGCTGCGCTATGGCACGACGCGCGCGAATACGCTGGGGCTGGAGGTCGTGCTGCCCGACGGCCGGGTGCTGGACATGATGCGGGCGCTGCACAAGGACACCGCCGGCTATGACCTCAAGCAGCTTTTCATCGGCGCCGAGGGCACATTGGGCATCGTCACCGGCGCGGTCATGCGGCTTTATCCCGCCACCCCGGCGATCGGCATGTGCTGGCTGCGCATCGCCGGGCCGGCCGAGGCGCTGGAGCTTTTGCAGCTGTTCCGCCGCCATGCCGGGCGCAGCCTGACCGCCTTTGAGCTGATGAACGCCCAGCAGCTGGCCAATGTGCTGGATCACGGCAACCACACCGCGCCGGTCGAGGGGCGCGAGGGCTGGCACCTGATGGTCGAACTGGCCGATACCGCCGCAGCCGATCTCGACACGCTGATGGTCGGGATCCTGGAACAGGCCTTCGAGGCCGGGCTGGTCCTGGACGGCAGCATCGCGCAGAACCTGACGCAGGCCGAGGCGATGTGGGCGATCCGCCACAGCGTGACGGAATCGAATGCGCGGGTCGGCGTCAGCATCACCTCGGACACGGCGGTCCCGGTGGCCCGCGTCCCCGAATTCATCGCCCGCGCCACGGAAGCGGTGATGCAGGTCCATCCCGGCATCCTCGTGACTGTTGTGGGCCATGTCGGCGACGGCAACATCCATTTCATCGCGCTGTTTGCGCATGACCTCTGGGCGGCGCTGCCCGACCGCCAGGCGGTCGAGGCGCAGCTGCGCAACGCGGTCAACGACATCGCCATCGCGCTTGGCGGCACCTTCAGCGCCGAGCACGGCGTTGGCCAGACCATGATCGGGCTGATGGAACGCTACAAGGCCGGCCCCGAACTCGACCTGATGCGGGCGCTGAAACGCTGCATCGACCCCGACGGGCTGATGAACCGCGACCGCGTCATCGGCCCGACCGCCTGACCACCCGACAAGACCAACCAACAGGAGAGACGTGACATGACGAAACCCACCATGCCGACGATCAAGCGTCGGACCCTTCTGCTGGGGGCGGCCGCAGGGCTGGCCGCGCCGGCGATCTGGCGCCCCTCGGGTGCGCGCGCCCAGTCCACCCGCATCGTGGTGCGCGACGACGGCGGCATCTATACCCAGGCCTATACCGAGATCTTCTATCGCCCCTTCACCGAGGCGACCGGGATCGAGGTCGTGCCCGCCCAGGCCCAGGCCGAGCCGACCGCGCAGATCCGCTCGATGGTGGAAACCGGAACCTATACCTGGGACATGGGCAAGATCTCGGTCCCGGCGGTGCTGCAACTGACCACGGGCGAGACCAAGTATCTGGAACCCGTGGGCCTGGATGCCGAGGCGGTGATCCAGTCGATCCCGGCGCATTTCCGCAACGAATACCAGGTCGGCACCAACGTCTATACCACCGTGCTGGCCTATCGCCGCGACGCCTTCGAGGGGCGCGAGGCGCCGGCCTCCTGGGCGGACCTGATGGACCCCGAGAGGTTCCCCGGCCGCCGCGCCCTGCGCCGCCACCCCTATGACACGCTGGAACAGGCGCTGATGGCCGACGGCGTGCCGGCGGACCAGGTCTATCCGCTGGACCTGGACCGCGCCTTCGCCCGGCTCGACAAGGTGCAGCCCGCCACCGACATCTGGTGGACCAGCGGCGCGCAGGCCGAACAGCTGCTGATCTCGGGCGAGGTCGACCTGCTTTCGACCTGGGTGTCGCGCGCGCAATCGGCGCAAGCGGCCGGCGCCCCGGTCGAGATCGTCTGGAACCAGAACATCTGGGGCTGCGACGGCTGGTCGATCCTGAAGGGCACGCCCAATGCCGATGCCTGCCGCGAGCTAATCAAGTTCGCCTCGGACCCGGCGCGCATGGCGCAGCTGGTCAAGTTCTTCCCGGCCGGCATCGTCCAGCCGGCGGCCTTCGAGACCATCCCGGCGGACGTGGCCAAGAACTGCCCGACCTATCCGGCGAATATCGAGACCGGGCTGCAGATCGACGCCGCCTATTGGCTGGAGAACGCCGACCCGGTGATCGAGCGGTTCAACAGCTGGTTCATCGGCTAGGCCCCCGGGGAAACGGATCGCGACATGAGCACTTTGGAAACGCAGGGCCTGGGCAAGGTCTATGGCGACTTCGTCGCCCTGGCACCGACCGACCTGAAGGTCGAGAAGGGCGAGTTCCTGACGCTGCTGGGGCCCTCCGGCTCGGGCAAGACCACGCTGCTGAGCCTGATCGCCGGGCTGGCCGAGGCCGACAGCGGGCGCATCCTGATGAACGACCGGGACGTGACCTATGCCGCGCCCTATCAGCGCGACATCGGCATGATGTTCCAGAACTATGCGCTGTTCCCGCACATGACCATCGCCGAGAACATCGCCTTTCCGCTGAAGATGCGCGGCACGCCTGCGGCCGAGATCAGGCGGCTTGTGCAGGAGGCGCTGGACATGGTGCGCCTGCCCCATATCGCCGACCGTTTCCCCAAGGAGCTGTCCGGCGGACAGCAGCAGCGCGTGGCCCTTGCGCGCTGCACCATCTATCGCCCCTCGGTCATCCTGATGGACGAGCCGCTGGGCGCGCTGGACAAGAAGCTGCGCGACCAGATGCAGTTCGAGATCCTGCGCATCCACAAGGAGATCGGCGGCACCATCGTCTATGTCACCCACGACCAGGAAGAGGCGATGACCATGTCGGACCGCATCTGCCTGATGAACGGCGGCAGGATCGCGCAGCTGGGCAGCCCGGCCGACCTGTATTTCCGCCCGCAATCGCTGTTCGTCGCCGATTTCCTGGGCGAGGCGAACCTGCTGGAGGGCCGTCTCGTCTCGGGCGCGGACGGCGAGGGCGTGGTGCGGCTGGGCGATGCCAGCGAGATCCGAGTCACCCTGCCCCGGCCGCTGGGCCAGGGCGCTGCGGTCAAGGTCATGTTGCGGCCGCAGAACATCCGCCTGGAGGATACGCCCGGCGAGGGGCTGAACGCCAGGCTGCGCAGCTGGAGCGTGACCGGCGCCAGCACCAAGTTCTTCCTCGAGGCGCCGGCGCTGGCGTCTGACCCGCTGATCGCCACCCGCGCCACCGCGATGAGCGCCCGCGCCCCCGAGCCCGGCCGCGACTATCGCCTGAGCTTCGATCCGCGCGACGCCGTCGCCATCCCCGCCGACGAGGCCGCGTGATGGCCGCCATCCCCGCCCCGGCCCGTCCCCCGGCCGCGACCCGCCGGCCGATGAGCCGCAGAAGCAGGCAGCTTCTGATGGCGGCGCCGATGGTGCTGCTGCTGGTGACATTCCTGATCTACCCTTCGGCACAGCTTTTCCTGCTGTCCTTCCAGAAGGGCGACGGCTTCTCGCTGGAAAACTACCAGCGCCTGCTCGGCACGCCGGTCTATCTGACAGTGATGATGCTGACGCTGAAGATCTCGGTCGTGACCACGATCTTTGCGGTCATTGCCGGTTATCCGGTGGCCTATCTGATCTCGATCCTGCCGAAGGCGAAAAAGGGCCGGATCCTGTTCTGGATCCTGCTGTCCTTCTGGACCTCGTTCCTGGTGCGCGCCTTCGCCTGGATCATCCTCTTGGGCCGCAACGGCGTGGTGAACAAGCTGCTGCAGACGCTGGGCATCAGCGATGCACCCATCGCGCTGATGTATAATTTCTCGGCCGTGGTCATCGGCATGGTCCATGCCCTGCTGCCGCTGGCGGTGCTGACCATGCTGTCGGTGATGGAGAATATCGACCGAAACCTGACCCGCGCCGCCTCGACCCTTGGCGCCAGGCCCGGCATGGCCTTCTGGAAGATCTACTTCCCGCTGTCCTTTCCCGGCGTGACCTCGGGGGCGCTGATGGTCTTCGTCACCGCCATCGGCTTCTTCATCTTCCCGGCCCTGCTGGGCGGGCGGCGCGAGACGATGATCACCCAGATCATCATCGAGCAGATCATCCAGACCATGAACTGGGGCTTTGCCAGCGCCGTCGCCGTGCTGCTGCTGGCGGTCGTGCTGCTGGTCTTCGTGCTTTACGACCGCGCCGTCGGGCTTTCGACCATGACCGGCGAATCCGCGGCCAGGAAAGGCCGACCCGGCCGCAAGGGGATCTTCTCGCGCATCGGAGACGCGATCCTGACCGGGCTGGGCCATGCCTCGGACGCGATCATCGGGCTGTTTCCGCGCCGCCGCGCCCGCGAAGGTGCGCCGCGCCCGCTGCTGGGCTTCGTCACCGTGCTGCTGGCGGTGATGACGCTGCCGGTGCTGCTGATGATCCCGCTGTCCTTCGCGGAAAGCGGGCTGAACTGGCCGCCGCAGGGCTTTACCCTGAAATGGTACCAGCAGATCTTCGACTCGCCGATCTGGATGAGCGCGCTGACCCGCTCGCTGGTCGTCGGCTTCAGCACCGCGGTCCTGGCGCTGCTGATCGGCACGCCCGTCGCCTTCCTGATGGTGCGCGGCAGGATGCGGGGCAAGACGGCGCTTCTGGCCTTTACCCTGATGCCGGTGGTGATGCCGAACATGATCCTGTCGGTGGGGCTGTTCTACCTTTACGCCAAGATCGGGCTGGTCGGCACCAACCTGGGCCTGATCATCGGCCACACGGTCATCGCCGTGCCCTATGTGGTGCTGACGGTCATGTCGGTCTTGCGCAACTACGACACCCGGCTGGACCTGGCCGCGCAAAGCCTGGGCGCGACGCCGATCCGCACGCTGCGGCTGGTCACGCTGCCGATCATCGGCGCGGGCATGATCTCGGCCTTCCTTTTCGCCTTCACCATCAGCTTCGACGAGCTGACCATCGCGCTTTTCACCTCGGGCGGCATGTCCGCGACCCTGCCCAAGCAGCTTTGGGACGAGGTCTCGCTGTCGATTTCGCCGCTGCTGGCGGCGGTCTCGACCTGCCTGTTCCTGTTCGTGACGGCGCTGATCGTCGCGGTGGGGCTGCTGAACCGACGCCAGAAATAACCTTGAACGGATAGACAATGCTGACTTCGAAAGACCTTCGCGGGATCATCCCCGCCCTGCCGACCCTTGTGAACGGCGACGACAGCCTGGCGCGCGGCGACATGGCGAAACTCGTCGATCACGTCCATGCCGGCGGCTGCACCGGCGTGCTGCCCATCGGCGGCACCGGCGAATACGGCGCGCTGCCGCATGCGACGCGGGTCGATGCCGTGGCCGTCTGCGCTGAGCGCAGCCAGGGCGGGCAGACCGTCATGGCCGGCGTGCTGGATACGGGCTATTACGACGCCATCAGGGCGGGCAAGGATTATGCCGCGGCCGGCGCCGATTGCCTGCTGGTGCTGACGCCCTATTACACCAACCCGACACCGGCCGGGCTGCGCGACTATTTCATGCGCTATGCCGATGCCTCGCCGGTGCCGGTGCTGCTCTACGAGATCCCCTATCGCACCCGCATCGCCATCCCGCCCGAGGTCACGCATGAGCTGTCGCGGCACCCCAACATCATCGGCATGAAGGCGTGCAACACCGACATGTATCACTTCCTGCAGGTCGCGGCGGGGGTCGGCGACGACTTCGCCATCCTCGGCGGCGAGGACTCGCTGTTCCCCCTGCACATGGCCGCGGGCGCGAAGGGCGGGATCATCGTCACCGCCTCGATGCTGCCGGCCTTCTGGGTCCGGATGCACGACATGCTGGCCGCGGGCGACCTGGCCGGCGCGCTGGCCCTGCACCGCCGGGCCCAGCCGATGATGAACGCGGCCTTCGGCGAGACCAATCCCGGCCCGATGAAATCGGTGCTGGACCTGTTCGGCATCGACGCGCAAAAGGTGCTGATGCCGCTGGATGCCTGCCAGCCCGAACGCTCGGCCCGGCTGCGGGCCGAGGTCGAAAAGCTGCTGGCCGCATAGGGAGCGCCGCGGATGGCGCCGCTGAACACGGACGATTTCCGCGCGGCCGCACGGCGGCGCCTGCCCAAGGGGCTGTTCGACTATATCGACCGCGGCACCGAGGACGAGGTTTCGCTCTCTCGCATCCGCGCCTCGCTGGACGGGATCCGGCTCCGGCCGCGCATCCTGAACGGCGATTGCCCGGCCTCGCTGGAGACCGCCCTGCTGGGCCGGAGCCGCCCGACCCCGCTGGTGATCGCGCCGACCGCGCTGGCCGGCATGGTGGCGGATCGGGGCGAGACGAAGCTCGCCCGCGCCGCCAGCCGCTTCGGGATCCCCTTCACCGTCTCGACGCAATCGGTCGAGCCGATCGAGGACATCCGCCGCGGCGCCCCCGAGGCCGAGCTGTGGTTCCAGCTTTACGTCTGGAAGGACCGCGCCCGCACGGCCGATCTGCTGCACCGGGTCGCGGCTTGCGATTGCGATACGCTGGTGCTGACCGTGGACACGCAGATGCCGCCCAAGCGCGAATACAACCAGCGCAACGGCTTCGGCGTGCCGTTCCGGCCGACGCCCGGCAATGTCGCCGACATGCTGTGCCACCCGCGCTGGCTGTGGCGGGTGATCCTGCGGCCGGGCCTGCGCCGGGGGATGCCCAGCTATGGCCATTACCCGCCCGAGTTCCGCGCCGGCCTGCTGTCGCCGGTGATGGCCGAAGACCTGCGCCTCGACCCGGCGCTGACATGGCAGGATTTCCGCGCGCTGCGCGACGGCTGGCAGGGCCGGATCATCCTCAAGGGCGTACTGAGCGCCGAGGATGCCCGCCGCGCCAGGGCCGAGGGTGCCGATGCCATCGTCGTCTCGACCCATGGCGGGCGCAATTGCGACGCCCTGCCGACCACCGCCGAGGCCCTGGCGCGCATCGCCGCCGATCCCGGCGCGGTGCCCGAACTGCTGGCCGACAGCGGCGTCCGGCGCGGCTCGGACGTGCTGAAATACCTCGCGCTCGGCGCCGCGGCCGTGCAGCTGGGCCGCGCGCCGCTCTGGGGCCTTGCCGCCGGGGGCGAGGCCGGCGCCGCGGCGCTGCTGGACATGCTCCTGGCCGAGATGCGGACGGCGATGGGCTTTCTGGGCGCGCGAACGCCCGGCGATCTTGGCCCTTTCGAGGGCTGAGGCCACTGGCGAGGACAGAAAACACCCGCCCGGCCCGTCATCCCGCCCGGCAGCAGGACCGTCAGGCGCGGGCCGGATCGCCCAATCCGCCCAGCCTGCGAATCTCGGCCACGACCTCGGCCACGCCCTCGCCGGTGCGCAGGGAGCAGAAGCGCACCGGGCGCTCGCCCCTCTGGCGGGCCGCGTCACGGGCCATGCGCATGCGGTCGCAGCCGACGGCTTCGGCGATATCGATCTTGTTGACGACCAACAGGTCCGAGCGCGTGACGCCCGGCCCGCCCTTGCGCGGGATGTCGTCGCCCATGCCGCAATCGATCTGATAGACCGTCAGGTCCGCCAGTTCCGGCGAGAAGGTGGCCGAGAGATTATCGCCCCCCGACTCGATCAGGATCACGTCGAGATCGGGAAAGGCCGTCGTCAGTTCCTCGACCGCCGCCAGGTTGATCGAGCAATCCTCGCGGATCGCCGTATGCGGGCAACCGCCGGTCTCGACGCCGCGGATGCGCTCCAGCGGCAGGGCCTGGACGCGCATCAGGTATTCGGCATCCTCGCGCGTATAGATGTCATTGGTGATCGCGGCGACGGAGAGGTCTTGCGAAAGCGCCCGGCAAAGCGCCTCGGTCAGGCGGGTCTTGCCCGCGCCGACCGGGCCGCCGATGCCGATGCGAAGCGGGCCGTTCGGGCTGGTCATGTGCGATAGATCCTCGGTTGCAGCGTTTCGTGGCGGATGGCGGCCAGGTCGCCGCGCAGGGCGCAGCCGCCCAGCTCGTCCAGGCCGGCGGTCTCGGCCTCGGCCGCGACCGCCCGGATCAGCGGCATCAGCTCGGCCAGGACGCGCTGGCCCTGGAGCGGGCCGATGGGCACAGATTTCACGCAGGCGGTGACAAGGTTCGATGCGAAGGCTTGCAGGAAAAGCGCCAGCGTCTCGGCAAGCGGCACCCCCGCCCGCGCGGCGGCGATGCCGATGGCGACGGGATAGGGGGCGGCGGGCAGCGCATCCTCGACGGCCGAGACGGCGCGGGCGAAGCTTGCCCCCTGCTCGGCCGTCTCGCGGCGGCGCTCGGCGCAGCCCGACAGCGCCAGGGCAAGCTCGGCCACGTCCTCGCCCCGCCAGGCATGGGCCAAGAGGATGGCGTCGTTGCGGCCCGCCCCGTGGCGCAGAAGATCGGCGATCCAGTCCCGCACCGTCTCCGGCCCCGTCAGCCAGCCGTCGGCGATGGCCTGCTCGATCCCGTGCGAATAGGCGAAGCCGCCCACCGGCCAAGCGGGCGACAGCCAGGCGAACAACCGTTGCAGCGCGACAAGCTCAGCCGTCATGGGGGTGGGCCTGGCCATGCGCATGGTGGTGCCCGTACCCATGTCCATGCTCATGTCCATGCGAATGCGAATGACCCATGACCTGGGCCGGGCCATAGGCGCCGCCTTCGGGGATGAAAGGCTGCCGCGCCTCGGTCACGGTCGCGCCCAGGCCCTGCAGCATGGCGCGCAACACGTGATCGGCGCGGATAACTAGGTGGAAGGGCTCGATCTGGCAGGGCGTGTGGCGGTTGCCGATATGCCAGGCCAGGCGCGGCAGGTCGCCGGTGACGATCAGCACCGGCTCGGCTGCGGCGACGACCTCGACCGGGCCGGCATCGGTCAGCAGCGCATCGCCATGGGCCAGCGCGGTGACTTTCGGCAGATCGACCAGCAGGTCGGCGCCGGCTCGGGTGCGCAGCAGCTTGCGGCGCAGGAAGCGGGCATCGTAGTCCAGCTCGACCCGGTCGACTGGTCGGCCGGCAAGCGGGGGGCGAAGGACGGCGGTGGCTTTCATCGTCAGAACAGGAAATAGCGTTGGGTCATGGGCAGGCTTTCGGCGGGCTGGCAGGTCAGCAATTCGCCATCCGCGCGCACCTCGTAGGTTTCGGGGTCGACATGGATCTCGGGGGTGGCATCGTTCAGCACCATCTGCGCCTTGCCGATGCCGCGCGTGCCGCGCACGGCGACCGTGTCCTTGGCCAGCCCCAGCCGGTCCAGTTCGGCATCGCGGCTGACAAAGGTCACGGCGCTGCGTTCGACCGAGCGCCCGAAAGCCCCGAACATGGGCCGCGAATGCACCGGCTGCGGCGTCGGGATCGAGGCGTTCGGATCGCCCATCTGCGCCATGACCACGCTGCCGCCCAAGAGCACCATCTCGGGCTTGACGCCGAAGAAGGCGGGGTTCCACAGCACCAGGTCGGCGCGCTTTCCGGGCTCGACCGAGCCGATCTCATGCGACAGCCCATGCGCGATGGCGGGGTTGATGGTGTATTTCGCGACATAGCGGCAGACGCGGAAATTGTCGGCCGGGCCATCGCCCAGGGAGCCGCGCTGCACCCGCATCTTGTGGGCGGTCTGCCAGGTGCGGATCAGCACCTCGCCCACCCGGCCCATGGCCTGGCTGTCGGACGAGATGATCGACATGGCACCCATGTCGTGCAGGATGTCCTCGGCCGCGATGGTCTCGCGCCGGATGCGGGATTCGGCAAAGGCGATGTCTTCCGGAACCCGGCGGTCCAGGTGATGGCAGACCATCAGCATGTCCAGGTGTTCCTCCATCGTGTTGACGGTGAAGGGCCGCGTCGGGTTGGTCGAGGACGGGATCACGTTCGCAAGCCCGGCCACCCGGATGATGTCGGGCGCATGGCCACCGCCCGCGCCCTCGGTGTGGAAGGCGTGGATGGTGCGGCCGGCAATGGCGGCGATGGTATCCTCGACGAAGCCGCTTTCGTTCAGCGTGTCGGTGTGGATCATCACCTGCACATCCATGCGGTCGGCGACGGAAAGGCAGCAGTCGATGGCGGCAGGGGCGGTACCCCAGTCCTCGTGCAGCTTCATCGCGCAGGCGCCGGCGCGGACCTGTTCCTCAAGCGCCGCAGGCAGCGAGGCATTGCCCTTGCCCGCGAAGGCGAGGTTCATCGGGAAGGCGTCGGCGGCCTGCAGCATCCGCCCGATATGCCAGGGCCCCGGCGTGCAGGTGGTGGCCAGCGTGCCATGCGCCGGGCCGGTGCCGCCGCCCAGCATGGTGGTGATGCCCGAATGCAGCGCGTCGTCGATCTGCTGGGGGCAGATGAAATGGATATGCGCGTCCATGGCACCGGCGGTCAGGATGCGGCCCTCGCCCGCGATGATCTCGGTCCCCGGCCCGATCAGCACGGTCACGGCGGGCTGGGTGTCGGGGTTGCCCGCCTTGCCGATCACGGCGATGCGCCCGTCGCGCAGGCCCACGTCGGCCTTGTAGATGCCGGTCGCATCCACGATCAGCGCATTGGTGATCACGGTGTCCATCGCGCCCTCGGCGCGGGATTTCTGCGACTGGCCCATGCCGTCGCGGATGACCTTGCCGCCGCCGAACTTGACCTCCTCGCCATAGGTGGTCAGGTCGCGCTCGACCTCAATGACCAGCTCGGTATCGGCCAGGCGGACACGGTCGCCGGTGGTCGGGCCATAGATCGCCGCGTAATCGGCGCGGGAGAGGGTCACGGGCATCCTACAGCTTCCCCATCACGGCGGCACGGAAGCCGAAGACGCGGCGGTCGCCCGCGAAGGGGATCAGGCCGACGTCGCGGGTCTGGCCCGGCTCGAAGCGGATCGCGGTGCCGGCGGCGATGTCGAGGCGCATTCCCCGCGCGGCCGCGCGGTCGAAATCCAGCGCCGGGTTGGTTTCGGCGAAATGGTAATGGCTGCCGACCTGCACCGGGCGGTCGCCGGTATTGGCCACGGTCAGGGTCAGCCGGGGGCGGCCGGCGTTCAGCACGATCTCGCCCGCGGCGGGGATGATCTCTCCGGGGATCATGTCAGGCCACCGCCAAGGCAAGGCCGGCCGCGGCCGTCGCCGCCCCCAGCCAGCGCGCCAGCGGCAGCCGGCCCAGCGCGATGCCCGCGCCATGCAGGCCCGCCGTCGCCAGCGCAAAGCCCGCGGCATAGGCGGCCAGCCCTTCGGCCGGCCCCTCGACCCCATGCGCATGGCCGTGCATCAGGCCGAAGACCGCGATCACCGGCAGCGCCATGGCCAGGCCCGGCCGCAGGGCCAGCGCGATCGCCGCCCCGATGACGATGGACGAGGCCAGGATCGCCGGCTCGACCAGCGGCAGGTGGACCCCCGCCGCGCCCAGACCGCCGCCGGCGACCATCGCCGCGACGAAGGCCAGCGGCAACGCCCAGACCGCGCGCCCGCCGATGCCGGCCGCCCACAGGCCCACGGCCACCATGGCCAGCAGGTGATCGGCCCCGCCCAGCGGATGGGACAGGCCCGCCACCAAGGGCGCGCCCCCGGCATGGCCGGTATGGGCGCCGGTATGGGCAAGGGCTGCGGTCGGTGTCAGCAACAGGGCGGCAGAAAGCTTTTTCATCGCGGAGTCCTTCAGCGGATGGGATGGTGGACCGTCACCAGCTTGGTGCCGTCGGGAAAGGTGGCCTCGACCTGGATCTCGGGGATCATCTCGGGCACGCCTGGCATGCAGTCCTCGGCGCGCAGGATCTCGGCGCCATGGGACATCAGATCGGCGACCGAGCGGCCGTCGCGGGCGCCCTCGACCACGGCGTCGGTGATGATGGCGACGGCCTCGGGGTGGTTCAGCCTGACCCCGCGCGCCATGCGGTTGCGGGCGACGATGGCGGCCATGGCCACCAGCAGCTTGTCCTTTTCGCGGGGTGTCAGGTTCATCTCTTGCCTCACAATTGCCAGACGCGCGGCGGCGGGCCGGCGCGGAAATGCGCGATGAGCGGCACCAGCGCCGCCCGCAGGGCCTGGGCCGAGGGCGCCAGGAACCGCGCCACCAGCAGGCCCGGCAGCGCGCTGACGCCGGCCTCGGCGCCCTGGGGGATGGCCGCGCGGGCCGCGTCGAGCCCATGCTCGGCCCCCGGCGCGGCAAGGATCACGGTCGCGGCGGCGCGCACCCCCGCCAGAGTGGCCGGACCCGAGGGCATCCCGTCCAGCCGCACCGCCTCGGCATGGATCAGGCGCTCGCCGCGGCGGATGCGCCAATGGTCGCGCAGATGGAACCGGCACAGCGTTTCCCCATGCGCCGCGCGCCCGAAGACCAGGCTTTCGGCGGCCAGCAGCGTCGCGCCAGCCGCCATGTCCACGCTCAGCCGCCGCTCGAGGGCCGAGCCCTCGAACAGGATCGTCTCCTGCGGCAGCCAGTCGATACGCGCGCCTTCGCCAAGCGTCAGGAGGTTCGACACCTGCCCGGCCCCGCCCGCGCTGCGATAGATGCGCTCGGCCGCCTGCGTCGTCACCGTCAGGCTTTCGCCCCGGCCCGCATGGATGTCGAGCGCCAGCCGGTCGCCCCCGGTGATGCCCCCGGCGGTGTTGACGACCACCGCCTCGGACCGGCCCCGCATGCATTGGATCCGGGGCATCAGGATCTTCAGGCAGCCTTGCTGATGCAGCCGGCACAGCCGCCCCCGGTCGCGCGACAGCCCGGCCGAGCCATGGCTGCGCGGCAATGCCCGAACTGAACTGGAAAGGTCCAAAGCCATCAGCGGATCCCGGTATGCTGCCCCGACCTCGGCCACGAAACATGCCGCCGATCAACCGGCGGGCAGCCGCCGCGATGCGGCCAGGGCCAAATCGCCGGGCAATCTGCCCGAAACTTCGACAGGCAGACCGCTTTCCGGGCAGCCGCCGAACGCATGCCGCACGCCCGCTAGCGCCAAGCCAATCCAGCCCAGCGCAAGGGAACTGCCTGGCGGACGGTCGCGACCGGCATGCCGGACCGGGCCGCCCCTGGCTGGGCAGGGTGCGGCCGGGGCCAGGAATCTCTGGCTGGATTGCGCGATTCGGGCTATCATCGGTGCATTGCAATGCGGGGCGGCGGCGATGCGTACCCTTCTGGCACTCACGTTCTCGACAGCAACGATCGCGCTTGTTTCCGGTTGTGCCGAGGTTCCCGCTGCATCCGAACCCGGCCAGCAATCGCAACCGAGCGTTTCCTCGGCAGGGCCCGACGACACGGCAGGCAGCAGCGGCAGCGCGGGTGGCCGCAGCAATGGCGGCGGCAATGGCGGTTCCAGCGGCGGCAGCAGCGGCGGCGGCAACGGTAGCGGCGGCGGCAATGGCGGCAGTGGCAATGGCAGTGGCAATGGCAATGGGGGCGGTGGCAGCGGCGGCGATGACGGTGGAGGAGGCTGGAGCTAGCGATGTCCCCCAGGCGACCAGCACGCTCCCTGCTGCTGGCGGCGGCAGTCTCGTTGGGCCTGGCGACCTTGGCCGGGGCCGAAGGCGCCCGCATCGCGCTGGTCGTCGGCAATGGCAATTACCAGCGCATCCCGGCCCTGGACAATGCCGTGCGCGACGCCCGCGACATCGCCGATATGCTGCGCGGCTTCGGCTTTACCGTGCAGGAGGCCCATGATCTCGACCGGCCCGGCTTCGAAACCTTCCTGCGCACGGCCTTGCTCAACATTCCCGAAGGATCGGAACTGGTTTTCTTCTATGCGGGCCACGGCATCCAGATCGGGCGGCGGAACTATCTTCTGCCGACCGACGTGGCCTTTGAAAGCGTCTATGACCTGCCGGTGCAGTCCGTCACCCTGGACCGGGTGGTCGAACTGCTCTCGGCCCGCGGCGCAAGCCATGTCGCCATGATCGACGCCTGCCGCGAAAATCCCTTTCCGAACCTGCGCCTGGCGGCAAACCTTGATGCGACGCTGTTCGAGACCAAGTCCGGCTTCGAGGTTTTCTCGACCCCGATCAATTCGCTGGTCGCCTTTTCGACCTCGCCCGGACAGGTGGCCTATGACGGCGAAGCCGGCGGAAACGGGCCCTATACGCAGGCGATCCTGGCCTCGGCGGGGCAATATTCGGATGAAAACATCCTGACCATGCTGGCCGACGTGCGCCAGCGCGTCTATCAATCGACCAGCGGCCGGCAGGTGCCCTGGGAAAGCTCGACCCTGGTGCAGCCCTTCTATCTGGTCCAGGGCGGGACGGCCCCTGCCCCGGCCGCCCCGGAGGCCGCGATCTCCCAGCCCGACCGCAGCGCCGCGCCCGTGCAGGCGCTGGCCATAGACCTGACCCTGCCCTTTGCGCGCGAATTGCCGCTGGGCGACAAGCTGGCCGAGCAGGCCGGCATCCCGCTGGGCGATGTTTCGGTGATCGAGGCGCCGCAGCACGGGCAGATCGACCTGGCCGGCGGCGCCGTGACCTATCGCCCGCATCTGGCCGAGACCCCGATGGCGGACAGGACGGACCATATGCTGCGCGACCGCTTCAGCCTTGGCATCGGCGGTGCCGGGCCGGGCATCCTGAATGTCTCGGTCGGGATGCCGGCCCTGGCCTGCGACGTCCAGGCGGGCGACGCGCTGGACCTTCAGGGCGTGGGCCTTTACCGCCTGCCGAACCAGATCGAGCCCCGCCGCGCGCTGGCCGCCTGCGCGCAGGACGTGGCTGAAAACCCCGGCATGGCGCGGCTTCTCTACCAGCTGGGCCGTGCCCAGCAGGCCTCGGGCGACCTGCAATCGGCCCATGACAGCTTTCGCGCCGCAGCCGCGGCCGGCCATATCCGCGCCCGCCATGCCGCCGCCATGCTGCTGCTCAGCCCGCGCCTGGACCGCGCCGTGGTGCCCATTCCGCTGGACGAGGCGCAGGGCAATGCGCTTCTGGACGAGGCCATCGCCAGCGGCGATCCCTTTGCCATGCATAGCCGCGGCCTGCGCCTGCTGCGCAACGGCCCGACGGAAGCCGACCGCCAGCGCGGCTTCGAACTGCTGGAGCGTGCCGCCGAGCTTGGCCACACCTATTCCATGAACGAGCTGGGCGCCTATTTCCTGGATCCCGACAGCCGCTGGTTCCGCCCGGAGCGCGGGCTGACCTATCTGCGCGCCTCGGCCGAGCGCAAGGACATCTACGGCTACAACAACCTGGGGCTGGTGGCGTTGCGCGGCTATGGGGAGGTGAAGCCGGACCATGCCGCCGCCCGCGCCTGGTTCGAACGCGCGGCCGAGGGCGGGCATCCCTTTGCGCCTGCAAACCTGGGACGGATGATCATGCGCGGCCAGCTGGGCAAGCCCGATCCGCGCGCGGCGCTGCGCTGGTATGACATGGGCCTGGCGCGGGGCGACGGCTGGGGCGGTGCCAATGCCGCCGACATCATCCTCGGCGGCAATGCCCGGCCCCTGGGCCCCGCCGATGCCGCCCTGCGCGCCGCCAAGGCGCTGGACCTGCCGGCCGCCGAGGCCGCCAGCCGGGCGCAGGCATTGCTGGACGGGATGGCCGCCGCCGATCTGGACCGCGCGACGCAGATGATCCTGAACGAGCTGGGCGAAGCGGTCGCCGTGGACGGCCGGGCCGGACCCGTGACCATCGAGGCGCTGGCACGGGCCGGCAGCCGGGCGGGGCTGGAAGCCTTGCCAGCCGATGCGGGGGCGCAAGAGCGCCTGCGGATGGCGGCCCGGATCTGGTGGGCGCAAAATCCGCCGCGCGTCGATCTGTTCTGATGCAGGCCGGCGGCGTCGAGCCGGGCCCGGCGGGCGACGCGCCGGCTTCGACGTCCCGCCGGTGGCTCCGGGGCGCGGCGACGCCGCCATCGGCGTGATACGCGGCATCGCCGGGGAAAAGGGCTGCACGGTGGCCCAGGTGGCGCTGGCCGGGCTCCTGCACCAGCCGGTCGCGCCCGGCATCATCGTCGGCGCCAGGCGGGTCGGGCAGCTGCAGGGCAATATCCGCACAACCGAGGGGGCGCTTGCCCCGGACGATCTGGCGGCGCTGGACCCTGTGACCCGGCTTCCCGCAGGGTATCCGGGCTGGATACCCGAGCGGCAGGCACAATACCGCGCCCCTTTCCCGGCGCCGCAGCCCTGAGCCCGGACAGGAAGCCGGCCGATCCCAGGACAGGGCCTGGCCCGGCCCCGCCTTGTGCCGGCGGGCGCTCCTGTCGCTCCGCCGCCGGGTCGCGTGCTGTCCTAGATCTTGCCCAGGGCCGCCTGGCTGGCCTGCGTGAACTCGCGCTCGATTTCCTCGTTGTGGCGATAGGTCAGCCGGCTGACCACCACGCAGGTCGCCATGGCCAGCACGAAAGCGGGCAAGAGCTCGTAAAGCCCGGTATCCATCGCTTTCCAGACGAAAACCGTAACCGAGCCGACCACCATCCCCGCAAGGGCGCCAAAATTGGTCAGCTTGCGCCAATAGAGGCTGAGCAGCACGATGGGACCGAAAGCGGCGCCGAAACCGGCCCAGGCAAAAGCCACGAGGCCCAGGATGGTATCGTTGGGGCTGACCGCCAGCATCGCCGCGATGATCGCCACCACCAGCACGCCGGCGCGTCCCAGAACGATCAGCACGCGCTGGCTGGGAACGGGCCGGCTGATGGCGCGATACATGTCCTCGACCAGCGCCGAGGAGCACACGATCAGCTGGCTCGACAGCGTGCTCATGATCGCGGCAAGCACCGCCGCCAGCACGAAGCCCGCGACCAGCGGATGCAGCAGCACCTGCGACATCAGCAGGACAACGGTTTCGGCATCACGGGGTGCGTTGCCGAACTTGCTGAAATAGGCGATGCCGATCAGCCCGCTGGCAACCGCGCCCGACAGCGAGACGAACTGCCAGCTCGTGCCGATGATGCGGGCGGAGCGGGCCTCTTGCGGGGTGCGCAGGGCCATGAAGCGCACGATGATATGGGGCTGGCCGAAATAGCCCAGGCCCCATGCCAGCCCGGACAGGATCACCAGGATCGCGGCGCCCGGACTCATATGGCCCGCCCCGGTCAGCGACAGGTTGCCAGCGCCGACCTCGGTGACAAGACCGGCGGTCTCGGTCCAGCCGCCGATGGCCAGGATCGCGACGGCGGGCACGACGACCAGCGCCACGACCATCATCAGCCCCTGGACCACATCGGTCAGGGACGCGCCCAGAAAGCCGCCGAACAGCGTATAGGCCAGCGTCACCGCCGTCACCAGCAGCATGCCGGTCAGGTAATCGCCCCCGAAGGCGCTTTCGAAGAACTTGCCGCCCGCGACCATCCCCGACGAGGCGTAGAGCGTGAAGAACACCAGGATCACGATGCTGGAAAGGCTGCGCAGCAGGCGCGAGTTGTCGCGCAGGCGATTCTCGAAAAAGCTGGGCAGGGTGATGGAATTGCGCGAAACTTCGGTATAGGCGCGCAGATGCGGCGCGACCAGCCGCCAGTTCAGATAGGCGCCGATCAGCAGCCCGACCGCGATCCAGCCCTCGATCAGCCCGGTGGTGTAGATCGCCCCCGGCAGGCCCATGATCAGCCAGCCCGACATGTCCGAAGCCCCTGCGCTCAGCGCCGCGACCCAGGGCGGCAGGCCCCGGCCGGCCAGCATGTAGCCCTCGTGATCGCTGGTTTTCAGATAGGCCAGGTAGCCGATCAGCAGCATCACGCCGAAATACAGCGCCAAAGCGGCGTAGGTGTAGAGATTTCCAGACATCATGAATGACCTTTTGTGAATCCATCGGGTGACGAAGCCGGATGGCATTCCTGCGGTGCAAGCCGAGAAATGCCGCTGGCCAGTCGCTTCCGTGCCGGGTTTTGCCCGCCAGGATTACCGATTTTGTCCGGCAACCGAAAGTTCTTTTCATGCGCTTTCATGGCGCATCTCGGCCAAGCGGAGGATGCTCGCCCGCCGGCTTGGGGAGAGGCGCGCGCGACCGCTTCGCCCCACCAGCCCGCCGGATCCGGGAAACGATCCCGCGCGATGCGGGCGCCCGACGCCCCGTCCCCCCGGCGAACGAAACCGGAAGGCGGCGCCCCGGATCGTGCCGGTCCACGCTTCGGATCGCGCCTTGCCCAGGCCATGCCGCCCGATCCCGTCGCGCCGGGCAATGGCGGCTCCGCCCCTGTCCTTCGCCCTGCGGCCCGCCGGGCAATGGCCGGACGACGGAATGGCATTGCCATCCCAATGGAATATCTGCATACTATAGTATGTGACTTTACCTGCCCGGCTTGGGCATGCCCCGTCTTTCGGGCAGAGCAAGCCCGCCGGGGCCGAACGAGGATGGAATGGCGGCAAAGAAGCCCGATCCCACGAATGCCGCTGCACGGCACGGGTCCGAGACGAATGAGCTACTCCCCTGAAATCGGACAGTGACGGAAGCTACGATCTGACGTTTGCTGGTCTCCACGGACAAGGAGATTAGGAATGCGGAAGCGCAGGAACCATGACGCGGGCTTCAAGGCGCGCGTGGCGCTTGAGGCCGTGAAGGGCGAGCGCACTGTGTCTGAGCTGGCCGCCGAATACGGCGTGCATCCGACGATGATCCACCAGTGGAAGAAGGCGCTGCTCGACGGGGCTGCGGATATCTTCGAGCGCGGCGGCAGAAAGCCCGTTGCGGAAGTGGATGAGGAGACGGTCCGGTCGCTGCACGCCAAGATCGGGGAGCTGGCCGTCGCCAACGATTTTTTGTCACGAAAGCTCAAGCCGTGGACCGGCAAGTGAGGCGTGGGATGATTGAGCGGGACCATCCCGCGCTGTCGATCGTGGCGCAGTGCCGCCTGCTGTCGATCTCGCGCTCGTCGTTCTATCATGAACCGGCCGGAGAGACGGAGCGGAACCTCGGGCTGATGCGGCTGATCGACCAGCAGTTCCTCGATACGCCCTTCTACGGCGTCCGGCAGATGACCTGGCATCTGCAGAATGAAGGCCATGGCGTGAACCAGAAGCGCATCCGGCGGCTGATGCGGCTCATGCGCCTGATGCCGATCTACCAGAAGCCCAACACCAGCAAGCCGAGAAAGGGCCACAAGACCTGGCCCTACCTTCTGGGCGGGCTGCGGGTGGATCGTCCCGGCCAGGTCTGGTGCGCCGATATCACCTACCTGCCGATGCGGCGCGGCTTCCTGTATCTGGTGGCCATCATGGACTGGTTCACCCGCAAGGTTCTGGCCTGGCGCATCTCGAACACGCTGGAGGCCGACTTCTGCGTTGAGGCGCTGAACGAGGCCATCCACCGCTTCGGCGCGCCGGGGATCATGAATACGGACCAGGGTTCACAGTTCACGTCCTTCGCCTGGACTGATCGGCTGAAGCGCGTTGGCACCCGGATCTCGATGGACGGCAAAGGGCGCTGCATCGACAACGTCTTCATCGAGCGCCTCTGGCGATCCCTGAAGTATGAATGCGTCTACCTGCACGCCTGGGGCACAGGATCCCAGGCAAAGTCTGCCATCGGTCGATGGATGACCTTCTACAATCACCGACGGCCCCACACCGCCCATGGCGGGCAGCCGCCCGCCGTGGTCTACTTCAACAGCATCGAAACCGATCAGCAGACGAAGGCAGTAGCTTAAATCAGCCGGAAAGCTGTCCAAGGATCGGGGAGTAGCTCACGAGCAGGATGGCCGCGCAGCACATCAAGCCGCCGCAGCTTCGTCACGATCTCGTCGGGCTTGTGTCGCTTCTCGGCCATGATCGTCCTCCTTCACGGTCGGAACCGCACCGGGACGCCGAAGGAAGCCGAGCCCGGCCCCTGCACCCTTGCAGGCCGGGAAAACAGCCTGGTGGGCCGTTTTCCGCTCTGCCCTGCTCCATCCCGCCCGTCCGGGTCCGGGCTTCCCGACCGGCAGGCTTGCCTTTCGTCGGCACGGGCATCGCCATGATCTTCGCCGGCGGCGGGAAATGCCGGCGGCATCGGCTTGCCCGGCAGGCGACCTTATGCCCGACCCCTTACCGAAAGGCCGATGGACAGGAAAACCAGCACCACGCCCAGCACCTGCTGCACGTCCAGCGTCTCATCCATGATGCCGATGCCAAGGACCAGCGCCACCACCGGGCTGAGAAAGGCCAGCACCGAAACCCGGCTGCCCAATCGCTGCACCCCGCCCACCCAAAGCCAATAGCCCAGGGCGGTTGCGAACAGCACCAGATAGCCCAGGCCCAGCGTGTTTCGCATCTCCCAATGCACGGGCAAGCCCTCGACCAGCAAGGCAAAGGGCAGGATCAGGATACCGCCGATCAGCAATTGCCATGTCGTCATCTGCACCGGCGGCGCAAGATCGCGCCAGCGTTCCATCAGCACGATGCCGAGCGCCATGGACAAGGCCGCACCGATCCCCGCCAGCACGCCGGTCGGGTCGAAGGCAAGGCCGCCGTTCAGCACCATCAGCCCGACGCCGGCCATGCCCAGCACCGCCAGCCCGATCTGGCCCATCCCTGGCCGCCGTCCCAGCAGCGGCCATGCCAGCAGCGCGACCAGCAGCGGCTGGCAGGCGGCCAGCGTGGCGGTGATCCCGCCCGGCAGCCGGGCCGCGCTGATCAGCAGCAACGCGAAGAACAAGCCGATATTGGTCAGCGCCAGGACGGTGACGGGAAACAGGATGCGAAGCGGCGGCAGGCGCCGGACCAGCAGCAGCATCAGGAGCCCGGCCGGCAGCGCCCGCAGGGCAGAGATCAGGACCGGGTGATCCGTCGGCAATGCCCCGACAAAGACGACATAGGTCGTGCCCCAAAGCATCGGCCCGATGGCGGTGCCGATGAAGCGGCCGGCATTCCGGTCAGCCATGCCAATCCTCGCGGTCGGGATGATCCTTGCCGGCGCGCCGGGTTCAGCGCGCCAGGTCCGGCGTCCAGTCTCCGGGCTCGGGCTTGCGCGTCAGATAGCTGATCACCATGTCGACCAGATGCGCCTGGCGGTGCTCGATATTCTCGGGGGCGCTCAGCTTCCGATTGAACAGCATCGACAGCGTGTGCCGGTTCGACAGGTAGAAATAGCCCAGGCCCGAGATCGAGATATACAGCTCGACCGGATCGACGCCCTTGCGGAAGACGCCCTGTTCTTCGCCCTGGCGCAGGATCTCGCGCAGGTTTTCCGACAGCCGGTCATACATGCTGCGGATGATCGTCGACTTGGCGATATGCCGGGCGCGATAGAGGTTCTCGGTGTTCAGCATCACGATCACGTCCGGCTCCTCGACGAAGACCCGGAAGGTGTTCTCGCACAGCCGGATCATCGCGCTGAGCGGGTCGAGTCCGTTCACCGGAACATCGCTCTGCCGGCGGCGGAGCGTCTCGTAGGTGCGTTCGAGGATGCGGATATACAGATCCTCCTTGCCGCGGAAATAGTGGTAGAGCAGGTTCTTGCTGACCTTGGCCCGGGCCACGATGGCATCCACGCGCGCGCCGTCATAGCCGCGGCGCGCGAATTCCGCCTGCGCTGCCGCCAGGATCCTTTCCTGCGTCCGGATCGCATCCCGGATAGCGGGTTTCTCCGCCATCTGCCCCCCACCACTTGCATCGAAGGGCCGTTCAGCACGGCACCTTCCGCCTTTCCGCCACGAAGGGCGCACAACGCTCGACCGAAGCGGCGACCGTTTCGTCGCCGTCGCGCAGCCACCAGTCGAACTTCGAGAACAGCTCGATCTCGAAGGGACCGTCATAGCCGATCTCGTCGAGAAGCGCCTTGTAAGCCGCGAAGTCGACCACGCCGTCGCCGATCATGCCCCTGTCATGGTATAGATCGCGGGTCGGCACAAGCCAGTCGCAGAGGTGGAAGGTCAGGATATTTTCCGGCCCCGCCTCGCGCAGCCCCGGCATGAAACCGGCATCCCACCAGCAATGATAGGTATCGGCGACGATGCCCGCGCTGTCGCCCAGGCTGCGGCAAAGATCCAGGCAATGCGCGAAGTTGTTGAGGCAGCTGCGATCGGCGGCATACATCGGATGCAGGGGCTCAAGGCCCAGCTTGACCCCGACCTGCCGGGCATGGGGCAAAAGCTCTTCCAGCGCCCCGATCACCCGCGACCGCGCCGCCGCCAGATCCTTTTCGCCCGTCGCCAGCCCGCCCGGCACGATCACCAGGCAAGGCGCGCCGATCTCGGCCGCCGCGTCCAGGCGGCGACGGTTTTCGGCAAGAGCGGCGGCAAAGCCGCCCTTGTCCGCGATATTGACCCAGGCGCTGGTGCAGAGGCAGGGCACGAACAGCCCGGCATCGCGGATCAGCCGGGCGCCCTGCCCGATCCCGGCGGCGTCCAGATATTCCATCCAGACCCCGATCCCGGCGACGCCCTGCCGGGCATAGCCGTTCACCGCCTGCTCAAGGGTCCAGTCGCGCGTGGTGATCTGGTTGATCGCAAAACGGCGCAGATCGGGCATCAGGCCAGTTCCGGTTGCAGGTTGCGCAACTCGGCCGTGGCCTTCTCGTTGATGCGGCCATCCTCGATCACGACGCGATAATGCTCGCGGGCAAAGGCCGGGGTGATCTTGCCGTCCAGCGCGTCCTCCAGCACCTGCTCCAGCGGGCGCAGCAGCGGGTCGCCATAGCCGCCGCCCCCGGCCTGTTCGTGCCGGATCACGTCGCCTTTTGCGACATTGCGCGTGACCTTGCTGTCCAGCAGTTCGAACGCGCCACCGTTCAGGCTGAGCAGGTTGCGCGAGGGCGCCGCCGGATTGCCGCCGAACAGCCCATAGGGCCGATGCTCGTAGCGGTCGGCGCGCAGCTGCAGCACCGCGTCTTCGGCCAGCAGGCGATACTGGCGCACCACGCCCAGGCCGCCCCGCTGCCTGCCCGCCCCGCAGGAATCGGTGCGCAGCGAATATTCCTCGATGCGGATCGGATAGGTCGATTCCATCAGCTCGACCGGCATGTTCGACATGTTCTGCGAGGGGTTGGTGATCGCGTCGATGCCGTCCTTGCTGGCGCGCGCGCCCAGGGCGCCGTTGATCATGTCGACCATGACGAAGGGCTGGCGGGTCTCCTTGTCATAGCCGCCCAGACAGACCACCGAGTTGCCGCCTTCGCCCGCCGCGGCGACGCGCGTCGGCACGATCTTGGAAAGCGCGCCCAGCACGGTATCGACCACGCGATAGCCGGTCAGGGCGCGCGCCGCCACCGGCGCCGGGAAATGCGGGTTCAGGAAGCAGCCCTTGGGGGCCGCGATGTCGATGGCGCGATACATGCCGGAATTGTTCGGCACCTCGCTGTCCAGCGTGCAGCGGATCGCCAGATAGGTCGCCGATTTCACGAAGGACAGGGTCGAGTTGATCGCGCCCTTGACCTGCGGCGATGAGCCGGTGAAATCCACGTCCAGATGGTCGCCCTTGACGGTGATCGTCACCTTGATCGGGATCGGCGCCGGGTCGAAGCCGTCACCGTCGATGTAATCGGTGAACTCGTAGCTTCCATCCGGCCAGTTGGCGATCTCGTTGCGGGTCAGGCGCTCGCCGTAATCGAGGAAATCGGCCAGGAACCGGTTGAAGGTCGGCGCACCGTATTTGTCGACGATGCGCAGCAACTCGCGCTCGCCAAGCGCGCAGGTCGCCAACTGCGCTTCGAGGTCGCCGATGACCAGATCGGGCAGGCGCACGTTGCGCTCGATGATCTGGAACACGATGTCGTTGCGGACCCCGCGGTCATAAAGCTTCAGCGGCGGCAGGCGCAGCCCCTCCTGGAAGATCTCGGTCGAGTCGCTGGCGTTCGAGCCGGGCACGCGGCCGCCCACGTCGCAATGGTGGCAGATCACCACCGAGAAGCCGAGATGTTCGTCGCCGTGGAAGATCGGCTTGAACATGAAGATGTCGGGCAGGTGCATGCCGCCGTCATAGGGATCGTTGAAGATGATGACGTCGCCGGGATGCAGGTCGCCCTGGAACCGCGCCAGCAGCGCCTCCATGGCGTCGGGCACGGCCCCCAGATGCAGCGCCACGGTCTTGGCCTGCGCCAGGATGCGGCCCTTGGCGTCGCACATGGTGGTCGAATAATCCAGCACGTCGCGGACGATAGGCGAACGCGCCGTCCGCATCACCGTATAGGCCATGTCGTCGACGATGGATTCGACGGCGCTTTTCAGCACGGCGAAGGTGATCGGGTCATTGGCGGAAATCTCGGCCATGGCTGCGCTCCTTACGAAAGGCGGATGTGAAGGTTCAGGAAGTCGTCGCGCTCGACGGTGGCATCCGGCGGCACGACCACGGTCGAGTCGTTCGATTCCAGGACGACCGGGCCGGTCAGCCGGCGCGGCGAGCGGGTGCGGTCATAGACCGGGGTTTCGATCCAGCCGGCATCCTTGCCGAAATAGACCCGGCGCTGCGAGACCGGCCCCGCCTCTTCGTGATCCGGAGCCGAGAGCTTGCGGAAGTCCAGCCGCCCCTGCCGCAGCCCGCGGCCGGTCATGCGGATGCCGACCACCTCGACCGCGTCGGAGGACACATAGCTGTAGATCGAGCGATAGGTCTCCAGGAAATCCTCGCGCACGCGGACCGGATCGAAAGGCTCGGCAAAGGGGATGGCCAGCGACATTTCCTGACCGCGGAAGCGCATGTTCGCCTCGGGCAGCAGTTCCATCGCCTCCTCAGGGATGCCTTCCTCGCGCAGGTTGGCGATGGCCTGCCGGCGCAGATCCTCGGTCGCCTCGGCAAGGCGCGCCAGATCGACATCCTCGACCACGCGGCCGATGGGGGCGGTGAAATAACGCTCGATATCGCCCGAAAGCATGCCCATGGCGGTGAAGACGCCGGGGGTGGCCGGGATCAGCAGCTTGTCCATCGACAGGAGCGAGGCGATGGCGGCGGCATGCACGGGGCCCGACCCCCCGATGGCGACCAGCGTGAAATCGCGCGGGTCGACGCCGCGCTCGACGGTCACGGCGCGGATGGCGCGGGCCATGTTGGCGTTCACCACCTCGCGGATGCCATAGGCGGCATCCTCGGCCTCAAGCCCCAGCGGGTCGCCCAGCCGCGCCGCGATGGCGGCCTCGGACGCGGCCTTGTCCAGATGCCGCGCCCCGCCGGCCAGTTCCTCGGGCAGGTAGCCCAGCACCAGGTTCGCGTCCGTCACCGTCGGCGCCTCGCCGCCCAGGCCGTAGCAGACCGGCCCCGGATCGGCCCCGGCCGAAAGCGGGCCGACCCGGATCAGCCCGGCGCTGTCCAGCGCGGCGATCGAGCCGGCGCCGCTGCCCACCTCGGCCACGTCGACGGTCGGCACGCTCATCATGTAGCCGCCGGCCTTGATGAAGCGCGAAGGCGTCGAGATGCCGGCGCGGAATTCGTATTCGCTGACCCGGCTCAGCTCGCCGCCATTGACCAGCGTGGCCGAGGCGGTGGTGCCGCCCATGTCGAAGATGACCAGGTTTTCCTGGGCCAGCGCCTCGCCCAGCCTGGCACCGCCGACGGCGCCGGCGGCCCGGCCCGAGGAGATGAAGAACACCGGCTTCTCGCAGGCGGTCTCGGCCGAGGCCAGCGCGCCGTTCGAGTTACTGACCAGCAGCGGCGCGTTCACGCCCAGCCTTTTGATGCCGGTCTGCAGGCGCTCCAGATAGGCGGCCAGAACCGGGCCGACATAGGCGTTCACCACCGTGGTGCTGGTGCGTTCGTATTCCTTGGCCTCGGGCAGGACCGAAACCGAGGTGGTGACCTGGACCTTCGGGAACCGCGCGCGGATCAGTTCCTCGGCGCGCTGTTCGTGGGCGGGGTTGCGATAGCTGTTCAGGAAGCAGAGGGCGATGGATTCCACCCCCGCCTCGACCAGTGCGGCGGCAGCGGCGACGACGCTTGCCTCGTCCAGCGGCGTGATGACGGTGCCGTCGGCGGCGATGCGCTCCTGCGCCTCAAGCCGGTAGCGGCGCGGGATCAGGGGAACGGGCTTGTCCCATTGCAGGTCGAACATGTTCGGCGTGCGCAGCCGGCCGATCTCCAGCACGTCGCGGAAGCCCGCGGTGGTGATCAGCCCGGCCCGCGCGCCGACCTTTTGCAAGAGCGTGTTCGAGCCGACGGTGGTGCCATGCACGATCTCGCGCACATCGGCGACCGAAATTCCCGAAGCCCGCACCAGGTCCGAGATGCCGGCGATCACCGCCTCCTCGGGCGCGGCGGGGGTCGAGGGCACCTTGGCGTGATAAAGCCGCCCGTCGCCTTCGATCATCACGAGATCGGTGAAAGTGCCGCCGATATCGACGCCGATTCGCGCAGTTCTGGTCGCTGAAGTCATCATGATTCCTACCCTTATTGGACTAGTTGGTTAGTTTGGTAACACGCATACCTCCAAACCAACAAGCGATTTTTTATTTCATATATTACAGTATGTTGGCAACTGTTTTGCCGCGATACCCCAAAGAAACTTGATTATAATTGGACTACTGGTGCTATTAATAATCCAGACAACAAGAACACCCCCGGACGATTCGCCGCGGGCCACATGACAGGAGAGGACGAATGAGAAAGATGCAGATTTTGCCGTCAGCCGCCGTCACCGCGCTGCTGATCCTCGCCGGGCCGGGCCTGGCGCAGGACAAGCTGACCGTGCGGCTGGACTTCTCGCCCTGGGGCAGTCACGCCGCCATGCACCTTGCGCAGCAGCAGGGCTGGTTCAAGGAGGCGGGGCTGGACGTGGACGTGCAGGACGGGCGCGGCTCGGGCAATACCTTGCAGCTGGTCAATGCCGGGCAGGCCGATGTCGGCCAGATCCAGCTGGGCCTGATCCCCGCGGCACGCCAGGGCGGCGCCAAGGTCAAGGGCATCGCCGGCTGGGACCGCCGCACCGATCTTTGCGTGCTGGTCGACAAGGACGCGCCCGTCGAGCAGATCACGGACCTCAAGGGCAAGAAGATCGTCGTCTTCGCCGCCAGCCCCTGGACGCCCTATATCGACACCTTCCTGGCCGCAGGCGGGCTGGATCGCGACAACACCACCATCGAATTCGTCGATGCCTCGGCGCTGTGGGGCACCTATACCTCGGGGCGTGCGGACGCCATGATGTCCACCGTCGCCTCGGCCCTGCCGCTCGCCGAGGCGCAGCGGCCGTCCAAATGCCTGACCTCGGATTCCGCCGACCTGTATTTCCCCAGCTACGGCCTTGTCGCCTCGGACGACACGATCAAGAACCGGGCGGATGCACTGAAGAAACTGGTCGAGGTCCAGCAGCGCGCCTGGGCGGAAATCGCCAGCAATCCCGACCTGGGCGTCGAGGCGATGCTGGCCCAGCGTCCCGATGCGATGCTGAACCCGGACGTCCTGCGCGAGCAGATCCGCCTGACCGTGGAATATTTCGACACGCCGGCGACCGAAGGCAAGCCGATCGGCTGGCAGGCGGACGAGGATTGGGAAGCCGCGCTGAAGGGCATGGAGCGCGCCGGCGTGGTCGACCCCGGCTGGCAGGTCGCCGACTATTTCACCAACGACCTGATCCCGGAATGAGGCGGTGAGCATGAACATGATGGCCGACACCACCACCGACACCTATCTGCGCATCAAGGGCGCGGGCAAGACCTATCCCTCGCAGCACGGGCCCGTCGTCGCGCTCAGCGACATCAACCTGGACGTGCGCCCGGGCGAGTTCCTCAGCATCGTCGGGCCCAGCGGCTGCGGCAAGAGCACGCTGCTGAAATGCCTGGCCGGGCTGGAAAACATCACCTCCGGCGGCATCACCGTTTCCGGCAAGCCGCTGTCCGGCCCGCCGGACCGCATGGGCGTGGTGTTCCAGCGCGACGTCCTGCTGGACTGGCGCACCATCCTGGACAACGTGCTGTTGCAGGCCGAGTTCCTGGGCCATCCGCGCGAGCAATACCGCGAACGCGCCCTGCAGCTGCTGGAACGCTTCGGGCTGAAAGGCTATGAAAAGCGCCACCCCTGGGAGCTGTCGGGCGGCATGCGGCAGCGCGCCTCGATCTGCCGGGCGCTGCTTTGCGATCCCGACCTTCTGCTGATGGACGAGCCTTTCGGCGCGCTGGACGCGATGACCCGCGACGACCTGAACGTCGAGCTGGCCCGGATGTGGCAAGAGACGAACAAGACGGTGATCTTCATCACCCATTCGATTTCCGAGGCGGTCTTCCTGGCCGACCGCGTGGTGATGATGTCGCGCACGCCCGGCCGTATCGTCGATGTCTTCGACGTGGACCTGCCCCGGCCGCGCCCGCT
Organism: Paracoccus pantotrophus; assembly: GCF_008824185.1. Classification (NCBI taxonomy): domain Bacteria; kingdom Pseudomonadati; phylum Pseudomonadota; class Alphaproteobacteria; order Rhodobacterales; family Paracoccaceae; genus Paracoccus; species Paracoccus pantotrophus. The sequence goes on from NZ_CP044423.1 coordinate 1,383,734, forward strand.
GTCGGTGCGCGAATCCGATGCCTTCGGCGTCTATGCCCAGCGTATCCGCCACCATTTCGCCGAATTGGGAGTGCTCAAGGAATGAAAAACAGCCTCATCGCAAAAATCATGCGGGACAACCGCTCGCTGGACATCGTCCTGGTGCTTCTGGGAACCATCCTGCTGTGGGAAATTGGGGTGCGGCTCTTCAATCCGCCGGCGATCATCCTGCCCGCCCCCTCGGCGATCTGGGCCGCTTTCATGCAAAGCCCCTGGGTGTTCATCCGCAACATGCTTTACACGCTGATGACCACCGGCCTGGCCTTCACCATTTCCGTGGTGCTGGGCGTGGTCATGGCGGTGGGCATCGTGCAGTCGAAATTCCTTGAGCGTACGGTCTATACGCTGCTCATCGCCATCAACTCGGTTCCCAAGGTGGCGCTGGCGCCGCTGTTCGTGATCTGGCTGGGCACCGGCATGTCGTCGCAACTGGCGGTGGCGGTGATGTTGGCGATCTTTCCCATCGTCATCAACACCGTCCTGGGCCTGCGCTCGGTCGATCCCGACATGCTGAACCTCGCCAAGGCGACGCGGGCCTCGAAATTCGACATCATCTACAAGATCCGGGTGCCGAACGCCCTGCCCTCGCTGTTTTCCGGCATGAAGGTCGGCATCTCCTTCGCGCTGGTCGGCGCCATCGTCGGAGAGTTCGTCGCCGGCGGCCGCGGCCTGGGCTTCCTGGTCCTGACCGCCCAGGGCCAGTTCGACACCACGCGGGTCTTCGTCTCGCTGGTGCTCTTGGGGGTGATGGGCACGATCCTGTTCTATGCCGTCGACGTGATGGAGCGGATCGCCCTGCCCTGGCACAGCTCGCAACGCCAGCCTAATGCCTGAGCACTTAGGGGGGCTTGCTGCCCCCCTTTTTCCGACCGATGCGATCCAATCGGGAATGAAGCCTCTGGCCCGGCCCGGAGCCGCGGCGTCAGGCCAGGCCACTAGCCCAGCACGCCGCCAGCAATCGCCGCGCCTCGCGGCGGCGGGCCTGCATCTCGGGATCGGGATCCAGGCCCGCGGCCAGCAGCGCCTGGGTACAGGGCTGGCGCGGCCCTCGAACACCAGACGCACCGGACCCGGCGCGACGGCCTTGCCGCGCTGCATGACCATGACGTAATCGGCGAAATCGCGCACCACCGGCAGGATATGGCGAAAGATGATCCGCCCCGAGGATGCGTCCATGACGCGGGCGGCCGAAACGAACATGCTCTGCTTGACCTCCAGCACCTCGGCGCGGGTGGTGCGCAGATAGACCGGAATGCGGGTGATCCGCCAGGACGATGATCCGGTTCAGCACCGAGGGGCCAGGGATACAGAGCACGATCACCGCGATCAGCAGCGACGGGAAGGACATGATCATGTCGGCCAGCCGCATGATGACCTGGCTGACCCGCGGCCCGGCATGGCCCGCAACCAGCCCAAACGCCGATCCGATGTCGGCCGAGAACAGCACCGCGCCGGCGGCGACCGTCATGGTGTTCCGGGTGGCGACGATGATCCGCGCCAGCAGCGGGCGGCCAAGCGCATCGGCGCCCATGATCCCTAACCACCCGCGCTCCCATTCGAAGGGCGGGGCATTGCGGCCGCGCAGGTTCTGCTTCTGTGCCCCGCATCCAGCCATGACGGGCCGATGATCGCCAGCGCCATGACCATGATCGCCGCCAGCACCACGTTGAAATCACGTTGCAGGATAGCGTCGATCATCAGCTTGCCGACGCCGGGGAAGCCGAAGATCGTCTCGGCCACGACGGCCCCGTTCAGCAGCGCCGCCGCCTGGTCGCCGATCACGGTGACGACCGGCAGCATGGCGTTGCGCAGGGCGTGGACGAAGATGATGGGGGGCGAACGCGCCCCCTGGGCGCGGGCGGTCTTTACCTAGGCGGAGGACAGGGCCGAGATCATCGAGCCGCGCACCGCCTGCACGATCAGGCCAAAGGGCCGGATGAACAGCACGGCGATCGGCAGGATCCGGTGCCAGACGGTACCAGTGCCGGATGTGGTCAGCCAGCCCAGGCCCACCGAGAACACCACGAAGGCGACGATGGCGACCCAAAAAATCCGGCCCCGAGGCCCCGATCAGCGAAGTCAGCGGGGCGATGCGGTCACACAGGCCGCCCGCCCGGAACGCAGCCAGCAAGCCGACGACGATGACCGCGACTGCGACCAGGGTCATGGTGATGACCGCCAGTTGCAAGGTCCAGACGAAGGCCTCCAGCACCACGTCGATGGCGGGACGGGCGCGGCGGATCGAGGCGCCGAAATCCAGGTGCAGCGGATCCCAGACATGGCGGCCGAATTGCGTCAGCAGCGGATCGTTGAACCCGTGCAGCTGGCGAAATTCCTCGCGCATCTGTTCGGTCGCATCGACCGGCAGGAACAGCGACGCGGAATCGCCGGTCAGGCGGGACAGGAAGAACACCATCACCACCGGACCCAACAGGGAGACCAGGTTGGCAAAGGCCCGCTTGCGGATGAAACTCGACATGGAAGGCTCCTGTCAAAGACGGGACGGGCGGGGACGCGCCCCGCCCGGCGGCGGCTCATTTGAAGGCGATCCCGCCAAGGGGCAGCGACAAGGTGGTGGACATGTTCGGCCTCCACTCCAGGCGCGGCGCGACGCGGACAAAGCGGACCGAATGGAACAGCAGCACATCGGCGACCACATCGTCATGCAGATAGGCTTGCAGTTCCGACCACAGCCTGGCGCATCCCTCGCCCGTCGCGGCCGAGGCGCGGGCGATCAGGTCGTCCGCCTTGGGGTCGCTGATGCCCGATTGCAGGCCTTCGGAGGCATATTTGAAGAACATCGTGAAGGAGGGGTCGCCCTTGGAATTGTCATGCATCGCCGTCGCCATCATCGGACCGCGATCGGTCGGATAGGGCTTGGAATACAGTTTCTGGAACTCGGCGATCTCATAGAATTGCAGATCGACGCTGAAACCCCCTCGTGCAGCTGCTGCTGGATCGCCTCCATCACCTCGGTGAGGTTGGGGAAGTTGCCGGGGCGTGCCACCAGCGTCATCTTGGTATCGACCGGCACGCCATCGGCCCCGGCTTCCTCCAGCAGCTGTCTGGCGCCCTCGGGGGCGTATTTCCGGGACTGCACCTCCTCGTTCCAGCCCAAGAAGGGCGGCGGGAACAGCGCGGTCGCCTGCAGCGTGCCTTCGGGCAGCAGGGTGCCGATGAACGCCTCGCGATCGATGGCCATGTTCAGCGCCTTGCGCACGCGCAGGCCGTTGATCGGCGGCATCGAGTGATCCAGGCTGATACAGATCGCCTCGCTGTCCAGATACGAGAAGTCGGCCCGGGTTGGTCGCATCCGGGGCGGCAATCGAGGGGGCGATATCCGCCTCGCCGGCCGCGATCATGGCGGCGCGCACGGCCGGATCGGTGCGGAACAGATAGGTCGTCTCGCTGACGGCAGGCTTGTCACCCCAGTAGCCCTCGCGCTCGGCCAGGACGATCTGCTGGCCGGGGGTCCAGTCCCTCAGCACATAGGGGCCGGTGCCGACGGGCGCGCGGGTGAATTCGATCGGGGTTCCCTCGGGGACGATCAAGTCCAGCGACAGCAGCGGCAGGATCGGCTGGACCGGATCGGCCTTGAAGTCGATGGCATGGTCGTCGACCACTCCGGCGCTGACGGTCATGCCGCCGAAATAACGCTTGGCCTCGCAGGTGATCTGGTCGCTCATCACCCGGTCGAAGGAATGCTTCACGTCCCTGGCATCGAAGGGGGTGCCGTCCGAGAAGGTCACACCCTGGCGCAGCTCGAACCGCCAACTGCCGTCGGGCAGCTGTTCCCGGCTTTCGGCCAGTTTCGGCTGCAATCCGCCGCAGCCGCCCACATCGAGATAGGTCAGCGTTTCGCTGATGTTCTGCAACAGCGCCGCGCCGATGGTCGATTGCGTGGACATGCAGGGCTCCAGCAGGTCCACATCCTCGGCCATGACGATCCTGACGGCCCTGTCCTGCCCATGGCCGCCGCGGTCAGGCAGGTCGCCAGCAGCAGCCCTCCCAGCATTGCGGTCTTGCGGATCACGATCTTTCCTCCCAGAGGCAGTTCATCGATGTTCAGCGAAAGCCATGCGGCAGGAGCAGCGGATGCGCGCCAGCAGTCGCAGGCGCCGGGGTGCCGCGGGGCGATCTGGACGATCCCGCAAGCCTGTCCGGCGCCGCCGACCTGCTGGTGCAGGCCACGCCAGGCGATGCTTCTGACCGGCGGCGCCGCAGCCGAGGCCGTGCTGGCCGAAATGGGCGCGGACGGCGCTGGAGTTGCGCGGGGAATGCCTGCCGGTCGCCTTTGCCGGGGACCGCCGCATCATTGCGAAATCAGGCGGCTTCGGCGATGAAAAAACCCTTGCCACCATTCTGGCGATGTTTCGGGGCGAGTAGTGATGCCAGCAGTGGAAAAGACCGCACGGAAAAGCCTTGGCGAAATCGTCTATGAACGTATGGAGCGCGCGATCAAGTCCGGCTCCTACAAACCGGACGAGCGGCGGCCGAGTTCGAGGTCTCGCCCCGCGTCATCCGCGATGCGCTGAAACCTCTGCGCTAACACGGGCTGATCTATTCGCGCCGTGGTGCGGGCAGTTTCGTGCGCGCGATCGGGCTTAAGCAGCCGCTGGGCTTTGGCCCGTTGAAAACGTCCCGGACCTGCTCAGCTGCTATGAATCCCGCCTGACGCTGGAACCCTCAGCCGCCGTATTCGCGGCCGAACGCCATGACCCGCAAACCCTGGCGCAGATCCGCGACGCGCTGGAGCATAGGCGCGACGCGACCAATCCTCAGGTCCATCGAGAGGATGCGGATTTCCAGTTCCACCTCGCCATCGCCATCGCGGCGGAGGACAGCTATTTCTCGACCGCGATGGCGGCCCTGAAGGACCATATCACCGTGGGGATGCGCTTTCACGGCGTGTCGGTCAAGCGCGAGGCCAGCGGGCTGAGCCGCGTCTTCGACGAACATTTCGCGATCTTCGAGTCGATTCGGCAGAGACACGCGCAGCAGGCCCACGATCTCATGCATGCCCGCCTGTCGGAATCGCGCGACCGGCTGTCCGAGAAGAAGGAGCCGGCCCAGGCAATGAGCGCGGGCTAGCCCCCAGGATGCGGCATCAGGAGCCTACGACCTTGGGCTCAAGCAGCGCGCGCGCGGCCGCCTTGGCCGCAGCGGTGATCTCTTCGCCGGCGAGCATGCGGGCGATTTCCTCGATGCGCTGGCTGGCGGTCAGCGCAGCGACGTTCGAGGTGGTCATGCCGCCCGCGACCGATTTCGCCACTCGGAAATGATGCCCGCCAAGCGCCGCAACCTGCGGGCTGTGGGTGACGACCAGCACCTGCGCGCCCTCGGCCAGCCGCGCCAGGCGACGGCCGACCGCATCGGCGGTGGCGCCGCCGACGCCGCGGTCGATCTCGTCGAAGATCAGCACCAGCGCGTCATTGCCGCGCGCCAGGCAGACCTTGAGCGCCAGCAGGAAGCGCGACAGCTCGCCGCCCGAGGCGATGCGGTCCAGCGGCCCGGCCGGGGCGCCGGGATTGGTGGCGACGGTGAAGGCCACGGCATCGCAGCCCTCGGGGCCCGGCTCGGCCGCGGAAAGCCGGGTCTCGAAGACCGCCCGCTCCATCTTCAGCGGCGCGAGTTCGGCCGCCATCGCGGCATCGAGCCGCTTGGCGGCCGCGGCGCGCTGCTCCGACAGGGCCGCCGCGGCCGCGCCATAGGCGGCGTCGGCCGCCGCCACGGCCTCGCGCAGGCGCGCCAGGTCGCCTTCGCCCGCGTCGATCCGGCCCAGCCGGGCCCGCAAGGCATCGGCCAGCCCTGCCAGGTCGTCGGCCAGCACATCGTGCTTGCGCGCCAGCGCCCGCAACGCGAACAGCCGCTCCTCGGTCGTCTCCAGCTCGCGCGGGTCGAAATCCATCGCCTCCAGCGCCGCCTCGACGCCCGAGACCGCCTCGCCCAGCTCGATCAGCGCCCGCTGCAGCGCGGCGGCGGACGCCTCCAGCCGGCCCTCGGCCCGCTCGGCGGCACCGTCGAGCCAGCGCGCGGCATCCAGCATCGCGCCCTCGGCCCCTTGCGGCCCCAGGGCCTGCAAGGCCCGCGCCACGTCCTCGCGGATGCGTTCGGCGCCCTGCATGGCGCGGCGGCGCGTGTCTAGCTCCGCCTCCTCGCCCGGCTGCGGATCGAGCTTGTCGAGTTCGGCCACGGCATGGCGCAGGAAATCCTCTTCGCCCTTCGCCGCCGCCAGCGCCGCTTCGGCCCGTTCCAGCGCCGCGCGCGCCTCGCGCCGGGCGGCCCAGGCAGCACGGACCGGCCCCAGGTCCACCCCGGCAAAAGCATCCAGCAGCAGCCGGTGGCCGCGCGGGTTCAGAAGGCCGCGGTCGTCATGCTGGCCATGCAGCTCGACCAGCAGTTCCGAAAGCGTGCGCAAGACCTCGCCCGAGGCGCGGCGGTCGTTGATCCAGCCGGTCTTGCGCCCGTCCCCGGCATTCACCCGGCGGATGATCAGCTCGTCCGAGACCGGAAAGCCCGCCTCGTCCAGCAGGGTGCGGGCGGGGTGGCCGGGCGGCAGGTCGAAGACCGCCGTCACCTCGCCCTGGCTTGCGCCGGCGCGCACCAGATCGGCGCGGCCGCGCCAGCCCAGCACGAAGCCCAGGCAGTCGAGCAGGATCGATTTGCCCGCCCCCGTCTCGCCGGTCAGCACGTTGAGGCCCGGCCGGAACTCCAGTTCCAGCCGGTCGATCAGCAACATGTCGCGGATGTCGAGATGCCGCAGCATCGCCGGGCTACAGCCACTTGCCCTGGATGACCTGGCGATAGACCCGCGTCAGCCAGCTGTCGCCGCGCGCTTCGGCCTGCAGGCCGCGGCCGCGCAGCTGCGCAAAGGCATCCTGGTAGAAGGGTGAGGACTGGAAGTTGTGGCCCAGGATCGCGCCCGCCGTCTGTGCCTCGTCGTTCAGGCCGAGCGCCAGATAGGCCTCGACCAGGCGCATCAGCGCCTCGGGGGTGTGGGTGGTGGTCTGGAACTCCTCGACCACGACGCGGAAACGGTTGATCGCCGCGGTGTAATGCCCACGCTTGAGGTAGTAGCGGCCGATCTCCATCTCCTTGGCGGCAAGATGGTCGAAGGCCAGGTCGAATTTCAGGATGGCCGAGCGGGCATATTCGGTGTCGGGATATTGCTCGATCACCTCGCGCAGCGCCTGGAGCGCCTGGAAGGTCAGGCCCTGGTCGCGGCCGACCTCGTCGATCTGGTCGTAATAGCTGAGCGCCAGCAGGTATTTCGCATAGGCCGCGTCCTCGTCGCCCGGATAGGTGTCGATGAAGCGCTGCGCGGCGCCGCGCGCCTCTTCGTAGTCGCGGGCACGGTGATAGGCATAGGCCTGCATGATCAGCGCGCGCTTGGCCCATTCGGAATAGGGGTAAAGCCGCTCGACTTCGGAGAAATACTGCACCGCATCCTTGGGGCGGCGGGAATTCTCCAGCTCGTATTCGCCGCGCTTGTAGATCTGTTCGGCGGTGAAATTCTCGAATGATTCGGGCTTTTTCCCCGCACCGCCCGAACAGCCCGCCAGCAGGCCCAACGACAGCACAGCCGCGACCAAGGAACCCGATCTGATGCCTGTCATTCCATCCCGCCCGTCAGAAATTCACGTTCCCGCATGGGCAGAAGGCCCGCGCGGCCCGGCCGTCCTAGCACAGAAAATCGGGCTGCGCAAAATGCCAAAACGGCTAAACCGGCGCAGGGCCGCCACCTTCAGGCGACGGCCAACTGGCGGTTGCGAGGGGCGAGGCGCGCGGCCGAGGCGATCACCCCGGCGCCGGGCAGACGGCTTTCCATCGCCGGGGTCAGCGTGACCCATTCCCAGGCCTCCGGCTGGGCGAAAAGCGCGCGCAGCAGCTTGTTGGTCATGGCATGGCCGGCGCGGTGGCCGGTATAGCGCGCCAGGAGCGGCGCACCGGCCAGCGCCAGGTCGCCCACCGCGTCCAGCATCTTGTGACGCACGGCCTCGTCGCGGTGGCGCAACCCGCCCGGCGACAGCACCCGGTCGCCATCCACGACCACCGCGTTCAGATAGGTGCCGCCAAGCGCCAGCCCGTTCCGCTGCATCTGCACCACATCGGCCTGGCGGCAGAAGGTGCGGCTGTCCATCAGCTCGTGCACGAAGCTGCCATTTGCCATGTCGAGGTGCTTTTCCTGGCGGCCGATCGCCGCGTCGACGAAGTCGATGTCGAAATGGATCTCCAGGTGGTCGGCGGGCGAGAGGCGGGCGAAAGCCTCGCCCTGCCGCACCTCGACCTCGCGCAGCACGCGGATCGCGCGCAGCGGCGCCGCCTGCCGGCGCAGGCCGGCTTCCAGGATGCCCTGCACGAAAGGCGCCGAGGAACCGTCGAGAATCGGCACTTCCGGCCCGTTCACCTCGACCACGGCATTGTTGATGCCGGTGCCCGACAGCGCGGCCATCACATGCTCGACCGTCGAGACGGTGGCGCCGCGGCCGTTGTCCAGCAGGGTGCAAAGCTGCGAGGGGGTGACATGGTCCCAGCGCGCCGGGATCCGGGCGCCCCCCAGGTCGGTGCGCACGAAGACGATGCCGTGATCCGCCGGCGCCGGCAGGATCGTCAGCCGCACGGCCGCACCCGAATGCAGTCCGACGCCGCGGAACTGGGCTTTCTGAGCGATGGTGGTCTGCATGGTCTTGCCTGCCGATTCTTGTGAACTGAGCGTGCCACGGCAAGAAATCCGCGGCGCAAGGATCAGTTAGGCATCCCCCGCCGATTGCTCAAATAACCTTTTGTAACGGGGTGAAACAATCGGCCGCGGCTTGCGCCCCGCCCCCCACCTGCATCGGTAACGCCATGATCAAAAATGAAAAAAGGACCGCCGAAGCGGTCCTTCACGAAGTCGTCGCCGGAAATTTGTGATCGGCTCAATTCGCCTGGCGGCGCAGGAAAGCCGGGATTTCGACATTGTCGCCGGCCCGGTCGGGGCTGGCCAGATCGTCGAAACCGGCGTCGAAACCGCCGCGGTTGCGGGCCGCGACGCGCTCGTTCACGCGTTCGGCGATGGTCGAGGGCGCGGGCTTGTCCGCCTGCTCGCCATGGCCCGAGATGCGTTCCAGCATCCGGCTGAGCCCGCCCATGCGGCCCTGGGCGCGGCCCTGCTCGGCCGGCTGCTGCTGGGCGGCGCGATTCTGGGCCGCGGCCTGGCGCTCGGGCGCCTTCTGCACGGCAGCGGCCAGGCGCTGCATCACCGCATCCGACGGCGTGCCGGCCGGGGCCTGCGGGCGGGTGGGCGCGACGAAGCCGCCCGCATCGCCGTTCAGCGCGTCGCTGGGCGCGGCGGGCTGGCGCAGGTCCGGCTGATAGGCCGGACGCGGCATGTCGTCCTCGTCATAGCGTGCCGCCGGAGCCGAGGGCTGGACGCGCGCCGCCGGGGCGGGCTCGACCAGGGGCGCGGCGCGGCGCGGCGGAACCGGCAGCTCTTCCTCGACGGGCTTTTGCGCGACGGGCGGGTGCTGGGTCAGCGGCTCCTTCATGCCGCGGCGCGGCACGGGCAGCTCGGCCGCCGAGGCGTCGATGCCGGTGGCCACCACCGAGACGCGGATCGAGCCTTCCATCGACGGGTCCAGCGTCGAGCCGACGATGATGTTGGCGTCGGGATCAACCTTCTCGCGGATCTTCTCGGCCGCCTCGTCCATCTCGAACAGCGTCAGGTCATAGCCGCCGGTGATGTTGATCAAGACGCCCTTGGCGCCGTTCAGGCTGATCTCGTCCAGCAGCGGGTTGGCGATGGCCTTCTCGGCGGCCTGCACGGCGCGGTTCTCGCCCGAGGCCTCGCCGGTGCCCATCATCGCCTTGCCCATCTCGTCCATCACGGCGCGCACGTCGGCGAAGTCGAGGTTGATCAGGCCCGGGCGCACCATCAGGTCGGTCACGCCCTTGACGCCCTGGTAGAGCACGTCGTCGGCCATGGCGAAGGCTTCAGTGAAGGTGGTCTTTTCGTTGGCCAGCCGGAACAGGTTCTGGTTGGGGATAATGATCAGCGTGTCCACGACCTTCTGGAGCTGCTCGACGCCCTCCTCGGCCTGACGCATTCGCTTGGTGCCCTCGAACTGGAAGGGCTTGGTCACGACGCCGACGGTCAGGATGCCCATCTCGCGCGCGGCCTGGGCGATGATCGGGGCGGCGCCGGTGCCGGTGCCGCCGCCCATGCCGGCGGTGATGAAGCACATATGCGCGCCCATCAGGTGATCGACGATGTCCTCGATCGTCTCCTCGGCGGCCTTGGCACCGATCGAGGGCTTGGCGCCAGCGCCCAGCCCCTCGGTCACTTTCGGGCCGATCTGGATGCGGCTTTCGGCCTTGGAGGATTGCAGCGCCTGGGCGTCGGTATTCGCCACGACGAACTCGACCCCCTCCAGCTGCTTGTCGATCATGTTGTTGACCGCATTGCCACCCGCGCCACCGACGCCGAAGACGGTAATGCGCGGCTTCAGTTCCTGGTCATCATTCAGCATCAGGTGAATCTGCCGTTCCATCTCTCGCCTGCCTTCATCTGTTGCGCCGGACATAAGCGCAGTCCGGTCGAATCCCCGTATACCAGCCAGCCTAGCCAGATTCGCGCCGAGCGTCACCCGAAAAACACAGTTCGCACACCAAATATCGCGGTGGACGCTGGTGTTTTCGGCGGCATCTTGCCCATTCTGCTGCATGTGGTGGAGGCGCCCGCCCACACCACCGCATCCGGGTTCCGCGCCCCTACCAGTTGTTGCGGAACCAGCGATAGGCCCGGCGCAGGCTGCGCGCCGGATAGTGCTCGGCGGGCATGTCGAAATCCCACCATTCGTCCTGCGGATGCGCCGTCAGCAGCGCCAGTCCGATGGCCGAGGAAAAGCCCGGCGCGGTCGCGTTATGCGGCAGGCCCTGGATGCGCAGCGGCCGGCCGATGCGCACGTTCTGCCCCAGCATGCGCGCGGCCAGCGCATCGAGCCCCGGAATCTGGCTGCCGCCGCCGGTCAGCACGATCTGGCGCGAGGGCATGCAGTCGAAGCCGGCCGCGTCCAGGATCTCGCCCACCTTTTCCAGGATCTCCTCGACCCGCGGGCGCATGATGCCGATCAGGTCGGCGCGGCTGACGCTGCGGCGGTCGGTGTCCCAGTCGCCGGTCTCGCCGCCCAGTTCGATCATCTCGCGGTCGTCGCGGCCGGTGGCCTCCAGCCCGCCATGCAGGGTCTTGAGCCGCTCGGCCACGGCATGGCTGACGCGCAGCCCCTTGGCGATGTCCTGGGTGATCAGCTCGCCGCCGAAGCGGACGGCATCGGCAAAGATCATGTGCTTCTTGATGAAGACCGAAACCCCGGTGGTGCCGCCGCCCAGGTCGATGCAGGCGGCGCCCAGCTCCTGTTCGTCCTCGACCAGCGCGGCAAGGCCCGAGGCGTATGAGGCCGAGGCCACGCCCGCCAGTTCCATGTCGCAGCGCCGGATGCAATGCACCAGGTTGCTGGCCGCATCGCCGTCGATGGTCAGCACATGCATGTCGCAGGCCAGCCGGCTGCCCGACTGGTCGCGCGGGTCCGACAGACCCGAGCGGCCGTCCAGCGCAAAGTTCACCGGCTGGGCGTGCAGCACCTCGCGCCCGCGGCCGAAATCGGGCACCTCGCAGGCGGCCAGGACGCGGGCCACGTCGCCCTCGCCGACCTTGCCGGCGGGCAGCACGATCTCGCCGGCCAGGCCATAGCTGGCCGGGCGCGCGCCCGAGATGCAGGCGATGACGTGATCGACGCGCACCCCCGCGACCTTCTGCGCCGACTGGATCACGGTGCGGATGGCGCGCTCGGTCTCGGCCATGGTCTCGATCTCGCCGTAGCGCATCCCGCGCGCGCGGGTGGTGGCGGTGCCGATGACGCGGAAATTCGACTGGCCGGCCATGGGGCCGACGCCGTCGGTCTCGCGGAACTGGCTCGGGCCGTCGAATTGCAGCACCAGGCAGGCGATCTTCGAGGTTCCGATGTCCAGAACCGCGATGACGCCGCGCTGCATGGCCTGGCGGCGCATGTTCCGCATTGCCCGCTGGCCCTGATACAGATCCTTCATCTCACCTGCCTCCTTTGCGCTGTCAGCCGCTTTTCCGCGCGGTCTTTGCCGCCTTGCCCGCCGTCGCCCCCGCCGCGGCGTCGGGCGGCAGCGGCAATCCGTCCGCGCCCAGTTCCGGCTGGCCGCGGGCGCGGCGGATGGCGTTCTGCGCCTCCAGCCCCAGCCGCACCACGGGCCGCGCCTCCTGCCGCAGGTCGACGACCGAAAGGTCGCGGTCCAGCATGTGCAGCGCGCGGTCCAGCGCGATGGCGCGCTCCAGCGCCTGCAGCGCCTTGTCCTCGGGCAGCTTGATACGCTGGCCGCGGTCCAGCACCACGTCCCAGCGCCGCTCGCCCATGCGCTCCAACCCGCGCAGCCGCGGCAGGATCGGCCCGGCGGCATCGATCAGCGCCAGCGCCTCGGCCGCGGCGCGGTCGGCGCCCTCGCCGGCGACGATGGGCAGGTCGCCCCGCACCTCGCGCCCCGTGACCGAGGCGACGCGGTGCCCGGTCTTGTCCAGCAGCTCGATGCCGCGGGCATGGCGCCACAGCAGGGCCGGCACCCGTTCGGTCACGACGGCCGACAGCACCCCCCCCGGCTTGATGCGCAGGTCCACCGCCTCGACGGCATCCAGCTTCAGCACCCGCTCGCGCAGCTTTTCCAGGTCGATGTCAAAGCTCGAGGCCGGCAGGTCCACCGGCAGCATGGCGCGCAGCCCCTTGTCCACCGCGGGCGAGGCGCCCTCGATGGTCATCATCCTGACCATGAATTCGTCGCGGTGCTGGATGCGGTCCACGATGGCGTCGATGCCGCCGGTCAGGTTGGCGCGGCGCGTGTCGTCCGACAGCCAGATCCCCGCCACCAGCGCCGCCAGAAAGGCGGGCAGGCCGACATGCACCAGCCGCCGCACCAGCGGCCGCAGCATCATCCGGTTCAGCCGGTAGGCCAGGCGCGAGGGCGCGGGATCCTTGCGCGGCGTGCGCGGCGCCACCGGGGCGGGACGCGCGGGTGCGGGACGCACCGGCGCCGGCCGCCCGCCCGGCCCCTGGCCGCGGTGAAAGGGGTTCAGGCCCTGCATAGCGCCTCCTCGACGATCCAGCGGCAAAGCGCGGGAAAGTCCATGCCGGCATGGGCCGCCTGCTCGGGGGCAAGCGAGGTGGGGGTCATGCCGGGCTGGGTGTTCACCTCGAGGATAATCAGCCCGCCCAGCCCGCGGCTTTCGTCCCAGCGGAAATCGGTGCGGGTCAGCCCGCGGCAGCCCAGCGCCCGATGCGCCCGCACGGCCTGGTCGCGGCAGGCGGCGGCGATTTCCGGCGGGATCTCGGCGGGGATGACATGGCGCGAGCCGCCGGGCTTGTATTTGGCGTCGTAGTCGTACCAGCCCTCAGTCACGATCTCGGTCACGCCAAGCGCGCGGTCGCCCAGCACGGCCACGGTCAGCTCGCGCCCCGGCGCATAGGTCTCCACCATGACCCGCGCGGGCATCCGGTCGGAAAGCTGCGGCGGGCCGTTGGCGGCCTCGTGCACGATATAGACCCCGACCGAGGAGCCCTCGTCGTTCGGCTTGACCACATAGGGCGGCGCCATGACGTGACGGGCGCGCACCTCGGCGGCATCGGCGATCAGGCTGTCCAGCACCGGCAGGCCGGCAAGGCGCAGGATCTCCTTGGCGCGGGACTTGTCCATGGCCAGCGCCGAGGCCAGCACGCCGGAATGGGTATAGCGCCAGCCCAGCCATTCCAGCAGGCCCTGCACGCAGCCATCCTCGCCCCAACGGCCATGCAGGGCGTTGAAGACCACGTCCGGCGCATGTTCGGCCAGACGCGCGGGCAGATCCCTGCCCGCATCCAATTCGACGACTTCATAGCCCGCCTGCCGCAGCGCAACCGCGCATTCACGCCCCGACGAGAGCGAAACCTCGCGCTCGGCCGAGGGTCCGCCCATCAGGACTGCGACTTTCGGGGCCGACCTGCTCGACCTGCCCGCCAATGTTCTGCCTCATGTTCCCCGGTTGGTCCGGGTAATTATGCGGTCAGGATAGCCGCTTGGGCGGAATCACAAAAGTCCCTTTTCGCGTCTTGCGCGATATTTCCGGCGATGACGGCGGGTTACGGCCGGTTCCTAGGGCTGGCCTACGCGGATGACTTCCCATTGCAGCTCGTGCCCGCTGGCCTCGCGCACGCGGGCGCGCACCAATTCGCCCAGGGCCTCCAGCTCGGCGGCGGTGGCGCCATCGGCGTTCAGCAGGAAATTGGGGTGCTTTTCCGACATCTGCGCCCCGCCCAGGCGGTGGCCGCGCAGGCCGGCAGCGTCGATCAGCGACCAGGCCTTCAGCTCGTGGCTGTCATCCGCCCGCCCGGTCGAGGAAAACCCGGCCGGGTTGCGAAAGGTCGAGCCGGCGCTGCGTTCGCGCGTGGGCTGGCTCGCATCGCGGCGCGCCAGCTGTTCCTCCATCCGCGCGGCCAGTCCCGCGGGATCGCCCGGCGCGGCGCGAAAGCGGGCCTCGGTCACGACCCAGCCCTCGGGGATCTCGGAATGACGATAGGCCAGACGCAGGTCTGCGGCCGCGATTTCGTGCAGGCTGCCGTCGCGGGCCACGGCGCGGACCGAGATCAGGTGGTCGGCGACATAGCTGCCATAGCAGCCCGCGTTCATCCGCACCGCGCCGCCGATGCTGCCGGGGATGGTGCGCAGAAAGGTCAGGTCCAGCCCCGCCTCGGCGGCGCGGCGCGCGACATGGGCGTCCAGCGCCGCCGCGCCCGCGGTGACGATGCCGCCCTCGCAGGAGATGCCATTGAAGCCGCGTCCCAGCCGGATCACCACGCCGCGGATGCCGCCGTCGCGCACGATCAGGTTCGAGCCGACGCCCATGGCAAAGACCGGCAGCGCCGGGTCAAGGCCGCGCAGGAAATCCGCCAGATCCGCTTCGTCCGCTGGCTGGAACAGCCAGTCGGCCGGCCCGCCGACCCGCAGCCAGGTCAGATCGGCAAGGGCTCGGTTCGGGGTCAGGGCGCCGCGGGGCGTGGGAGGCGTCTGGGTCATGGCGCGGTGGTTAATCAGCCTTGCGCGCGCCGTCAATCCGGCCCGCATGGCACAACCGCTTTCCGGCGCGGTTCGCCAGGGTTCCGGCTGCGGCCCGCCGAGACGCGCCGCGCCTCTAGCGCAGCCCGTCCACCGGGGCCGGAGGCACGGGCTGGGTCACAAGATGGCTCTTGCGCTTTTCGTAAAAGGCATTGCCCCCTGCAACCAGGACGTAATGCATGTTGTCATAGGAGAAGCGATGATCCTTCTGGTGGAAGAACATGGCATTGCCGATCCCCGGCTGCCTTTCGCCGCGCAGGACCGCGATCGCGGCCTCGCGCACCGCCGGCAGGGATTTCGAATCCATTCGCCGGGTCAGGACGCCCGGCGCGAACTGGCCCTTTTGCCCGACCACGCCGCAGACCGTGTTGGGATAGCCCTGCGCCCGGACGCGGTTCATGACCACGTTGCCGACGGCGATCATGCCGTCGCGGCTCGAACGGTTCGCTTCGAAATAGATCACCCGCTCCATGCATTCCAGCTCGCTCATGCCGCCGCGGCCGCAGCCGGCAAGCCCGGCCAGGGCAAGCGCCAGCATCGCGCCCAGACCCGCCCGCGCCCGGACCCGCATCCTGGTTTCCGTCACCGTCATCCCGCCCCCCTTTCTCGTCCCGTCTCCGGCTATTCCAGCGCGCTGAGGATTACCGCCAGCGCGGCGAAGCAGCCAAGCCCGACGATGTCCCAGGGCCGCGCGAACGGTGCGCGCATGCCTGCCGTCGGCCGCAAGCGGTCGTAAATCCAGC
Source organism: Paracoccus pantotrophus (assembly GCF_008824185.1). Classification (NCBI taxonomy): domain Bacteria; kingdom Pseudomonadati; phylum Pseudomonadota; class Alphaproteobacteria; order Rhodobacterales; family Paracoccaceae; genus Paracoccus; species Paracoccus pantotrophus. The sequence goes on from NZ_CP044423.1 coordinate 1,399,660, forward strand.
GCAGCAGCGCGCCCGCGACCAGACCTCCCGCCGCGATCAGCAGCAAGAGTGACAGCAGCGCGCCGATGATGCCGGCCAGATAGCCGCCGCCGGTCTTGCCATCGCCGATCAGATAGCAAAGCCAGGCCGCGCCGAGCAGCAGGGCCAGTTCGGCCCCCAGCACCCGGAACGAGCGGGCAGCGGCGCGCCGGATGCCGATGGCGGCGGCCAGCGCCACCGTGACGAGGACGATCAGCCATGCCGCGATCATCGCCGGCGGTTCCTAGCGCAGGCCGCGCTGCGTCAGCGCGCGCCGGCGACGGCGCGGATCGAAGGGCGGCCAGACCAGCAGCGACAGCCCCAGCGCCAGGAACAGCACGCCGAAGCCGGGCCCGCAGAGATAGGTCATCCAGCCCAGCACCGGCACGCCGCACAGCACCAGCGCCCAAAGCGCCGAATGGCGCCAGCGCAGCCGCAGAAAGGGCAGAAGGCAGGCCATCACGCCCCAAAGCAGAGCGCAAAGCGCCGCGGTGGCGGGATGGCTGGCCAGCGCGATCACGCGGCCTTCTCCGTCAGCCGCTCGGGCAGGTTGTTGGCCCAGGCCGAGATGGTGCCGGCGCCCAGGCAGACCACCATGTCGCCCGGCCGCGCCTGTTCGCGCACCAGCCGCTCCAGGTCGCCCTCGTCCATTACCGCGCGGGCGTGGCGGTGGCCATGCGCGATCAGCCCGGCGACCAGGTCGTCGCGCGAGGCGCCGGGGATCGGCTCTTCGCCCGCGGAATAGACCTCGGCGATGGCGACGACATCGGCCTCGTTGAAACAGGTGCAGAAATCGTCGAACAGGTTGGAAAGCCGGGAATAGCGATGCGGCTGATGCACGGCGATCACCCGGCCCCTGGTCGCCTGGCGCGCGGCCTTCAGCACCGCCGCGATCTCGACCGGGTGATGGCCGTAATCGTCGATGATGGTCACGCCGTTCACTTCGCCCACGCGGGTAAAGCGGCGGCTGACCCCGCCGAAGCGCGCCAGCGCCTCGCGGATCTGGGCACGCTTCATGCCCAGGTGGCGGGCGACGGCCACCGCGGCCAGCGCGTTCGAGACGTTGTGATCGCCCGGCATCGGCAGGGTGCAGCCCTCGATCACCGGCACCTCGCCGTCGTTCAACTCGGCCTCGCCTCGCAGGGCGATGTCGAAATGCGCCACGCCGTTTTCATAGCGCAGGTTGATCGCGCGCACGTCGGCCTGGGCGTTGAAGCCGAAGGTGGCGACGCGACGGTCGGAGAGCTTGCCGACCAGCGACTGCACCTCGGGGTGGTCGGTGCAGCAGACGGCAAGGCCGTAGAAGGGGATGTTCGAGACGAAATCCTGGAAGCCCTTGCGCAGCGCATCGAAGCTGCCCCAATGCTCCATATGCTCGGGGTCGATATTGGTCACGATGGCGATGGTCGCGGGCAGGCGGTTGAAGCTGCCGTCCGATTCGTCGGCCTCGACCACCATCCATTCGCCGGCGCCGGCGCGGGCGTTCGAGCCGTAAGCGTGGATGACGCCGCCATTGATCACCGTCGGATCGAAGCCCCCCGCATCCAGCAGCGTCGCGACCATGGTGGTGGTCGTGGTCTTGCCATGGGTGCCGGCGATGGCGACATTGGATTTCAGCCGCATCAGCTCGGCCAGCATCTCGGCCCGGCGCACGACGGGCAGGCCGCGGCGGCGGGCCTCCTCAAGCTCGGGGTTGCCCTTCTTGATGGCGGTCGAGATCACCACCACGCCGGCTTCGCCAATGTTTTCAGCACGTTGGCCTTCGAAGACGGTGGCGCCCAGCGCCTGCAAGCGGTCGGTGATCTTCGAGCGTTTCGCGTCAGAACCCTGCACCTGGTAGCCCAGCGTCATCAGCACCTCGGCGATGCCGGACATGCCGATGCCGCCGATGCCGACGAAATGGATGGGGCCAAGCTCGCCCGGAAGTTTGGTCGCTGCGTTCATCGGGTCAGTTCCGTCACTAGATCTGCAAGGCGCTGCGCCGCGTCGGGGCGGGCAAGCGTTAGCGCGGCAGCGGCCATGGCGGTGGCGCGGGCGCTGTCGGAAAGGATGTCCCGGATGTCGCGCCTCAGGCTCTCGGCGTCAAGCACGGATTCGGGCAAAAGGATCGCCGCGCCGGATTCCGCAAGGGCACGGGCATTGGCGGTCTGGTGGTCGCCGGTCGCCGCGGCATAGGGGATCAGGATCGCCGGGCGGCCGATCACGGTGATGTCGGCGATGGACGAGGCCCCGGCCCGGCTGACGGCCAGCTGGCACTCGGCCAGCCGCCGGGGCACGTCGTCGAAGAAGGGCCGGACCTCGGCATCGACGCCGGCCGCGGCATAGGCGGCAGTGACGCGCGCGCCATCCTCGGCGCGGGCCTGGTGGCTGACCGACAGGCGGGCGCGCATCTCGTCGGGCAGGCCGGCGATGGCCTCGGGCACCATGTCGGACAGCACGCGCGCGCCCTGGCTGCCGCCGATGACCAGCAGGCGCAGCGGGCCCTCGCCCGGCGGCATATAGGGCGCGCCGGCGCGGTCCAGCACCGCCTGGCGCACCGGGTTGCCGGTATGGATGCCCTGCACGCCGGCCGGCAGCCGGGTCGGCCAGGTGCCGCAGGCCACGCGGTCCACCCGGCGGGCGAAGGCCATGTTCACCCGGCCCATGATGCCGTTCTGCTCGTGGATCATGCGCGGGATGCGCAGGACCAGCGCCGCCGACATGGCGGGGATGGTCGGATAGCCGCCGAAGCCCACCACCACGGCCGGACGGTCGGCCCGCATCCGGCGCATGGCCGAAAGCACGCCCGCGCCGATGCGGAAGGGCACGGCGAGCTTGGCCAGCGTCCCCCCGCGCGCGGTGGTGGCAGAGCTGACCACCTCGCGCGCGACCTCGGCCGGGAAGGCGCCGGCATAGCGCGCGCCGCGTTCGTCGGTGGACAGCTTCACCCGCCAGCCCTGCGCCAGCAGCACCTCGGCCAGCGATTGCGCCGGGAACATGTGGCCGCCGGTGCCGCCGGCAGCGATCAGGCAAAGCGGGGCCGCGCTCATCCCCGGCCCCGGCCCAGCACGTCGCCGATGCGGCCCTGCGGGCGCGAGCGGGTCAGCGCCAGCAGCATCCCCATGGCGATGCCCGAGGCGATCACCGACGAGCCGCCATAGCTGACGAAGGGCAGCGTCATGCCCTTGGCCGGCAGAAGCCGCACCGCCACGCCCATGTTGATCAGCGCCTGCACGCCGAAGGCGCAGGCCAGCCCGGTGCCGGCGATGCGGGCAAAGGGATCGCGCTCGCCCTGAAGCCGCAGAAGCGAGCGGATGACGATGGTGGCGTAAAGCGCGATGATGATCAGCACCAGGATCAGCCCGTATTCCTCGGCCGCAACGGCGATGATGAAATCGGTATGGGCGTCGGGCAGCGACCACTTGACCGAGCCCTCGCCCACGCCGACGCCGAAGAAGCCGCCCTCCTGGATGGCGTTGGTGGCATAGCCCAGCTGGGTGCGCGGATCGACCTCGGCCGCAAGGAAACCGTTGATGCGGCGGGCGAAATGCTCGGATGCGCCATAGGCGAAGACGCCGCCGACACAGGCCAGCCCCATCACACCGCCCAGAAGGTAAAGCGGCGCGCCGGCGATGAAATACATCACGCACCAGGAAAACAGCACCAGCGAGGCCTGGCCAAAATCGGGCTGCATGGCCAGAAGCAGCACCACGACCACCGCAAGCCCGAAGGAGAAGGACTTGCCGGGCGGGCCGCCGACCTCCTGGCTTGCGGCCATGAACCAGGCGCAGATGGCGACGAAGCAGGGTTTCAGGAACTCGGAAGGCTGCACCGACATGCCGCCGGGCAGGCGCAGCCAGCGCACCGCACCCTTGCCGAAATCGGTGCCGATGAAGGGCAGCGCCATCAGCACCACCAGCGCGACCAGAAAGCCCAGCACGCCGATCCGCCGCACCATCCTGGGCGAGAAGGTCGAGATCACCAGCATTGCCGCCAGCGCCATGGCGCCGAAGACCGCCTGGCGGGTGACGTAATAGAATTGCGGCAGGCCGTTCTTTTCGGCCAGGGGCACCGAGGCCGCCAGGCCCAGCAGCAGCCCGACCGCGAACAGTCCCAGCACGCAGGCCAGGGACCATCGGTCCAGCGTGCGCCACCAGCGTGGAAGAATCGGATCACCTGCCCGCAAGGGCGTGGTGCCAAAGACCATCTCGGTCATGGGTTACCGCCGTCACTGCCTCGTTTGCATCGCCCGTTTGCCGGGTCTGGGCGGAAGCATAGCGCGATTGGCCGTGGCGCGCTACTGCGGATTGAGTGACGTGGTGGCAGCCCGGATCACATCGCGCGGAAGACGGCCGGGTTTCGCACCCCGCCGCCCCGCCTTCTCCGTTCTTCAAATACCCGACGGCAACCGCGCGGCCGGGCGCGGCGGCGGAAATCTGGCGCTCAGGCGCGCGCCACGTCCTTGCGGGTGCGCCACAGCGACCAGCCGACGCCGGCGCCGAGGATGGCGAGGGTGATGCCCAGCGACGCGGCGGGCGGGAATTTCGCCAGCCCCATCAGGTCGGCCAGGAATACCTTGGAGCCAATGAAGATCAGCAGCACCGCCAATGCCTGCTTGAGATATTCGAAGCGGTGGATGATCGCCGCCAGCGCGAAGAACAGCGCGCGCAGGCCCAGAATGGCAAAGATGTTCGAGGTGTAGACGATATAGGGGTCGGCGGTGATGGCAAAGACCGCCGGCACCGAATCGACCGCGAAGATCACGTCGGCGATCTCGATCATCACCAGCGCCAACAGCAGCGGCGTGGCGTAACGGCGGATGCGGCCGGTCGCGGGGTCGGACCTCTTCACGACAAAGGCATGGCCGTGCAGTTCGTCGGTCAGCCGCATCCGGCGGCGCAGGAACTTCAGGACCGGGTTCGATCCCATGTCATGCTCCTTGTCGCCGATGAACAGCATCTTGACGCCGGTCAGGATCAGGAAGCCGGCAAAGACATAGAGGATCCAGCCATATTGCGCGACCAGCGTCGCACCGACGCCGATCATGATGCCGCGCAGCACGATCACGCCCAGGATGCCCCAGAACAGCACCCGGTGCTGGTAGCGGCGCGAAATCGACAGCGTGGCGAAGATCAGCGCGATGACAAAGACATTGTCCATCGCCAGCGTCTTTTCCACCACGAAGGCGGTCATGTATTCGGCGGCGGCATTGCTGCCCAGCTGATACCAGACGAAGCCGCCGAAAAGCACGCCCAGCGTGATGTAGAAGCCCGAGAGCTTCAGGCTTTCGGCGACGCCGATTTCCTTGTCGCCGCGGTTGAGCACGCCGAGGTCGAAGGCCAGCAACGCCGCGACGAGGCCGACGAAGACCAGCCACAGCCAGATCGGCGTACCGAGAAAGAGGGTCAGGTAGAAAGGTTCCATGCCAGGCTCCACATTGAACGCAAGCCGGTGCGAAGCCTTGGAAGGGAAAGGGTTCTGGGCTGGCACCGAGCAAGGCTCAATGCGGTCCGACATCACGACTGGCGTCGTCAGAGGGGCCCGGTCCGCCCGCCCCAGATAGGGGCTCGGGGCCGCGATGCAAGACCGGGCCAATCGCTTTTCCGGGCGGCGGGCCGATCGGCGGGAACAGCCACCCCTTTTCCTTGGCCCTGCGCGGGACTAACTATCGCCAAGCCTCGCAAAAGGATCGCCCATGCTTTACCAGACCAAGGCCGAATGGCTGGCCGCACCCCGCAAGCGCGTGCTGTTCTTCGGCATGTCCGGGCTGGGCAAGACCTTCCTGGCCTCGATGCTGCGCGGCTCGGGGGAATGGTTCCACTATTCGGTCGATTACCGCATCGGCACCCGCTACATGGGCGAGCTGATCGCCGACAACTTCAAGCGCGAGGCGATGAAAGTGCCCTTCCTGCGCGAACTCTTGCTGTCGGATTCGGTCTATATCGCCAGCAACATCACCTTCGAGAACCTGGCGCCGCTGTCCACCTATCTGGGCAAGCCCGGCAGCGTCACCCGCGGCGGGCTGGAATTTGACGAATACATGCGCCGCCAGGACCAGCACCGGATGGCCGAGATCGCGGCGCTGCTGGATACCGGGCATTTCATCCGCCGCGCGCAGGAGATCTACAACCTGGGCAATTTCGTCTGCGATTCCGGCGGCTCGGTCTGCGAGGTGGTGGACCCCTTTGCCAAGACCGACCCGGTGCTGGACGCGCTGGAGCGCGAATTGCTGCTGGTCTGGATCAAGGGCTCGGACGCGCATACCGAGGAACTGGTGCGCCGCTTCGACCGCGCGCCGAAGCCGATGTATTACCAGCCGGATTTCCTGGACCGGGCCTGGACCGACTACCGGGTCGACAAGGGCCTGCGCGAGGATCAGGTGAATCCCGACGATTTCATCCGCTGGACCTATGCCCGCGCGCTGGCCCATCGCCAGCCGCGCTACGAGGCGATGGCCCGGCGCGGCGTGACGCTGCTGGCCGAGGAGGTGGCACGGGTGACAGGCCCGCAAGACCTGATCGCGCTGATCGGCCATGCCATAGACCGACGGCCCGCCGGCGCCGCCCTTGCCGGAACGATCGACAGAAAGGACGCATGATGCCCATCACCCTGCCCAATGACCTGCCGGCCTATGACATCCTGTCGAACGAAGGCGTCATGGTCATGTCGCCGGGCCGGGCGGCGACGCAGGACATCAGGCCCTTGCGCATCGGGCTTTTGAACCTGATGCCCAAGAAGATCCAGACCGAGAACCAGTTCGCCCGGCTGATCGGCGCCACGCCCCTGCAGATCGACTTTCAGCTGATCCGCATGTCCGACCACGAAAGCCGCAACACCGCGGCCGATCACCTGCAATCCTTCTATCGCCGCTTCTGCGAGGTCGAGGAAACGGGCGAGAAGTTCGACGGGCTCATCATCACCGGCGCGCCCATCGAGCACCTGCCCTTCGAGGCCGTGACCTATTGGGACGAACTGACCCGCGTCTTCGACTGGACGCAAAGCCATGTGCATTCGACCTTCGGCGTCTGCTGGGGCGGCATGGCGATGGCCTGGCATTTCCACCGCCTGGAAAAGCACATGCTGGACCGCAAGGCCTTCGGCTGCTTCCGCCACCGCAACCTGGCGCCCTCCAGCCCCTATCTGCGCGGCTTTTCCGACGACGTGCTGGTTCCCGTCAGCCGCTGGACCGAGGTGCGCCAGGACGAGGTGGACGCCATCCCGGCGCTGACGACGCTGATCGCCTCGGATCAGGTCGGGCCCTGCCTGCTGCAAGACCCCTGCCATCGCGCGCTCTATGTCTTCAACCATTTCGAATATGACAGCACGACGCTGAAGGACGAATACGACCGCGACGCCGCCTCGGGCAAGCCGATCGAGGTGCCGGTGAACTACTACCCGGACGACGACCCGTCGCGCGCGCCGACGAACCGCTGGCGCAGCCATGCGCATCTGCTCTATGGTAACTGGATCAACGAGATCTACCAGACCACCCATTTCGACCTGAACCGCATCGGCGAGGCGTAAGCATGGCCAGCAATGGCGCCAAGGACGGGACCGGCAAGCGGGGATCTCTGCCCGACCTGCCCTTTGTCGGCGCAATCACCCGCTACCTGGAACAGGACGCGCCCGAGGCGCTGCGCAAGACCGTGGCGGCGGCGGACGGCAAGCGCATCCCCGATCCCTCCTATCCTTATGCCGAGGAGATGAAGGGCAAGGATTACGACGAGCGGATGGCCGGGCTGCAATTGCAGCTGGTGCGGCTGATGCGCGACGTGATCCATACCGGCAAGCGCATGGTGGTGCTGTTCGAGGGCCGCGATGCCGCCGGCAAGGGCGGCACCATCGAGCGGGTGCGCGAGAACCTCAACCCGCGCTCGGCCTATATCGTCGCCCTGCCCAAGCCCAGCGAGCGTGAGGCCGGGGAATGGTATTTCCAGCGCTATGTCGACTGGCTGCCCGCCAGGGGCGAGATCGCGCTCTTCGACCGCAGCTGGTACAACCGCGGCGTGGTCGAAAAGGTCTTCGGCTTCTGCACGGATGCACAGCGCGAGACCTTCTTTCGCCAACTGCCGCTGTTCGAGACCATGCTGGTCGATGACGGGGTGATCCTGGTCAAGCTGTGGCTGGAGGTCAGCCGGGCCGAGCAGCTCAAGCGGTTCCTCGACCGCGAGCAGGATCCGCTGAAGCAATGGAAGCTCAGCCCCATCGACGTCGAGGGGCTGGCGAAATGGGACGATTACGGTGCCGCGATCCGGGACACGCTGCTGCGCAGCCATTCCGGCATCGCACCCTGGACGGTGATCCGCGCCGACGACAAGCGCCGCGCCCGCATCGCGGCGATCCAGGCCATCCTGCGCGCGGTCGATTTCGCCGGCCGCGACGACGAGGTAATCGGCCAGCCCGACCCGCAGATCACCGGCGGCCCCGAGATCCTGCCGGGATAGCGGGCAAGGCAGGGGGCGACGATGGATCGGCCGTTCAGGACCACCCCGGCCAACGCGATCGCCCGCAAGGCGGCATGGCTGTGCGCGCTGATTTGGCTGGCGGTCCTCGCCCCGGTCCAGGCACAGGCACAGGCACAGGCACAGGATCTGCCCGACTGGCAGAACCTGCATGTCAACGATTTCGCCGGGCTGCTCGCGCCCCAGGATGCCCAGGCCCTCGACAGGGCCCTGGCCGGGCTGCGCAAGGATGCCGGTATCCAGGGCACGGTCGTCACCCTGACCGACCGGGCGCGCCACGGCGGGTCCGACGGGCTGGAGCCCTTCGCCACCCGGCTCTTCAACCATTGGGGCGTGGGCGACGGTGCGCGCAGCGACGGCTTCATGGTCCTGGTGCTGGCCGAGAACCGCGAGGCGCGGATCGAACTCGGCCGCGGCTATGAAAACGACGCCGACATCCTGGCGCAGGAGATCATGCGCAACACCATGCTGCCCGCCTTTCGCGACGGCCGGATGTCGCAGGGCATCCGCGACGGCACGCTGGCGGTGATCACGCTGATCGCCCGTCCCGTCGCGACGGGTCAGCCGCTCGGGACGCGCGAACGCGGGCTGATGGACCGTATCGTCCCCCTTGCCTTCGGCGGCGCCTGGCTCCTGATCCTCGGCGCCATCGCCCGGCAGCTCTGGCAACGCAACCGCTGCCCGCGATGCGGGCACCGCGGCCTGGAAACGCAGGTCGCGCCCCTGCAAACCCCGCTGCCCGAGGGCGGCCACATGGTCTCGCATGACGATGTCACGCGGCGCTGCCCGGCCTGCGACTGGTCCGAATCCCGCCAGCGCCTGCGCCGGCAAACGGTCTGGTACGACCCGAACGGCGCCGTGCTGCGCAGCCGGACCAACAGGGCCGCGGGCGGCAACTCGGGCTTCGGCGGCGGCTCGTCGCGGGGCGGCGGCGCCTCGGGGCGCTGGTAGCACCGCCGCGCTTGCGAGGTCGCGGCGGGACGGCTAGCGTCAGGCCAGACTGCCTTCAAGGAAAGCTCCGACATGAAACTTTTCCGCTTCCCCGCCCTGGCGCTCGCGCTTGCCAGCACCAGCCTGACGGCCGCCTGGGCCGCCGATCCCGAACTGACGGTCTTCGACTGGGCCGGGTTCGAGGAGCCGGTGATTTTCCAGGGCTATATCGACAAGCATGGCACCGGCCCGACCTTCGTCTTCTACGGCGACGATGACGAGGCCTATCAAAAGCTCGCCTCGGGCTTCAAAGCCGATGTCGCCCATCCCTGCTCGCAAATGGTGTCGAAATACCGCGATGCCGGGCTGATCGAGCCCTGGGACGTCTCGAAGATCCCCGCCTTCGAAAGCCTCGATGCGAAATTCCTCGATTCGGAAATCTTCAAGGACGACGAGGGTGTCTGGTACATCCCGACCGACTGGGGCGCGACCGCGGTGGCCTATAATACCGAGACCGTGCCGGCCGAGGACGTGGCCAGCCTGAACATCTTCATCGACCCGAAATACCAGGGCCGCACCTCGCTGCCCGATTCGGCCGACGATGTCTGGGCGCTGGCCTATCTGGCCACCGGCACCACCGACTGGACCGAAGTGACCGACGAGCAGTTCGCGGCCGCCGCCGACTGGCTGCGCCAGGCGCATCAGAACGTCGCCGCCTATTGGGCCGACCCGGCCGAACAGGCGCAGCTGATGGCTTCGGGCGCGGTGGACGTGGCCTGGTCCTGGAACGACGGCGTGGTGCTGCTGGAAAACGACGGCTTCCCGGTCGGCTTCCAGCGCGCGGCCAAGGAAGGCAGTTCGACCTTCTTCTGCGGCTTCATCAATTTGAAGAGCGGGCCGGGCAACGAGGACAAGGCCTACGACTTCATCAACGCCTGGCTCGCCCCCGAGGCGGCCAAGGGCCTGCTGGACACGATCGGCTACGGCCATACCTCGACCGTCGCCATGGAGACGATCAAGGACGAGCCGGCGGTGCAGGAAGGGCTGTCGCCCGTGGACGCCCCGATCCTGGCCCAGACCCCGAACGACCCGCAGCAACGCGAAAGGCAGCTGCAGGAATTCGAAAAGATCAAGGCCGGCTTCTGACCGACCCTTGCAGCGCCCCGCCCCGAAAGCGGGGCCTTCCGCCGACGGCACGGCCGCATGGGTATTTCAGGAACGAAGAAGGCCGGGGCGTTGCGCCCCGTTATTCTCCGTTTTCCAAATACCCCATGGGGTGAATTGGTCCGCGCAGCGGGACAAGAGGGGAACAGCGTTCCCCTCCTTGCGCGCGAGAATGGCGGCGCCTATATTCGGCTTGTCCGGGTTCGCCCGGACTATGGACATAAACGCGCAGGTAATAAGCGGATCGGACCCGGGGGCGGTACCCGGCGGCTCCACCATCATCCCTCGTTGGGGGCGCATGGGGCCGAAACAGGATCGACGAACGTCTAAAGCTGTTTGCTTTGTCTCGGTGAGCTACCACCGTCATCGGTGCAAAATGTACAGTTGCCAACGACAACCGTGCTCCGGTGGCTCTGGCTGCGTAAGCAGCTCGGGCAACCGAAACTCAAGCCCTTCCGCCTAGCAGCGTAAGGCGGGGCCCGCAGGAGCCTGGCAACAGAATCCTGCACCTTCCCCCTTTAATCTCTGGTTTTTCGGCGCGCCCGGGCCTATCTCAGGCCACATGCAAGGGAATGCCGCCATGAAAGACCTGACCTCCTCCGATGCCGATGCGCTGATCGCGGATCTGGGCGCAAAGGCGCGCGCCGCCGCCGCCCTGCTGGCCGAGGCCTCGGCCGAGCGCAAGCATGCCGCCCTGATCGGTGCCGCCGATGCGATCCTGAGGGCCGAGGACGCCATCCTCGACGCCAATGCCGAGGACATGCATTACGCTGAGGAGAAGGGCCTCTCCCCCGCCATGCTCGACCGGCTGAAGCTCGATCCCGCGCGCATCCGCGCCATGGCCGAGGGGCTGCGCTCGGTCGCGGCGCAAGCGGACCCCGTGGGCCGCGTGCTGGCGGAATGGGACCGGCCAAACGGGCTGCATATCCGGCGCGTCGCGACCCCCCTGGGCGTCATCGGCGTGATCTACGAAAGCCGCCCCAATGTCACCGCCGATGCCGCGGCGCTGGCGCTGAAGGCGGGCAATGCGGTGATCCTGCGCGGCGGCTCGGAAAGCCTGAACAGCTCGGCCGCGATCCACCGGGCGCTGGTGACGGGCCTGACGCAGGCCGGCCTACCCGAGGCGTCGGTGCAGATGGTGCCGACCCGCGACCGCGAGGCCGTCGCCGCCATGCTGCGCGCGCAGGCATTCATCGACGTGATCGTGCCCCGCGGCGGCAAGGGCCTGGTCGGGCTGGTGCAGAAGGAAGCCCGCGTGCCGGTCTTTGCCCATCTGGAGGGCATCTGCCATGTCTATGCCGACCGCGACGCCGACCTGGACAAGGCGCGCCGCGTGGTGCTGAACGCCAAGACCCGGCGCACCGGCATTTGCGGCGCCGCCGAATGCCTGCTGATCGACTGGCAGTTCTACACCAGGCACGGTCCCGTGCTGGTGCAGGATCTGCTGGACGCGGGCGTCGAGGTCCGTGCCGAAGGCGAGCTTGCCAAGGTGCCGGGCACCGTGCCGGCCGAGCCCTCGGATTTCGGGCAGGAGTTCCTGGACAAGATCATCGCGGTAAAGCTGGTCGACGGCGTCGAGGAGGCGATCGCCCATATCCGTCGCTATGGCTCGGGCCATACCGAATCGATCCTGACCGAGAACGACGCCACCGCCGAGCGTTTTTTCAACGGGCTCGACAGCGCCATCCTGATGCAGAACGCCTCGACGCAATTCGCCGATGGCGGCGAATTCGGGATGGGCGCCGAGATCGGCATCGCCACCGGCAAGATGCATGCGCGCGGGCCGGTGGGCGCCGAGCAGCTGACCAGCTTCAAGTATCTGGTCACCGGCGACGGCACCATCCGGACCTGACGCCAACACAAGCCGGGCACTGAAACCCGGTGGGATCCGGGCCTCAGAACGAGATCTCGCCGCCGCTCTCGTCCAGTTCCCAGGCCAGCGGGCGATTGGCGGCGCAGGCGAAACCGGCCAGCAGCGGGAAATGCACCTCGGAGGCGCCCGGTTCGGGCCGCGCCCGGTGCCGATCGGGGCCGAGCCAGGACCACAGCGTCGGATCCGGCCTGATGCGGCTGCTTTCGGCGACCAGCCGCCAGCCCTGGGCACCGCGGCAGACCAGCACGCTGCCGCCCCAGGGCATCGCCGTCTCAAGGCACATCAGCGCCAGCAGGATCAGGCGCGCCTCGATGCGCGGCAGATCGCCCTCGGCCTCCAGCCGCAGGCGGATGCGCCCGCCCCTTTCGACCTCGGCCAGCAGCGCGGCCAGTTCGGCCAGGCCAAGGCGCTGGTCCGGCGCAGCATGGCCGAAGGCCACGCGGAACCAGCGTATCCGCGCCCGCGCCGCCTCGACGCTTTCGGCGATCAACTGCATCTCGGGGCTGTCGTCGATGCCTGGCCAGGCGCCCGAAAGCTGCAGCAGCTCCAGCCCGTTGCCGATCGCCCCCAGGGGCGAGACGATGTCATGGCACAGCCGCGAACCGACCAGCGCGGCAAGCCGCTCGGGCGGCAGGACGTCGGGAGTGCCGAGCGGGCAATGGATTGTCAGATCGTCCATGGAAGGCTAGCCTGCATGATGCTTCAGGAAGGGGCCTAAGATGAATGAAATCCTGGAACCCGGCATGATCGTGCGCCACCCCGGCGCACCCGAATGGGGCACCGGCCAGGTGCAATCGCGCGTCGGCGACCGCATCACCGTGAATTTCACCCATGCGGGCAAGCAGGTGGTGGATGGCAGGCATATCATTCTTATTCTCCTTCCGCCGCTATCGTCCCAATCGACAACCTCCTGAGGCTAGGGTTGCCGAGGCTGGATATCAGTTCTTCTTGGTCAGATAGTCGAAAATGGATTCAGCAACGCCGAGCCTTACATTCCTGACGAGACAAGCATTCTTGGCACCACACCTAAATCCAACCCTGAACCGCCTGGCAATATTACCCTCATATGCCGCACCTTGCAGCGCGGTGACAGAGCCGACCAAAGCTGCCGACGAGACCGCAGCACTGGCGGCCATAGTCCCCAAGACACCGCTTCCCCCGTCGATGAAACCAATGGGTTTGGATGTCACAGGACCGGATTTGTCAGCCGGATTGTCGAGAAAGATCTCCTTGACCCCTCCAAAGTCGTAGCGCCGGCCATCAACAGAGAACCCGTTGGAATATATTTTGAATTCCTTGGTCTTTCCAGAAGTAAACAGATATATCGCGAGAAGCGTCAAGCCGAAAGTTATGGGGTAGAACAGGACGACGTTTTCAGTCCCGCCTGCCGTCACAAACAAGAGAGAGATGACAAGCCAAAACGGCAGAACAAGGACAATCCTTGCGATCCAGCCCATTCCGGCGGTCTTATAAGAGACGCTCATCGAGCCGTCGCCATTCCTCACCTCGGCGAACCCACGGTCGATCTTTGCCGGCGCTTCAGTCATTCGTTATACCCTGCTTTCTATACTTCCTTGAATCGCAAATTGCTTTTGCATCATACTGATCCAATCGCGATCTCCCGCATATGCGGCCATCATTAAAACTGTGTTGCCGGCCGCAACTGCTCGCAGCCGGGCTCTCTGCAAGGGTCAGTGCAGAGTAATTGAACTTTTCCGGCTGTCAATCGCCCCTGAGTTGCCGGGCGGTGCGGCAGTTGCAATGTTCACCGCACCCGCCTAGACACGGAACCAGACGCAACCAGGCAGGGTTCCAGGCCGCAGAGATGACGCCAGAGACGTCCTATTTCACCACAGGCCTGGCCACAGACGAGGCCGACCTTCTGGCCGCGCAGCGCCTGCGCTATCGCGTCTTCGTCGAGGAACTGGGCGGCGACGGCCCGCTGGTCGATCACGTGAACCGCTTCGAGCGGGATGAGTTCGACCCGGTGGTGGATCACCTGGTGCTGGTGGACCACCGCCGCTCGCGCGAGGCATTGGACCATGTGGTCGGCGTCTATCGCCTGTTGCCGGGCGACCGGGCCGAGGCCTTCGGCCGCTTCTATTGCGACAGCGAATACGACCTGGCGCCGCTGCGCGCCTCGGGGCGGTCGCTGCTGGAACTGGGCCGGTCCTGCGTCGATCCGGCCTATCGCGGCGGCTCGGGCATGTTCCTGATGTGGAATGCGCTGGCCGATTACGTGCTGGCGCGCGGGATCGAGATCCTGTTCGGCGTCGCCTCGTTCCACGGCACGGATGTGGAGGCGCTGGCCCAGCCGCTCAGCTGGCTGCACCATCACCACCTGGCGCCCGAGGCGATCCGGCCCCGCGCCCGGCCCGACGGCTATCGTCGCATGGATCTGATCACGCCCCAAGAGCTGGACCGCCGCGCCGCCATGGCTGGCATGCCGGCGCTGATCAAGGCCTATCTGCGGCTGGGCGGCATGGTCGGCGAGGGCGCCTGGCTGGACCGCGCCTTCAACACCACCGATGTCTTCCTGATGGTCGATACCCAGGCCATGTCGGCCAAGCATCGCAAGTTCTACGAGGCCCGGCAGGGGCAATGAGCCAGGGCAACCGCGCCACCTGGCGGGACGAGATCGCGCCGCCGGCCATTCCGCGTCCCGGCGCGCTCGGCTGGCTGCTGGTGCTGCTGCGCGGCGGCGGCATCGTGCTGGTGCTGGCGCTCGGCGTGCTGCTGATCCTGCCGCTGCGCCTGGCCGAGCGGCTGCTCACCGGCCCGCGCCGGCCCCTGACCGGCCCCTGGGTGCAGGGCGTCTGCCGCATCTGCCTGTGGATCATGGGCCTGCGCTGGCGCTGCGTCGGCCGGCCGATGCGCAGCCCCGGCGCGGTGGTGGCGAATCATTCCAGCTGGCTCGACATCTTCGTGCTGAATGCGGCGATGCCGGTGTTCTTCGTCTCGAAATCCGAGGTGGCGGGCTGGCCGGGCATCAATATCCTGACCCGCGTCACCGACACGCATTTCGTCGCCCGCGACCCCCGGCTCGCCCGCGCCCAGGCCGAGGAATTCGCCGCCCGCACCCGCGCCGGCCACCGCCTGCTGTTTTTCCCCGAGGGCACCAGCAGCGACGGACGCCGCGTGCTGCCCTTCAAGCCCACGCTGTTCCAGGGCTTCCTCGACCCGGCCCTGCCCGAGGGGCTGGCGATCCAGCCGATGAGCGCCGCCTATCGCGCGCCCAAGGGCCGCGACCCGCGCTTCTACGGCTGGTGGGGCGACATGGACCTGGGGCCGCATCTTCTGGCGGTGCTGGCGCAATATCCGCAAGGCTCGGTGACAGTGCGGCTGCACGCGCCGATCCCGGTGGCGGAAGAAACCCGCAAGACGCTGGCCGCCAAGGCCGAGGCCTCCGTCCGCGAAGGGTTCGCGGCAGGTTGAACTCTGCCGCATAGCCGGCGCGCGCGCCGCCTGTGACGAGGCCGGCGGGGTATTTGCATGACGGAAAGAACCTGGCGCAGGGCCTCATGCTTTCCGTTTTGCAAATACCCCTGCGGCGGCGACACAGGTCCAGCCGGATCCAGATATTTCAAAGCGGCCAGAACAGCGGAATCGTCAGGCAGGCGACGATGCCGCAGATGATGTCCAGAGGCACCCCGACCTTGACGAAATCGCTGAACCTGTAGCCGCCGGGGCCATAGACCATCAGATGCGTCTGATAGCCGATGGGGGTGGCGAAGGCCACCGTGGCCGCGAACATCACCGCCACGACATAGGCGCGCGGATCGTGGCCCAGCGATTTTGCCAGGGCGATGGCCACTGGCGTCAACAGCACTGCGACGGCATTGTTCGACAGCACCTCGGTCATGACGAGGCCGAGGAAATAGACCGCGATCAGCGTGGCAAAGGGCGGCAGGCCGGCAAGATAGGGCGCCACCGCCTCCACCACCAGGTCGACGGTCCCGGTATGCTCCAGCGCCTCGCCCACCGCCAGCATGGCGAAGATCATCGCCAGGAGCCGGGCATCGACAAAGGAGAAGGCCTCTTCGGCATCCACGCAGCGGGTGATCAGGATGATCGCCGCCGCCATGAAGGCCAGCGCCATGATCGGCGCCACGTCCAGTGCCGCCAGCGTGACCACCGACAGCAGGCACAGGATCGCGATCGGCGCCTTGGAGCGGCGAAACGGCCGGGCCGAGGGGCGCGAGACATCGACCAGTTCCATGTCGGCGGCCAGCCGGGCGATATCCTCGGGCGCGCCTTCCAGCAGCAGCGTGTCGCCGACCTGCACCACCAGGTCGTCGAGCTGGCGGCCGATGTTCTGGCTGCGGCGATGTGCGGCCAGCACGTAGACGCCATAGCGCCGCCGCAGGCGCATGTCGCCCAGCCGCCGCCCGACCAGCCGCGCGCCGGGCGAGATCAGCACCTCGACCGTGTCGGTGGCGACCGAGCTGAGCTTGTCGACCATCTGGAAATTTTTGTTGGCCTGCATCTCCAGCAGATCGGCCATTTCCGAGCGCAGCACCACGCGGTCGCCCGGTTCCAGCACCACCTCCGCCAGGTTGCGGCGCAATGAGGCATCACCGCGCAGCACGTCGATCACCCGCACTGCCTCGCGCTTGAAGATCGGCGCCGTCAGCACCGGCTGGCCGGCCAGGCTGGAATCCTCGGGGATGGCGACCTCGGTGAAATATTTCATCTCGCGCCGGGTACCCAGGAAGCCGGCCAGCGAGGTGCGGTTGGGCAGCAGGTGCTTGCCCAGAAGCGCGAAATAGACGATGCCGGCCAGCGTGATGGCGATGCCGACAGGCGCGATCTCGAAGATGGTAAAGGGCACCATGCCCTGCTCGCGCGCCACGCCGTCGACCAGCAGGTTGGTCGAGGTGCCGATCAGCGTCATCATGCCGCCCAGGATGGTGAAATAGCTCAGCGGCATCAAGAGCTTGGAAGGCGAGAACCCCAGCCGCAGCGCCAGCTGGATGAAGATCGGGATCATCACCGCCACCACCGGCGTATTGTTCATGATTGCCGAGGCCAGGATCACGAACAGGAACAGGGCGCCGATGGTGAAACGCGGATGGCTGGTCGCGCGCAGGGTGACGAGGCGCGACATCATCTCCAAGGCACCGGTGCGCAGAAGCCCGCCCATGATCAGGAACATGAAGGCGATGGTCCAGGGCGCGGCGTTCGACAGTACCCCGGCCGCATCCTTGATCGGCAAGAGGCCCAGAAGCATCATCACCGCGGCAGTGCCGATGGCGACGACTTCGGGCGGGTGCTTTTCACGGACGAACTCGATGAACATGATGGTCACGATGATCAGCATCGCCACCGCCGCATTGGTTCCGGTCAGTTCAAAGCCCAGCATGCAATCCTGTCCCGTGCGCCGTTAAATCACGGCCCTTTCGATGGGTAATAGAATTATTTTCCCCGCCGCCGCAAGCAAAAGCGCGGGGCGCGCGCGCCCATCAGGCGGGAAGCTGCGTGGCGCCCAGCCTGCCGCCCTGGCGCAGCGGCTGCACCGCGACCGCCTTGCCCGTGCGGTCCTCGGTGGTGACCAGCACGCCCGACAGCGTCGCCTCGCCCTCGGCCGGGGTGAAGCGTTCCGAGGCCATGCCGGTCAGGAAGCGGCGCAGCGGTTCGGCCTTTTCCATGCCGATCACGCTGTCGTAGTCGCCGCACATGCCGGCATCGGTCTGGTATGCGGTGCCGCGGTTCAGGATCATCGTGTCGGCGGTCGGCACATGGGTATGGGTGCCCACGACCAGGCTGGCGCGGCCGTCGCACCAATGGCCCATGGCCATCTTTTCGCTGGTGGCCTCGGCATGGATGTCCACGACCGACGCCTGCACCAGCCCGCCCAGCGGATGCGCGCGCAAAACCGCGTCGATGGCCGAGAAGGGATCGTCGAAGGGCCGCTTCATGAAGACCTGGCCCAGCACCTGCGCGACCAGCACCTTACGGCCGCGCGTCGCCTCGAAGACCCGCGCGCCATGGCCGGGCGCGACCTTGGAATAGTTCAGCGGCCGGATAATGCGCGGCTCGGTCTCGATGAAGGACAGCATTTCCTTCTGGTCGAAGGCATGGTCGCCCAGGGTGATGCAATCGGCGCCGGCTTCCAGGATCAGCTTGGCATGGCCGCCGGTCAGCCCCATGCCGCCCGAGGCGTTTTCGCCGTTCACCACGGTGAAATCGACGCCCAGCCGTTCCTTGAGAGGGCCGAGCCCTTCCGCAATCGCGCGCCGGCCGGCGCGGCCCATCACATCGCCAAGATAGAGAATCCGCATGGGACAGCGTTAGGCGAAAGCCGGGGCACGCTCAAGCCCCGGCGGTGGCAGGAGGGCTCTTACCCCAGCCATGCGCCGAAGGCCGCGCCTGCCAGCGCGACGACGGCGCCCAGCGCCATGCCCGCGGCAAGGCCCGGACGCCGGCGCGGCTCGGGCGGCGGCGGCGGTTCGCGCAGCAGCTCGGGCATGCGGCGCTCCAGGTATTCCGGCAGAAGCGGCGCAAAGCGGCCCAGCACCTGCGCCGCCCGCGTCAGGTCGCGCACCGCCGCATGGGGCCCCAGATTGTCGCGGATATAGCTTTCCACCACCGGCTTGGCGACCTCCCACATGTTGATCTGCGGATCGAGCGAGCGTGCCACGCCCTCGACCACGACCATGGTGCGCTGCAGCAGGATCAGCTCGGTCCGGGTCGCCATGCCGAAGCGTTCGGTCACTTCGAACAGATAGGCCAGCAGGTTCGCCATCGAGATGCGGCTGGCATCGGCACCGAAGATCGGCTCGCCCACGGCGCGCAGGGCGCGGGCGAATTCCTTGATGTCACGGTCGCGCGGCACGTAGCCCGCCTCGAAATGCACCCGCGCGACGCGCTCGTAGTCGCGGCGGATGAAGCCCATCAGGATCTCGGCATAGACGTGGCGGGTATATTCGTCGATCTCGCCCATGATGCCAAAGTCATAGACGATGATGTCGCCGTTCCTGGCCACCTTCAGGTTGCCCTGGTGCATGTCGGCGTGGAAATAGCCGTCGCGCAGCGCATGGCGCAGGAAAAGCTGCAACACCCGCGCGCCAAGCGTCGGCAGGTCATGTCCGGCCGCCCGCAGCGCCGCGACATCGCCCATCGGCACGCCTTCGGCCCAGTCGGTCGTCAGCACGCGCCGGGCGCTGAGGTGCCAATAGGGGGCGGGCACCGCCATCCCCTCGTCGCCCGCGGTGTTCTCGGCAAATTCCGAGGCCGAGGCGGCTTCCAGCCGCAAATCCAGCTCTCCGGTCACCACCGATTCGAAATGGGCGACCACGTCGCGCGGCCTCAGCCGGCGGGTCGATGGCGACAGCCGCTCGATCATGCCGGCGGCGAAATGGAAGGCGTCGATGTCGCGGCGGAAAGCGGCTTCGATGCCGGGGCGCAGCACCTTGACCGCGACCTCGCGGCCGTTGTCGATGCGCCGCGCGCGGTGCACCTGCGCGATCGAGGCCGCCGCCACCGGTTCGGAAAACTCGCTGAACAGCGTCTCGACCGGCCGGCCCAGCTCGGCGGCGACGGTACGGCGGGCCTGGTCTTGCGCAAAGGGTGCCAGCCGGTCCTGGAGCATGGAAAGCTGGTCGGCCAGTTCCACCCCCACCACATCGGGCCGGGTCGACAGGATCTGGCCGAATTTCACGTAAGCCGGCCCCAGCGCGGTGATGGCGCGGGTGACGGGCGGCAGCGCCGGGTCGCCCTTGTAGCCGAGCCAGGCGAAGGGCCAGCCCAGGATGCGGGCGGCGACGCGGATGCCCGCGGGCGCGTTCGCGGCGTCCAGCGCGACCTTCATTGCGCCCGTGCGCTCGAAGGTGGCGCCGGTGCGGATCAGGCGCCAGATGTTGTGGGGGCCGCGCATCGTTACAGCTTCCAGCCCGAATGCAGCGCCGCGATGCCCATGGACAGGTTGCGCCATTGCACGCGGCCGAAGCCCGCCTCGCGGATCATCGCGGCAAAGGTTTCCTGGTCGGGGAACTTGCGGATCGATTCGACCAGGTACTGGTAGCTGTCGCGGTCGTTGGCGACGATCTGGCCCATCACCGGGATCACGTTGAAGCTGTAGCGGTCATAGAGCCATTGCAGCATCGGCACCGGCATCTGGCTGAACTCCAGCACCATCAGCCGGCCGCCGGGACGCAGCACGCGCCGCGCTTCGGCCAGGGCATCGGGGATGCGGGTAACGTTGCGGATACCGAAGCTGATCGTGTAGCGGTCGAAGCTGTTGTCGGCAAAGGGCAGTTGCATCGCATCGCCCGTGACCCAGGCGAGATGCCCGGCCAGCTTGTCGGCCTCGGCGCGCTTGCGGCCCTCGACCAGCATCGACTCGGTCATGTCGCAGACGGTGACGCGGGCGCCCGGCGCGCGCTCCAGAAAGCGAAAGGCGATGTCGCCGGTGCCGCCCGCCACGTCCAGCAGATGCTGGCCGTCGCGCGGCGCCAGCCAGTCCATCATCGCGGTCTTCCAGAGGCGGTGGATACCGCCGCTCATCAGGTCGTTCATCACGTCATAGCGCGAGGCCACGCGCGAGAAGACGCCATGGACCAGCCCGGCCTTGTCCGTCTCGGCCACGGTGCGAAAGCCGAAATGGGTTTCCTTTGGCTCGTCAGGGGTCATGTCGCTTGTCCATCCGTCGTTTCGCGCCCAGATAGTCCGAAAGCGCGCCGCGCGCCATAGCAAGGCCGCGGCGGCACCATGCGACGAACGGGAAGAAAATGCCAGAACTGCCAGAGGTCGAAACCGTCCGGCGCGGCCTTGAGCCGCATCTTGAAGGCCGCGTGATCGCCCGCGCCGAAGCCCGCCGTCCCGACCTGCGCTGGCCGCTGCCGCCCGACCTGGTGCAGGTGCTGACCGGCGCGCGGGTCGTCGCCTTGCGGCGGCGCTCGAAATACATCCTGGCCGAGCTGGAGCATCGCGGCAGTCTGCTTTTGCACCTGGGCATGTCGGGCCGGATGCTGATCGAGGACGAATCACAGGGCGCGTTTCACCGCGACCCGGCCATCCTGCCGCGCCACGACCATGTGGTCTTCTGGACCGACCGGGGCACCCGCATCACCTTCAACGACGCGCGGCGATTCGGCATGGTCGACCTGGTGGCGCCGGGCGCGACCCATCCGCTGCTGGCGCATCTGGGGCCCGAGCCGCTGTCGGACGCCTTTACCCCCGAGGCGCTGGCGGCCGCCCTGGCCGGGCGGCGCATGCCCATCAAGGCGGCGCTGCTCGATCAGCGGATCGTGGCCGGGCTGGGCAATATCTACGTCTCCGAGGCGCTCTATCGCGCCGGCATCGACCCGCGCCGCCTGGCCGGGACGGTCTCGGCACCCGAGACGGCGGCGCTGGTCGGCCATATCCGCGCCGTGCTGGAGGAGGCGATCGCCGCCGGGGGGTCATCCTTGCGCGACCACCGGCAGGCGACGGGCGAGCTGGGCTATTTCCAGCACGCCTTCCGCGTCTATGGCCGCGAGGGCGCCCCCTGCCCGGCACCGGGCTGCGCCGGCGTGGTGCAGCGCATCGTGCAATCGGGCCGGTCGAGCTTTTTCTGCCCGCTCTGCCAGCAGTGAAGCGGCCTTCGGCCGCTGCCTCCGGCGGGGATATTTGGGCAAGAAAGAAGCGGCGCTGGCCTTGGCCTCGCGCTTTTGTTACGAGTCGCGGTCAACTTGCTTGCGAAAGGCGAAGAGTCGATGGCTTACCAGACCCTCACCGTCGAGATCGACGATTATGTGGCGCTGATCCGGCTGAACCGGCCCGAGGCGCTGAATGCCCTGAACGCGCAGCTTCTGGGCGAGTTGGGCGATGCGCTGGCCGAGGCAGACCGGAACGAGAAGGTGCGCTGCATCGTCCTGACCGGCAGCGAGAAAGCCTTTGCCGCCGGGGCCGACATCAAGGAAATGGCCGGCAAGAGCTTTGTCGACGTCTATACCGACGACCTGTTCGGCGCCGAGATCGACCGCATCACCGCCACGCGCAAGCCGATCATCGCCGCCGTGTCGGGCTATGCGCTGGGGGGCGGGTGCGAACTGGCCATGGCCTGCGACTTCATCCTCTGCGCAGACAATGCCAAGTTCGGCCAGCCGGAGATCAACCTGGGCGTCATCGCCGGCATCGGCGGCACCCAGCGGCTGACCCGTTTCGTCGGCAAGTCCAAGGCGATGGAGATGCATTTGACCGGCCGGTTCATGGATGCGGCCGAGGCCGAGCGTTCCGGGCTGGTCAGCCGCGTCGTGCCGGCCGCGAAGCTGATCCCCGAGGCGCTGGCCGCGGCCCGCAAGATCGCCGAGAAGGGCCAGATCGCCGTCATGGCCGCCAAGGAGGCGGTGAACCGCGCCTATGAGACCACGCTGCGCGAGGGCATCCTGTTCGAGCGCCGCAGCTTCCAGGCGCTGTTCGCGACCGAGGACCAGAAGGAGGGCATGGCCGCCTTTTTGGAAAAGCGCGAGCCGCAGTTCCGCGACCGCTGATTTGGCGCTTGGCATCAAGGCCGGTCCGCTGTATAGGGCCGGGCTACATGCGCGTGGGCCCGCTTAAGGCAAGAATCATGACCGTCCGTTTTCGCGGACGGCGCCATGGGCTTTGCGCGACCGAGACATGAAGAACAGATAGGACCGCACCCATGGCCAATACGCCCCAGTCGAAGAAACGCGCCCGCCAGATCGAGCGCCGCACCGCCGTCAACAAGGCCCGCCGCTCGCGCATCCGCACCTTCCTGCGCAAGGTCGAGGAAGCCATCGCCGGCGGCAATGCCGAAATCGCCCGCGAGGCGCTGAAGAACGCCCAGCCCGAACTGATGCGCGGCGTGACCAAGGGCGTCATCCACAAGAATACCGCCGCGCGCAAGATGTCGCGCCTCGCGGCCCGCGTTAAGGCCCTGGGCACCGCCTGAGCCGCTGCGGCATTTTCGCAACTATCGGTGGAATACGCCAGGGGCGCGCTCTATCCAGGCGCGCCCTTCCGCATAAGGAAACCGTGGTTTTTTCCCGGTTTTACAGCAATTTCCGCAAGGGCGTCATCTTGCCGTCACGTTGCGAGATTCGATCAGGCAAAGTGACTGTCAAGCGCGAAGATCGGTTGCTGGCCGGGCGGGGTTCTTGCTAGCTTGTTCCCTGCGATTCACCGTCGCGCCTGGGGGACATGCCCTGAACCGTCGGCCGTGCCGCCGACAGGCAGGGTGGCAGCAGGATCGGACAAGATCCGCTACCGATGAAGCGCAAGCCGGCTGCCACCGGCCTGTGCCGCGTGTCTGCAAGTTTCGGCCGCAAGATGGCCCATGCGTCGCCTTGGCGGCGGGGTCTTCTTGTTGCCGAAACGTATTGCGTTCAGGCCGTGACGTCCGAATCGCCTCACGCCGGAAAATGCCGGCGGCATGTGGGGACAAGAGACGGAACTGGGCGAGATGGACAGACTTTGGGGGCAGGCGCGTGAAGAACTTCAGAAGATCGTCGGAGCCGACAGTTTCTCGACCTGGATCGAGCCCCTGCGCCTGACCGGCGTCGAGGACGGCACCGCCACCATCGCCTGCCCGACCCGTTTCCTGTCCGACTGGGTCTCGCGCCATTACAGCGACGACATCCTGAAGGTTCTGGACCGCATGGGCGGCCCCGTGCAGCGCCTGAGCTTCGAGACCCGCAGCCAGACCGCCCGCCAGGTTGCGGCCCCCGCCGTCAAGTGCCCCGCCCCCCGTCCCGCCGGCGAGGAGGAGCTGGCCGCGCCGCTCGACAGCCGCTTCACCTTCGAGAACTTCGTCGTCGGCAAGCCCAACGAGCTGGCCCATGCCGCCGCCCGCCGCGTGGCCGAGGGCGGTCCCGTCACCTTCAACCCGCTTTTCCTTTACGGCGGCGTCGGCCTGGGCAAGACCCACCTGATGCATGCCATCGCCCGCGAGATCCAGATCCGCCAGCCCGAGGCGCGGGTGCTTTACCTGTCGGCCGAGCAGTTCATGTATCGCTTTGTCCAGGCGCTGCGCGACCGCACGGTGATGGATTTCAAGGAACTGTTCCGCACCGTTTCGGTGCTGATGGTCGACGACGTGCAGTTCATCGCCGGCAAGGATTCCACGCAGGAGGAATTCTTCCACACCTTCAACACCCTGGTGGACCAGGGCAAGCAGATCGTCATCTCGGCCGACCGCGCGCCGGGCGAGATCAAGGACATGGAGGAGCGCATCAAGTCGCGCCTGCAATGCGGCCTGGTCGTGGATCTGCACCCGACCGATTACGAGCTGCGCCTGGGCATCCTGCAAAGCAAGACCGACAGTTTCCGCGCCCAGTATCCCGGCTTGCAGATCGCGCCGGGCGTGCTGGAATTCCTGGCCCATCGCATCACCTCGAACGTCCGGGTACTGGAGGGCGCGCTGCAGCGGCTTTTCGCCTTTGCCAGCCTGATGGGGCGCGAGATCACGCTGGACATGACCCAGGAATGCCTGGCCGACATTCTGCGCGCCAACGACCGCAAGGTCTCGATCGAGGAGATCCAGCGCAAGGTTGCCGAGCATTACAACATCCGCCTGGCCGACATGATCGGGCCCAAGCGGGTGCGCACCGTTGCCCGGCCGCGGCAGATCGCCATGTACCTGTCCAAGCAGATGACCTCGCGCAGCCTGCCCGAGATCGGGCGCCGCTTCGGCGGGCGCGACCATACCACCATCATGCATGGCGTGAAGAAGATCGAGGAGCTGCGCAGCGCCGACCGCAGCCTGGCCGAGGATATCGACCTGCTGCGCCGCCTGCTGGAGGCGTGAACGCATCCGCTTGACCTTGCGCGGGATTGTGCCACATTGGCGCCCCGCGTCGCCGGGTGCGGGAGAGGCCAGAACGACATAAGGGTTGACCATGAAATTTTCGATCGAACGTGCCGATCTGGTGAAGGCCGTTTCCCAGGCCCAGTCCGTCGTCGAACGCCGCAACACCATTCCGATCCTGGCCAATGTGCTGATCGAAGCCACGCCCGAAGGCGTCAGCTTCCGCGCCACCGACCTGGATACCGAGATCGTGGACCGCGCCGCGGCGCAGGTCGAGCGGCCCGGCGCCACCACCGTCTCGGCCGGGATGCTCAACGACATCGCCCGCAAGCTGCCGGACGGCGCGCTGGTGCAGCTTAGCCTGGATGCCGCCTCGGGACGGCTTTCGGTGCAGGCGGGACGGTCGAACTTCAGCCTGGCGACGCTGCCGCGCGAGGATTTCCCGGTCATGTCCTCGTCGGAATACAGCGCGAATTTCTCGGCCCCCGCGGCGGTTCTGCGCCGGCTGTTCGACAAGTCGAAATTCGCCATCTCGAACGAGGAGACCCGCTATTACCTGAACGGCGTCTACATGCATGTCGCGCAGGCCGAGGACGGGCCCAGCCTGCGCTGCGTCGCGACCGACGGCCACCGGCTGGCCCGGATCGACGCGCCGCTGCCCATGGGCGCCGAGGACATGCCGGGGGTGATCGTGCCGCGCAAGACCGTGGCCGAGCTGCGCAAGCTGCTGGACGACGACGAGGCCGAGATCGCCGTCTCGGTCAGCGAGACCAAGGTGCGCTTCGCCACGCCCACCATCACGCTGACCTCGAAGGTGATCGACGGCACCTTCCCGGATTATTCCCGCGTGATCCCCGCAGGCAACGCGCGCAAGCTGGAAGTCGATGCCGGCGATTTCGCCAAGGCGGTGGACCGGGTGGCCACCGTCAGCAGCGAACGTTCGCGCGCCGTCAAGCTGTCCCTGGACGAGGACCGGCTGGTGCTGTCGGTGAATGCCCCCGACGCCGGCGCGGCGGACGAGGAACTGCCGGTCGCCTATGCCGACGAGCCGCTGGAGATCGGCTTCAACGCCAAATACCTGCACGAGATCGCCAGCCAGATCGAGCGCGAGAACGCGGTGTTCCTGTTCAACGGCTCGGGCGACGCGGCGCTGATCCGCGAGGGCGGCGACACCAGCGCGGTCTATGTCGTCATGCCGATGCGCGTGTGACGCTGACCCGGCTGCACCTGACCCAGTTCCGCAGCTGGGCCAGGCTGGAGATCGAGGCCGACCGCCGCCCCGTCGCCATCCATGGCCCGAACGGGGCGGGCAAGACCAATATCCTGGAAGCCATCTCGATGCTCTCGCCCGGGCGGGGCATGCGCGGCGCCGCGCCCGGCGACCAGGCCCGCAAGGGGCCGGATGTCGGCTGGCAGATCCGCGCCCGGATCGGCGAACAGGAGGTCGCGACCCGCGCCCTGCCCGGCCAGCCGCGCGAGGTGGTGATCGACGACAAGCCCGCGACCCAGCTGGCGCTTGGCCGGCTGATGCGGGTGATCTGGCTGACCCCCGCCATGGACCGGCTGTGGACCGATGCGCCCGAACAGCGGCGGCGTTTCCTGGACCGGATCACGCTCAGCTTCGCGCCGGGCCATGCCGAGGATGCGCTGGCCTATGACAAGGCCATGCGCGAGCGCAACCGGCTGCTGCGCGACGAGGTGCGCGACGCCGGCTGGTATCGCGCGCTGGAGACGCAGATGGCCGAGGCGGGCGCGGCGCTGACGCGCAACCGGCTGGAGGCCATCGCCCGGATCATGGCGGCGCAGGATGGGGCCGGGACCACCTTTCCCTCGGCCAGCCTGGCCCTGCTGCCGGGCGAAGGCGCGGCCGACGACCCCGACGCACCGAGCATCGCCGCCCGCCTGGCCGAGGGGCGCAACCGCGACATGGCGGCCGGCCGCACGCTGAACGGCCCGCATCGCGCCGATCTGGGCGCGCATTGGGGGCCGCAGGCCATGCCCGCCGCGCTATCCTCGACCGGCGAGCAAAAGGCGCTGCTGCTGTCGCTGATCCTGGCCAATGCCCGCGCGCTGGAGGGTGAAAGCCCGGTGCTGCTGCTGGACGAAGTCGCGGCGCATCTGGATGCCGACCGCCGCGCAGCACTTTACGACGAGATCTGCGCTCTCGATGCGCAAGCCTGGCTGACCGGGACCGGGCCGGAGCTGTTCGAGGCGCTGCGCGGCCGGGCACAGACCCTTGCGGTCGCGCGCGAGGGCGACATGTCGCTGCTGATCGGGGACGGCATGTGAGGGGCCGGACCCCATGCGGACGGCCCTCAATCTGCCGGCCCGGCTGCCCCGGCGCGATGGACAGCCAGGCGCGAGAACGGGCTCTCCGTCCCGGCCGCCGAGGGGTCGCCGAGGTTCTTTTGGGTATTTGTCAAACGGTGAAGCGCATCAGGCGTCGAGATCGATCCAGACCGGGACATGGTCGCTGGGCTTGTCCTTGGCGCGTTCGTCGCGGTCGATGCCGACGTCGATCAGCAGGTCGGCGGCTTGCGGCGACAGCAGCACATGGTCGATGCGGATGCCGTTGTCCCTTTGCCAGGCGCCCGCCTGGTAGTCCCAGAAGGTGAAGGGACCGCGCGTGCTGCCCGGATGGCGCAGACGCACCGCATCGGCCCAGCCGTCAAAGAGGATGCGGCGCAACGCGGCGCGGCTTTCGGGCTGGAACAGCGCATCGTCCAGCCATTTTTCCGGGAAAGCGGCGTCGCGGGGTTCGGGGATGACGTTGTAATCGCCCAGCATCACCGCCGGCATCTCGGTCGCCAGCAGCGCCTTGCCCCGCGCGCGCAGCCGCTCCATCCAGGCCAGCTTGTAGTCGAATTTCGGCCCCGGCTGCGGGTTGCCGTTCGGCAAATAGAGCCCGGCGATGCGCAGCGCGCGATGGCCGACCACAGTCGCCTCGATATAGCGGGCCTGCTCGTCCGTCTCGTCGCCCGGCAGGCCGCGGCTGACATCCTCCAGCGGCAGCTTGGACAGGATGGCGACGCCGTTGAAGCCCTTTTGCCCGTGGGTTTCGATATTGTAGCCCAAGTCGGCGATGGGTTCGCGCGGGAAGCCCTCGTCCTGGGTCTTGATCTCTTGCAGGACCACGACATCGGGCTGGGCGTCGGCGAGCCAGCCGGTCAGGGTCTCGATACGGGCGCGGACGCCGTTGATGTTGAATGTCGCGATCTTCATGCGCGCGAGACTAGCCGGCCCTGCGCGCCCGCGCCAGACCGGATCGAAAACCCGCGGTCAGATCGAAAACGAGGTGCCGCAGCCGCAGGACGAGCTGGCATTGGGGTTGTCGATGGTGAAGCGGGCGCCGATCAGCTCGTCGGCGAAATCGATGGTGGCGCCGGCCAGGAAAGGCAGCGAGACCGGATCAACCACGACGCGCTGGCCGGCACCGCTGAGCACCAGGTCGTCCTCGGCCGCCTCGTCCAGGCGGATGTCATACTGGAACCCCGAGCAGCCGCCGCCCGCGACCGCGACCCGCAGGGGCCGGGCAGGGCCGCCCTCGTTGATTTCGGCCAGGCGCGCAAACGCGCGTTCGGTGACCCTGGGGGGCAGGTTCAGACCTGTGTTCATGGGGCGTTCCCGTTTCCGTCGTCCGGCATGGAATATAGGGTTCGCCGCGAAGCCCCGCAAGGAAGCGACAAGATGATGGCACCCTATGCCTGCCAGCCCGAAGACAGCCGCGGCCGCCGCTGGCCCGAGCGCATGTCCACCTTTCGCAGCCCCTGGCAGCGCGACCGCGACCGCATCATCCATTCCAGCGCCTTCCGTCGGCTGAAGCACAAGACCCAGGTCTTTGTCGAGCACGAGGGGGATTACTACCGCACCCGCCTGACCCATACGATCGAGGTGGCGCAGGTCGCCCGCACCATCGCCGGCGCGCTGGGGCTGAACACCGACCTGGCCGAGACTGTGGCGCTGGCGCATGACCTGGGCCACCCGCCCTTCGGCCATACCGGCGAAGATGCGCTGGCGGCGCTGATGGCGCCCTATGGCGGCTTCGACCACAATGCCCAGGCGCTGCGCATCGTGACCCGGCTGGAACGGCATTATGCCGATTTCGACGGGCTGAACCTGACCTGGGAAAGCCTGGAGGGCATCGCCAAGCACAACGGGCCGGTGACGGGCGAGCTGCCCTATGCGCTGGCCGAGGTGAATGCAGAATGGGATCTGGAGCTGCATACCAATGCCAGCGCCGAGGCGCAGGTGGCCGCGGTGGCCGACGACGTGGCCTACAACCACCACGACCTGCATGACGGTCTGCGCGCGGGGCTGTTCACCGAGGCGGATCTGGCACAGCTGCCGGTGGTCGGCGAGGCCTTTGCCGAGGTCGATGCGCTGCATCCCGGACTGGAACCGATGCGGCGCCGACACGAGGCGCTGCGCCGCGTCTTCGGCGTGATGGTCGAGGATGTGATCGCGGTCGCGCAGAACCGCCTGGCCGGCCTGCAACCGCAAGGCGTCGACGACATTCGCGGCATGGAGGGGCCGATCATCCGCTTTTCCAAGCCGCTTTACCAGAATCTCAAGGCGATCAAGCTGTTCCTGTTCCAGCGCATGTATCGCGCCCCCTCGGTGGTGGTCGAGCGCCGGCGCGTGACCGAGATGCTGAACGGGCTGTTCCCGCTGTTCCTGGCCGATCCGTCGAAAATGCCGCAGAACTGGTTCGAGGCCGCCGAGGCCGCCGGGGACGAGACCGGGCGCGCGCGGGTGGTCTTGGATTACGTCGCCGGCATGACCGACCGCTTCGCCATCCAGGAGGCGCAGCGCCTGCTGGGCTGAGCGCGGGGCCTGTCCGGCCGGCTGCGCGCCGGCCGGCGCTTTCTGTTCCCGTCCTTCGTCGGGCGGCGGGCTTGCGATTGAACCCGCGCAAGGGATCGCGCGTTCGGCCAGCAGGTCACGGCAGAAAAGGAGAACGGCGATGATCGTGAATTCCGGTTCGGCGAAATGGGAAGGCGGGCTCAAGGACGGCAAGGGGGTGCTGTCCACCAAGTCCGGGGCGCTGAGCAGCCAGCCCTATGGCTTCAACACCCGCTTCGAGGGCCTGCCCGGCACCAACCCCGAGGAACTGATCGGCGCGGCCCATGCGGCCTGTTTCAGCATGGCTCTGTCGGCGATCCTGCAAGAGGCGGGGATCGGCAATGTGCGGATCGAGACGACCTCCGAGATCGGGCTGGCCAAGGAGGGCGACGGCTTCGCCATCAAGACAGCGCATCTGAACACCCGGATCTGGGGCGACGGCGACAGGGCGGTGATCGAAGAATGCGCCCGCAAGGCCGAAAAGGGCTGCCCGGTCAGCAGGGTGCTGAATGCCGAGGTGACGATGGACGTGACGGTGGGGTAAGGTCGGCCATGCCATGCGGCGCGGCTGTGCGCCGCATGGTCGCGGTCATTGGCTCCACCGGCATGCCGCGGGCCTGCGCCCGGAGCCGCCTTACGATTCGACCAGAAAGGACAGGCCGTCCCTGGCATCCCAGAACTGGAACCTTGCCGAACGCGCGGGCGTCTTGACGGTGATTACCGAATCGGAATGCGCCTGGACCGTGCCGCCGTTCCGGGCAGCGTAAGCCTCGGCAAGCGCCCTCAGCTCGGCCTTACCGTTCGGCGCCTTACCTTGCGACGACGTGACCATGCAGCCATTGCGGCGCGTGTCGAATTGTACGCCGATGTCCTCGGCATTCCGGTCCAGGCTGACCTTGAGCGCGCCGAGCGGTGGAATCGGGCTCGCCTTGTAATAGACATTGGCGAGGTCCACCCCATCCGGCTTGCCGCCAATGCTAGCGATGCAGAACTGATCGAAGCGTTGGGCGGCAAGGCTCATGATCCTGGTGTCGAGCCTTGCAGCCGCCGACGGCGGCGCAACGCTGGGGGCTTCACCGCAAGCCGCCAGCATCAGGGTCAGCGTAAAGGCGGCAAGCAAGCGATTGCGATACATGAAACGACCTCACTGATTAAACAAAGCAGACATAATAGCGGGTTGGCGCGACATGCAAGCTGCGACGTAAGTGCCGGAACTCGACAAGATGCCTATCGAGAAGGCCAGGGCTCTTTCTGGACCGTCACCAATCTTTGGCGATAAAGGCTTACACCATCATTTCCTTCGTCGCCGTCAGCTTCAATTCGGGGTGGTCGCGCCCGACGCGGTCGATGTCCCATTGCAGGCGGGTCAGGTAAACCAGGTCGCCGTCGTGGTCCTGCGCCATGTGGCCCTTGTTGGCATTGGCAAAGGTCTCGACCTTATCCTTGGGCCCGGACACCCAGCGGGCGCTGGTGAATTGCGAGGATTCGAAGCGCACCGGCAGGCCGTATTCCAGCTCGATCCGGCTCGCCAGCACCTCGAATTGCAGCGCGCCCACCACGCCGACGATGAAGCCCGAGCCGATCATCGGCTTGAACACCTTGGCCGCGCCCTCCTCGGCGAATTGCATCAGCGCCTTTTCCAGATGCTTGGCTTTCATCGGATCGCCCGCGCGCACGGTCTGCAGCAGTTCCGGCGCAAAGCTCGGGATGCCGGTGAAGCGCAGCGCCTCGCCCTCGGTCAGCGCATCGCCGATGCGCAACTGGCCGTGGTTGGGGATGCCGATGATGTCGCCGGCCCAGGCCTCCTCGGCCAGTTCGCGATCGGCGGCCAGGAACAGCACCGGGTTCGATACCGCCATCGGCTTTTTCGAGCGCACGTGCAGAAGCTTCATCCCCCGCTCGAAATGCCCCGAGGCCAGGCGGACGAAGGCCACACGGTCGCGATGCTTGGGATCCATGTTGGCCTGCACCTTGAAGACGAAGCCGGTCACCGGCTTTTCCTCGGGCGCGATCTGGCGCTCGGCGGCGTTCTGCGGCTGCGGCTGCGGGCCGAACTCGCCGATGCCGGTCATCAGCTCCTTGACGCCGAAGCTGTTAATGGCCGAGCCGAACCAGATCGGCGTCATGTGCCCTTCCAGAAAGGACTTGCGGTCGAAGGCGGGCAAGAGTTCGCGCGCCATCTCCAGCTCTTCGCGCAGCTTCTCCAGCAGTTCGGCGGGGACGTGATCGGCCAGCTTCGGGTCGTCCAGGCCGGAAATCTGGATCGACTCGGCCACCTTGTTGCGGTCGGCGCGGTCCATGATCTCCAGCCGGTCGTGCAAGAGATCATAGGCGCCGATGAAGTCGCGGCCCATGCCGATGGGCCAGCTGACCGGCGCCACGTCGATGGCCAGGTTTTCCTGGATCTCGTCGATGATCTCGAAGGTGTCGCGGCTTTCGCGGTCCATCTTGTTGCAGAAGGTCAGGATCGGCAGGTCGCGCAGCCGGCAGACCTCGAACAGCTTGCGGGTCTGGCTTTCGACGCCCTTGGCGCCGTCGATGACCATGATCGCGGCGTCCACCGCCGTCAGCGTGCGATAGGTATCCTCGGAGAAATCGCTGTGGCCGGGCGTGTCCACCAGGTTGAAGCGATAGGGCCCGAAATCGAAGCTCATGGCCGAGGCGGAAACCGAGATCCCCCGGTCCTGCTCCATCTTCATGAAGTCCGAGCGGGTGCGCCGCGCCTCGCCCTTGGCGCGGACCTGGCCGGCCATCTGGATCGCGCCGCCGAACAGCAGGAACTTCTCGGTCAGCGTGGTCTTGCCCGCGTCCGGGTGCGAGATGATCGCAAAGGTGCGGCGGCGGGCGATTTCGGGCGGAAGATCGGGACGGTTCATCATGCCCCGCGCTTTAGCGCGCGGCGCGCGCAGTCTCAAATGGAATCGCGGCTCAAACGGAATCCGGCCTCAGACGAATTGTTCGCGGATCAGCCGTTCCTCGAGCCCGTGGCCGGGATCGAAAAGCAGCCGGTGCCGGATGGTGTTCTCGGAACGGATCTCGACCCAGAGCACCGAGTCGACGCCGCGCGAATCGGCATCGGCCATCACCGGGCGCTTGTCGGGGTCGAGCACGTCGATGCGCACCGTCGCCGACTTGGGCAGGATGGCGCCGCGCCAGCGCCGCGGCCGGAAGGGCGCGATGGCGGTCAGCGCCAGCACATCCGAACCGAGCGGCAGGATCGGCCCGTTCGCCGAATAATTGTAGGCGGTCGAGCCGGCGGGGGTGGAGAGCAGCGCGCCGTCGCAGATCAGCTCCTCCATGCGCACCCGGCCGTTCACGCTGATGCGCAGCCGCGCCGCCTGCGGGCCGGCGCGCAGCATGCTGACCTCGTTGATCGCCAGCGCGCAATGCTCGTGCCCGTCGGTGGTGCCGGCGGTCATGGCCAAGGGGTTGACCACGGTTTCCTCGGCGGCGCGGATGCGGCCGGGCAGATCGTCCTCGCAATAGGCATTCATCAGAAAGCCCACCGTGCCCCGGTTCATGCCATAGACCGGCAGGCCGCGGTTCTGGTGCATGACCGACAGCATCAGCCCGTCGCCGCCCAGCGCCACGATCACCTCGGCCTCGCGGATCGGCACATGGCCGTAGCGCGCCGACAGCGTCTCGGCCGCGGTCACGGCGGTTTCGGTACTGGAGGCGATGAAATGCATCTTCATGCGGCCATCATGGCCAGCCGCCGGGCGGAAGCAAGTCCCGGCGACGCATGGGATATCTACCATCAAGGCGTCGCATCCGTCCTAGCGGGGCGCGGCGAAAGGCGCTAGAAGGCCGGCGAGCCGCTTTTTGCATGAGGACCAGATGACCGATACCGGATTCTTCACCGAGACGCTGGACAGCCGCGACCCCGACATCTTCGGCGCCATCCGCAAGGAACTCGGCCGCCAGCGCGACGAGATCGAGCTCATCGCCTCGGAAAACATCGTCTCCAAGGCCGTGCTGGAAGCGCAGGGCTCGGTGCTGACCAACAAATATGCCGAGGGCTATCCGGGCAAGCGCTATTACGGCGGCTGCCAATATGTCGACATCGTCGAGACCCTGGCGATCGAACGCGCCAAGGAACTGTTCGATTGCGCCTATGCCAACGTCCAGCCGAACTCGGGCAGCCAGATGAACCAGGCGGTGTTCCTGGCGCTGTTGCAGCCGGGCGACACCTTCATGGGGCTGGACCTCAATTCGGGCGGGCACCTGACGCATGGCTCGCCGGTCAACATGTCGGGCAAGTGGTTCAACGTCGTCAGCTACGGCGTGCGCCAGCAGGACCAGCTGCTGGACATGGACGAGATCCGCAAGTCGGCGCATGAACACAAGCCCAAGCTGATCCTGGCCGGCGGCACCGCCTATTCGCGCGTCTGGGACTGGGCCGAGTTCCGCAAGATCGCCGACGAGGTCGGGGCCTGGCTGATGGTCGACATGGCCCATATCGCGGGCCTGGTGGCCGGCGGCCAGCATCCCTCGCCGCTGCCGCATGCCCATGTCGTGACCACCACCACGCATAAATCGCTGCGCGGCCCGCGCGGCGGCATGGTGCTGACCAACGATGCCGAGATCGCCAAGAAGATCAACTCGGCGGTGTTCCCCGGCCTGCAGGGCGGCCCGCTGATGCATGTCATCGCCGCCAAGGCCGTGGCCTTCGGCGAGGCGCTGCGCCCCGAGTTCAAGGACTATGCCGCGCAGGTCGTCGCCAATGCCCGCGCCATGGCGGACGAGCTGATGAAGGGCGGCATCGACATCGTCTCGGGCGGCACCGACAACCACCTGTGCCTGGCCGACCTGCGCCCGAAAGGCGTGACCGGCAAGGCGACCGAGGCGGCGCTGGGTCGCGCCCATATCACCTGCAACAAGAACGGCGTGCCCTTTGACCCGGAAAAGCCCTTCGTGACCTCGGGCATCCGGCTCGGCGCACCCGCCGGCACCACCCGCGGCTTCAAGGAAGAGGAGTTCCGCCAGATCGCCCGCTGGATCGTCGAGGTCGTCGACGGCCTGGCCGCCAATGGCGAGGAAGGCAATGCCGAGGTGGAGGCCCGCGTCAAGGCCGAGGTCGAGGCGCTTTGCGCCCGTTTCCCGCTTTATAACGGCATGTGATCCCGGCGCGGGGCGGGTTCACCCGGACCCGCCCCGCCCAGCGCCCTGCCCGACGTTGCGGGCGGGGTCTTGATGCGCACGGGACCAGCCGTTGCGGCTCTGCTCCGGGCTTGTCGCGGGGAACAGGTGCAGGTCGGAGCAAGGCCGCATCGCATGACCCGCGGCGCCGATATTCCGGCGCTGGATATTCCGGCGCCCCCGGCCGTCGCTGGTGCGGCTCCATGATGGCCGCATTCCCTGCCTGGGGTCGCTTCCGGCGCGCTTGACCGCTGCGCCGCTCCAGCCGCCAAGCAACCCGTCGGCCCGGCGCGGGTATGGAGGCTGCTGCGATGCCGGGCCCATATCACGACGGAGCCGGCAGCCGCGCTTTTCCGGAATGCCGGCAACAGCTGGCTCCCGCACGGCGCATCCCTGTGGCGGCCTTCAGATCAGCCCGCGCCGCATCATGATCCAAATGGCGACGGCACCCAGCAGCAACAGGCCGAACAGCACGCTTGCCGCGATGCTGGCCGCCCCGCCCCGCAGCCGCATCCCCTGGCCCAGCGGCCGCAGATAGGCCGTCAGCGCCTTATGCGCATGCTCCAGCCGCGCGAAATCCACCTGGCGCGCCAGCTTGGGCTGGCCGGCCTTGCGATCGGCCTCGGCCAGGATGCGCGCCTCGCGCCGCAGCCGCCGCGGCAGCGCGGCGCCGCGCTTGCGCAGCATGCTTTCCAGATCGGCCTGCTGGCCGCGCCTGAGACCGCCGAACCGCGCCGCCATCAGGCTGGCCACCTCGTCCGCCATCGGCCGGATGCTTTCGATGCCCATCGCCCCCATCCCGTTTTCGCCAAGGCTAGCGCCTCTGGCGCCGCTTCGCCAGTGCCGCTAGGGTGCGCGCATGATGCTGAACATGACCATGACTGGAATGGATTCGGATCGGCCGCCGGTGCTGCTGGCGCATGGGCTGTTCGGATCGGGGCGCAATCTCGGCGGTCTTGCGCGACGCCTGGGCGAAAGCCGGCGGGTGATCTCGGTCGACATGCGCAACCATGGCGACAGTTTCCACGACCCCGACCATGGCTATGCCGCGCTGGCCGGCGACCTGGCCCAGGTGATCGCGGCGCAGGGCGGGCGGGCGGATGTGCTGGGGCATTCGATGGGCGGCAAGGCCGCGATGATGCTGGCGCTGACGCAGCCCGACCTGGTGCGCCGCCTTGTCGTCATGGACATCGCCCCCTTCGCCTATGGCCACAGCCAGAGCGGGCTGATCGACGCCATGGAGGCGGTGGACCTTGCCGGGCTTCGCCTGCGCTCCGAGGCCGATGCGCGGTTGGCCCGGCATGTCGCCGATCCGGGCGTGCGGGCATTTCTGCTGCAATCGCTGGACTTGAAGGCCGATCCGCCGCGCTGGAAGTTCAACCTGCCGGCGCTGCGGGACCAGATGCCCCAACTGGTCGGCTGGCCGGTGGCGCCCAGGGGCGGTTTCACCGGTCCCGCGCTGTTCCTGGCGGGCGAAGATTCGGATTACTGCCGCGCGCCGCAGCTCGAGGCGATCCGCGAATATTTCCCCCAGGCCGAGATCCGCCTCATTCCCGGCGCGGGGCATTGGCTGCATGCGGACCGCCCGGCCGAGGTCGCCGAGGCGGTGGCGGCATTCCTGGACTGACCGGCCGCCGCGCGAATCTCAGCCGCCGGGACAGCGCAGCGACAGCCGCGCCTCGCCGGTATCGCCGGGGATGCGGCTGCGCAGGCTGTTCGGAACCGCCTGGCATCCGGTCGTCCGCTCGGCGGCGATCACCATCAGCTCCGGCACCGCCGCCCGCGCATCCCGGCCAAGATATCCCAGGCGGATCACCTCTGCCTGGCTGGCGTCGTGGAAGACGGCAAAGCGGATGCCCTCCAGCGTGATGTCATGCCGCTGGGCACCGAAAAACTGCGGTGCGGGCGAGGCACAGGCGGAAAGGAACAGCACAAGAAGCAGAATCACACGCATGGCACCTGTCTAGCGGCCACCGGTTAAGAAACCCTTAATGGGCGGGGAACCGCGGCCAAGGGCAGGCGTTGATCCCAAGGGAAAACCCGCAGGAGATTGAATATGCGTAAAATTATTCACGTTTCGCCCCTGCTTGCGCTGCTGGCCCTGGCCGCCTGCCAGACGGTGCAGGGCGCCGGGCGCGACCTGCAAAGCGCCGGGCAGGCGATCAGCCGGGAAAGCCAGGAAGCCCAGGCGGGCATGTGAACCGCCTCAGGCGGCGCTGGCGCAATCCCCGCAAACCGGCGTGTCAGGCAGCAGGTCCAGCCGCGCCGGCGCAATGGTGGTTCCGCAGCCGGTGCAAATCCCGTAATCGCCGCTTTCCATGCGGCGCAGGGCTGCCTCGATACGCGCCACCTCGATGCGCTGAACCTTGCCGAGCGCCTGCAAGATATTCTCTTGCGCGCCGCCCGCCCTGCGCGAATCGGGGGCCGGGGCAACCCGCAGCGCATCCCCGATGCAGGCAAGATCGGCAAGAAGGGCCTTGCGGCGCATCAGCAGCATGGTCTTGCGCATATCTGGAACCATGGATTTTCCCCTCTTGACCGTCTTCCTTCTGCCCCGGTCGCGCCGCGCCCGATATGACTTGCGTCAAGTTGTCACGGTGCCGCGACCGCCGCGGCAAAGCGGCCATCCCCTGCACGGGACGAAATCGGCCGGGATCCGCCGGCGGGGTCGCCGATTTCAAGACATTCCTTGCCGATCGGTCGCCGGCAGGCCCGGCTCCGGCTTGAGCGGCCTGTCGAGCAAGCTAGGCTTTGCCGGCAACGAGCAGGAAAGAAGAAAGGAACAAGGATGCGTCGGATGATCACGGTCGGCCTTTGCCTGGCCGGAATGGCAGTCGCGGGTTGCGAAACGATGCAGGGCGCGGGGCGCGACATGCAGACCGCGGGGCAGTTGCTGAGCGAACAGGCGGCCAACAGCCAGGTGCAGATGGGGCAACCGGCCCCCTATGGGGCCGCGCCCGCCCCCTATGCACCGCCGGAAGCGGCACCCGCGCCCTATTGACCGGCAAGCGCCCCGCGCCAGGCCGTCCCTGCGGGGCGTTCCGGGCCTTGGCGCTACAGGCTAGGGCGTGCCGGTTTCCGTGCCGGCCAGCCGCGACAGGAGCCGGTCCAGGACGCCGGCCTCCGGCCCCAGTCCGGCCAACAGCTTGGCCCGGAAGGCCTGGGCGATGCGCCCGAGCCGCGCCATCAGCGCCCGGCCCTCGGGCGCCAGCTCCAGCACGACCGGGCGGCGGTCGGCCGCGTTTCCCGATTTGCGCACCCATCCCGCCTCTTGCAGCCGCGACGCGGCTGAGTACCGACTTGTCCAGGTGCACACGGGCATGGATGCGCGCACGCTGACCGCGCCGCAATGGGCCAGATGCGCCAGCAGCCGCCATGCGGTCATCAAGTGGTGCGGCCGGTTCCACGAGACCTGGATCGACCACAGCCCGCTGGACGTGGTGGCCTGGCACGGCAATTACTGCCCCTGCAAATACGACCTGCGGACCTATGCGCCGGTGGGTGCGGTGCTGTTCGACCATCCCGACCCGTCGATCTTCACCGTGCTGACCGCGCCCTCGGGGCAGGAGGGGACGGCGAATATCGACTTCGTGCTGTTCCGGGAACGCTGGCAGGTGGCCGAACACAGCTTCCGCCCGCCCTGGTATCACAAGAACATCATGTCCGAGCTGATGGGCAATATCCACGGCATCTATGACGCCAAGCCGCAGGGCTTCGCGCCGGGCGGCATCAGCCTGCACAATTGCATGCTGCCGCACGGCCCGGATCGCGACGCCTTCGAGGGGGCCTCCAACGCGGAACTGAAGCCCGAGAAGCTGGACGACACCATGTCCTTCATGTTCGAGACCCGCTTTCCCCAGCACCTGACCGAATTCGCCGCCCGCGAGGCCCCGATGCAGAAGGACTATATCGAGGTCTGGAAAAAGCTGGAGAAGAAGTTCGACGGCACGCCGGGCGGGAAGTGAAAGCCCAAAGCCAAGCGGGATACCTTAAGTACAGCTTAACAATCTATCAATAATCCATACAAGACTCGGGATAGGGCGCATTGCTAGGTTTCTTCCACGGCACGAGCCGATGGGAGGAACTCATGACAGTTGCCAGCCGCGCTTCTGCGGCGTCCAACGTTTCGTTGGCGCTGCGGGCATGGAATATTCGTCGCAAGGCCCTGCTGATGGGCGAGGTGCAGAGACAGGGCTATATCGGCCAGGCGCTCGGCGTGGCCGATGTGCTGGCCGCATCCTATTTCCACGCGTTGAAATACGATCCGAAGGATCCGGAATGGGAAGGCCGCGACCGCTTCCTGCTGTCGATCGGGCATTACGCCATCGCGCTTTACGCCGTGCTGATGGAAGCCGGCATCCTGCCCGAGGAAGAGCTTGAAACCTACGGCATGGACGATTCCCGCATGCCGATGTCGGGCATGGCCTCCTATACGCCGGGGATGGAGATCACCGGCGGTTCCCTGGGCCATGGCCTCGGCATCGCCGTCGGCATGGCGATGGGGCTGAAGCGCAAGAACAGTTCGGCCTTCGTCTACAACCTGATGTCGGATGGCGAGCTGGGCGAGGGATCGACCTGGGAGGCGGTGATGTCCGGCGTCCAGCATAGGCTGGACAACCTGATCTGCCTTGTCGATTTCAACGACCAGCAGGCCGACGGAAAATCGACCGCCGCGCTGGCCCAGGGCGACGAGCGTGCCAAATGGGAAACCTTCGGCTGGCACGCGCAACGGGTCGACGGCAACGATCTGGATGCCGTGGTCGCCGCCTTCGATGCGGCGCGGTCCACCGACCACCCCGGCCCCCGCGTGATCATCTTCGACACCACAATGTGCAAGGGCGTCGATTTCCTGGAGAAGCGCGAGATCACGCATTTCGTTCGCGTCGAAGCCGATGAATGGGCCAAGGCCCTGGCCGTTCTGGAAGAGGGGAAACCGCAATGACGCTGGCATCCATGAAGCGCAAATACGAACCGCGCAAGCTGCCCGAGGGGCCGCGCGTGGCGACCACGGCGATGATCGCCTCGCTGGCGGCCGAGGGCTATGACACCGTGGCGGCACCCTTCGGCCATGCGCTGGTCGAGGCGGCGAAGCGGGACGACAGGATCGTCGGCCTGTCCGCCGACCTGGCCAAATATACCGACCTGCACATCTTCGCGCAGGCGATGCCCGACCGTTTCTACCAGATGGGCATGGCCGAGCAGCTGCTGATGTCGGCCGCCGCCGGGTTGGCGCGCGAGGGCTTCAACCCCTTTGCGACGACCTATGCGGTCTTTGCCAGCCGCCGCGCCTATGACTTCATCGCCATGGCCATCGCCGAGGAGAACCTGCCGGTCAAGATCGTCTGCGCCCTGCCGGGCCTGACCACCGGCTACGGCCCCAGCCACCAGGCGACCGAGGATCTGGCGATCTTCCGCGGGTTGCCGAACATGACCGTCATCGATCCCTGCGACGCCGACGACATCATCGGCATGGTGCCGCAGATCGCCGCCCATGACGGCCCGGTCTACAGCCGGCTGCCGCGCGGCAAGGTGCCCTCGGTGCTGACCCGCCACAAGCCGGACTACAGGTTCCAGTTGGGCAAGGCGCAGGTGATCCGCGAAGGCAAGGACGTGCTGATCGTCTCGACCGGGTTCATGACCATGCGCGCGCTGGATGCCGCCGAGGCGCTGGCCCGCGATGGGGTCGATGCGGCGGTGCTGCATGTGCCGACGATCAAGCCGCTGGATACCGAGACGATCCTGGTCGAGGCCCGCAAGGGCGGGCGGCTGGTGGTCACGGCCGAGAACCACACCGTCGTCGGCGGCCTGGGCGAGGCCGTCGCCACCACGTTGCTGCGCAATGGCGTCACGCCGGCCTTCCGCATGATCGGCCTGCCGGACCAGTTCCTGGAGGCCGGCGCCCTGCCGACCCTGCACGAGATGTACGGCCTGACGGTCGGCAAGATCGCCGAACGCATCAAGGGCTGGCTGTAAGCCTGCCTGTCACTCAATCACGGAATCAATCAGGAGGAGAAGGCCATGGGCCTGCTGGAAGGAAAATTCGCGGTGGTGACGGGCGCGGCTTCGCCACGCGGCCTGGGCAAGGCCACGGCACAACTCTTTGCCGAAC
This sequence comes from Paracoccus pantotrophus, assembly GCF_008824185.1. NCBI lineage: Bacteria > Pseudomonadati > Pseudomonadota > Alphaproteobacteria > Rhodobacterales > Paracoccaceae > Paracoccus > Paracoccus pantotrophus. The sequence continues at coordinate 1,440,924 of NZ_CP044423.1, forward strand.
ATGGCGCCACCGTCGCCATTCTGGACCTCGATGCCGATCAGGCCAGGGCGGCTGCAGCGGATCTGGGCGAAGGCCATGTCGGGCTGGCCTGCGACGTGACCGACCTCGACGCCTGCAGACGCGCGGCGGACGCGTTGCTGCAACGCTGGGGCCGCATCGACGTGCTGGTCAACAATGCCGGCATCACGCAGCCGCTGAAGGTGATGGATATCGCGCCCGGAAACTATGACGCGGTTCTGGACGTGAACCTGCGCGGCACGCTCTACATGAGCCAGGCGGTCATTCCCGCCATGCGCGAACGGAAGGCGGGCAGCATCGTCAACCTGTCCTCGGTCTCGGCGCAGCGTGGCGGCGGCATCTTCGGCGGGCCGCATTACTCGGCGGCCAAGGCCGGCGTGCTGGGCCTGACCAAGGCCATGGCGCGCGAACTGGCGCCGCAGAACATCCGCGTGAACGCGGTCTGCCCCGGCTTCATCGCCACCGACATCACCGCCGGCAAGCTGACGCCCGAGATGATGGACGGCATCCTTGCCGGCATCCCGATGGGCCGCGCCGGCGAGGCGCGCGATGTCGCGGGCTGCTGCCTGTTTCTGGCCTCGGATCTGGCGTCCTATTGCACCGGAACCGAGGTCGACGTGAACGGCGGCTCGCTCATCCACTGAAGGACCGGCCTGCCGCGAGGGGGCGGCAGGCCCATCATCTGCTCATTGGGAGGAACCACCATGAACTGCACCATCCTTGGGGCAATCCTGTCCAGCACCGTCTTTGCCGGTGCCGCCGCCGCCGACACCATCATCCTGGCCCATGCGCAGCCGCCGGGCAATCCGCGCTCGCTGGCGGCCGAGTTCTTCGCCGAAAAGCTGTCGGCCTGCACCCAGGGCCGCATCACCGTCAACGTGGCGGGCGCCGCGACGATGGGCGACGATGTCGAGGCGCTGACCTCGACCTCGGCCAATGTGATCCAGATCACCGCCAACAGCCAGGGCGCCACGGCGCAGATCGTGCCCGAGTTGAACGTGATCGGCCTGCCCTTCCTGTTCGCCGATGCGCCCAGCGCCTGGAAGGCGATCGACGGCGAGATCAGGGCGCAGATCGACGAAAGGGCGCAGAATGCCGGGCTGAAGCTGCTGGGCTTCTGGGACAACGGCATCCGCCATGTCAGCCACCTGTCCCGGTCGATCACCACGCCGGCCGACCTCAAGGGCGTCAAGATCCGCACGCCGCCCGACGACATGACCATCGCGATCTTCAAGGCGCTTGGCGCGAACCCGGCGCCGCTGACCTTCGCGGAACTGCCGACCGCGCTGCAATCGGGGGTCTTCGAGGCGCAGGAGAACCCGCTGACGAACATCTATTCGTCCAAGCTGCACGAGATCACCAGACATATCTCGCTGACCGGCCATAAATACGAGACCTCGCCGCTGCTGGCCAGCATGGCCTGGTGGGCGTCGCTGTCGCCCGAGGATCAGGATTGCGTCCAGACCTCCGCCGACGAGGCGACGGCGTTCCAGAGGCAGACTGCCGAAGAGCAGGAGGTGGAGGTCCGCCAGAAGCTGGAGGCCGAGGGCGCCATCGTCACCGAACTCGAAGATCGTCAGGCTTTCATCGACGCGACGGCGGGGGTCTATGACGAATATCGCGCCCGCTTCCCGGAACTGGTCGATGCGATCATCGCCGAGTCCGCAAAATGACCGGCGCGCTTCATCCCGACACCGCCGGAAAGGAGGGACGCCCGGCGCCCCCCGTCCTGCGCGGCATCGTCGCGGCACTGGACATGTCGGGGCGGCTGGTCTGCGTCGCGACCCTGATCGTGCTTTTCGTGGGGCTGATGGCCAATGTTGTCCTGCGCTATGTCTATGGCCAGGGGCTGGATTGGGCCTATGAAATCCATGCCATCCTGCTGCCCTGGATGATCGCGGGCGGGGTGGTGATCGCCACCGTCCACAGCCGCAACATCGCCATCACCATCCTGCCGGACCTGCTGTCCGACAGCGGCCGCAGGGTGCTGTTCATCCTCGTTTCGGTGCTGACGCTGCTGATCTCGGTCTTCGTGGTCTGGTCCGCGTTCCCGATCATCCGCGCAGCGCAATACCAGCGTCTCAGCGCCCTGGGCGGGATCAGCCAGCTTTGGGGCTATGCCAGCCTCGTCTACGGCTTCGGCGGCATCGCCGTGATCTGCGCCTGCGACCTGATCGCCGCGCTGATGGGGCGGACGCTGCGCTATGTCGAAACCGCTTCTAGCCTGAGCTGAGGAGGGCCCGGAATGACCCCGATTCTCGTGATCGCATTCTTCGGCCTGATGGCGCTGTCCGTGCCGGTGGCCCATGCCATGCTGGGCGGCACCGCGCTGGCACTGCTGGCGGACGGCAAGCCGCTGGCGGTGATCGCGCAGCGCCTTTACGCGCCGACGCAGGCGTTTCCCATGCTGGCGATCCCCTATTTCATCCTTGCCGGCTCGCTGATGATGCACGGCAAGTTCGGCGAATACCTGGTCAATATCGCGCGGCTGATCGTCGGGCGCTATCGCGGCGGGCTGGGGCAGGTCAGCATCCTCGGCTCGGTGATGTTCGGCGGCGTCTCGGGCTCGGCGGTGGCCGATGCCTCGGCCATGGGCAATGCGCTGATCCCGGTGCAGGTGCGCGACGGCTATCCCGCGCCTTTCGCGGCGGCCATCAACGCCTCGTCCTCGACCATCTCGGTGCTGATCCCGCCCTCGATCCCGCTGATCCTCTACGGGCTGGTGGCGAATGTCTCGATCGTGGACCTGTTCGTCGCCGGCATCCTGCCGGGCCTGCTGCTGGCTTGCGGGATGATGGGCATGGTCTGGTATATCGCCAAGCGTCGGGGCCTGCCCGCCGCGCCGCTGCCCGGCGGGCTCCGCGCCTTCAGAAGCCAGATCGTCTTCGCCCTGCCGGCGCTTCTGATGCCGATCTTCATCATCGGCACCCTGCGCTTCGGCATCGCCACGCCCACCGAGGTCAGCGTCATGGCCGTCGCCTATGCGCTGCTGATCGGCATCTTCTTCTATCGCGACGTGACGCCCCGGCTGATCTGGAATGCCCTGGTCGATACCGGCATGATGACCGGCGCAGTGATGCTGATCATCATGGCCTCGGGCACGATCCAGTGGATCCTGACCGCCGAGCAGGTGCCGCAGAACCTGGCCGGCTTCGTCTCGGCCCAACTGACGCAGCCCTGGATGGTGCTGATCGCGCTGAACCTGGTGATGCTGGTCGTCGGCATGTTCCTGGACCTGCCCGCCGCGGTGCTGCTGCTGGCGCCGCTGTTCGTGACCATCGGCAACACGATCGGGCTCGATCCGGTGCAGCTGGGGCTGATGATGGTGATCAACCTGTCGATAGGGCTTTACACGCCGCCGGTCGGGACGACGCTGTTCATCTCGATGGCCATTGCGCGGACGGGGATCGGCCAGACCACCAGGGCGCTGCTGCCCTTCTATCTGGTGGCCCTGATACTGCTGCTGGCCTTTACCTTCATCCCGGCCCTGACGATCTACTGAGCGGCCGGAAACCGGGAATGCCGGGCGTCATCGCCCGGCATTCCCTCATCGCTCCTCGGACGTGACGAAGGCCGCCCGGCGCTCGAAGCGGGTCCGGTGCCCGCGTTCCTCCAGCCAGGCCCGCGCCTCGCGCATATGCTGGCGGCCCCTGTCCTTGACCCAGTCCGAGAACAGCCGCACCGCCCGGCGCCCCACATGGCGATGCGGGCAGACGATCCAGTATCCCGGAAACTCGATCACCTCGAACGCGGTCGAGAAGGGCACCAGATCGCCGCGCCGCAATTCCTCGAAGGCCAGGGTCATGCTGTCGAGGATCACCCCGCCGCCGTCCATGGCCATCTGCACCGACATGCTGGAGCGGTCGAAGCGGCAGGGATAGGACATCGAGGCGCCCTGCACGCCGTGGCGCGGCAGCCAGTAATCCCAGCGGTAATAGGCCTTGACGCTGTCGATCAGCCTTGCATGGCGCAATTGTTCGCGCGGGTCGTCCGAGCGTTGGCGCAATTCCTCCAGATAGGCGGGCGCGCACATGGGAAAGACGAAATCATGCACGATGCAGGCGGTATGCAGCCCTTCCCAGTCGCCCTCGCCATAGCGCAGGTCCATATCGACGACCTCGGTGTCGAATTCGGTGAAATTGGGCGTCGCATCGACGCGGACATCCCATTCCGGGTGCCGCTTGCAGAAATCGGCAAGCCGGGGCGCCAGCCAGCGCACGCCGAAGGACGGGCTGACCCGGATCGAAAGATTGTGGGTTTCCCGCTGCCGGACGATGGCGGCCCGCACCTCGCGGATGGACTGGAAGGCCTGCGTGGCGGTCTGGAACAGGCGCTCGCCGTCGATGGTCAGCCGCAGATGGCGCCTTTCGCGGTGAAACAGCTTCACGCCCAGGTTCTGCTCCAGCAGCTTGATCTGCTGGCTGACCGCCGAGGCCGATATCTGCAACTCCTCGGCCGCGCGCATGACCCCGCCCAGCCGGGCGACCGCTTCGAAATGGACCATCGAGGACAGGTTGAGTTCGCGCACCATGCCCTGAATGTTAGGGCATCTTAAGCAACTGCGTAAGCAAGCTTCCGTCCGCCGCGGCAGAACGGCATCGGCACCCGCTTGCCGCGGGCGCCGCGACCGATCCTGGCCTGGCCAACGGGACGCATGGCCTCAGGCCGCCGGCAGGCCGACCCCGCCGGCCGCGGCCGCGCTCAGCGCCACGAAATTCAGCGCCTGCTGGCGGATGGCGGCGGCCAGTTCCTGGCGGGCCGACAGCAGGCTGCGCTCGGCATCCAGCACCGGGAAGAAATCCGCCTCGCCCAGCTCATAGGAGCTGCGGGTCAGGTTCACCGTCTCGCGCGCGTTCTCGACCAGCCGCGATTGCGCGGCGACGGCGCGCGCGTCGCGGTTATAGCCGGCCAGGGCGTTCTCGACCTCCTCGACCGCGCCCAGCACCGCGGCCTGCCAGGCCAGCCGCGCCTGCTCGGCCCGTGCCTCGGCGGCCGAAAGCCGGGCCTGGTTCGCCCCGCCCGAGAACAGCGGCAGCGAGATCTGCGGCCCGAAGCTCCAGCTTTTGCCATTGGTCGGCGTGATCGAACCCGACAGCGTCAGCCGCGGATAGAAGGCCGCCCGTGCCTCGCCGACATCGGCGGCGGCGGCGGCCAGGTTGCGCTCGGCCATGCGCACGTCGGGGCGCACGCGCACCACATCGGCCGGCACGCCGACGCTGGCGCTGTAGCGGGCGCGCGGCTGGCCGCCGCCCCGGCGCAGCTCGGCCGCCAGATCGGCGCTGCGCCCGGCCGTCAGCGTGGCCAGCCGGTTCACCGACTGGTCGAAACCGACCTCCAGGCCGGGCAGCGCCGCCTCGGCCTGCGCCACCAATTGCTCGGCCTGCAACACCTCCAGCCGCGAGACGCTGCCGAAGGCGTCCTGGGTGCGGGTCATCTCCAGCGTGCGGCGCCGGCTTTCCAGGCTTTGCCGGGTCAGCGCCAGCGCCTCCTGGTAATAGCGCGCATCGACATAAGCCGAGGCGATGGCGCTGGCCACGGTCAGCCGCGCCACCTCGGCCGAAAGATAGGCCGCGTCCAGCCGGGCCGAGGCGCCCTGCCGCGCCGCGCGGGTCGAGCCGAACAGGTCGACCAGCCAGGACACGCCCAGCGTGGCCGAGTCGCTTTCGAAGACGCCGCGCTCATCGCGGCTGCGCGCGGCCGAGCCCTGCGCATCGACCTGCGGCAGGTCGCTGGCCCCGACCAGCCGGGCATTGGCCTGGGCCTCGCGGATGGTGGCGACGGCGGTCTGCACGTCCAGGTTGCGCTTGAGCCCGGCGGCGATCAGCGCGTCCAGCCGCTTGTCGCGGAAGGCCGCCCACCAGGCATTCGCCGCGGCACGACGGGCCGGGGAATTGGCGGCGAACTCGGCCGCCAGTTCGGCACGGGGCGCGGCATAGCGGACCGGGTTGCAGGCGGCCAGCGCAAGGCTGGAGACGAGCCCGCCCAAGAGGCCGCGGCGGGAGAAAGGCAAGGTCTGGGTCATCCGAAACTCTCTGTTGGGTGGCCCGGATTCCGGGCGCGAAAGGAACGGCAGGGACGGTTATCCACCGCCCCTGCCATGGGCTGCGACGCGACTCAAGCGGCCGTATCGCCGCGGATCGGCGCGGGCTTGCGGCCGCCGGTCGCCCGGCTGAACAGGCCCAGCACGAAGACGAAGAACACCGGCACGAAGAACACCGCCAGCACCGTGGCCGCAACCATGCCGCCGATGACCCCGGTGCCGATGGCGTTCTGGCTGGCCGCCGAGGGGCCGGTGGCGATGGCCAAGGGCACCACGCCCAGCGTGAAGGCAAGCGAGGTCATCAGGATCGGCCGGAAGCGCAGCTTGGCCGCCGTCACCGCCGCGTCGATCAGGCTTTGCCCCTGCTGGCGCAGATCCTTGGCAAATTCCACGATCAGGATGGCGTTCTTGGCCGATAGCCCGATGATCGCGATCAGGCCGACCTTGAAATAGATGTCGTTGGGCATGTCGCGCAGCATGACCGCGACGACGCAGCCCAGCACGCCCAGCGGCACCACCAGCATCACGGACAGCGGGATCGACCAGCTTTCGTAAAGCCCCGAAAGCAGCAGGAAGACGAAGAGGATGCTCATCGCGTAAAGCAGCGTCGCCTGCGACCCGGCCTGGATCTCCTCCAGCGACTGCCCGGTCCATTCATAGCCGAAGCCCTGCGGCAGTTCCGCCGCCAGCCGCTCCATCTCGGCCATGGCGGCACCGGAACTGTAGCCTAGCCCGGCCGCGCCGGCGATGCGGATCGCGGGATAGCCGTTATAGCCCACGACCTGCGATGGCCCCTGCTCCCATGTCACGCTGGCAAAGGAGGAAAACGGCACCATGCCGCCACCCGCATTGCGCACGGTCAGCTTCAGGATGTCTTCGGCCTGCATGCGCGAGTCGTCCTCGGCCTGCATGACCACGCGCTGCATCTTCCCGGCATTGGGGAAGTCGTTGATATAGGCCGAACCCAGGTATTGCGAGATCGTCGCCGAGATGTCGGCGAAGGTCACGCCGAAGGCATTGGCCTTTTCGCGGTCGATGGTGACGAAGACCTGCGCGGCCGAGGGCAACCCCTCGATGCGCAGCCCGGTGGCGATGCCGTTTTCCTGCGCCTTGGCGATGATCTGCTGGGCGGCGGCCAGCAGCGCCTCCTGCCCCTGCCCGCCGCGGTCCTGCAGGCGGAAGCTGAAGCCGCCGGTGGCGCCGAAGCCGGGGATCGGCGGCGGCGACAGCGCGAAGGCCTGCGCGTCCTGGTAGCCGAACATCTGCATGTTCGCGGCATTGGCGATATCCTGCGCCGATTGCTCGCGCTCGGCCCAGTCCTTGAAGGTGACGAACATCAGCCCGGCATTGGGCCCCTGCCCCGAAAAGCTGAAGCCGCGGATCGCGACGGTATTCTCGACCGCCTCGTTGCCCTGGAACATCTGCGTCGCGGTGGCCAGCACCTCGTCGGTGCGGTTGGAACTGGCCGTGGCGGGCGTCTGGATGTCGGCGATGATGAAGCCCTGATCCTCGTTCGGCAGGAAACTGGTCGGCAGGCGCAGGAAGCCCATGGCCGTGGCCGCGACCAGCACCAGATAGAACCCCATCATCACCAGCCGCCGCCGCGTGACCAGCCCGACCGCGCGGGTATAACGCTCGGTCAGCCGGTCGAAATTGCGGTTGAACCAGCCGAAGAAGCCCTTCCTTTCGTGATGGCCGCTGATCGGCTTCAGGAAACTCGCGCAAAGCGCCGGGGTCAGCGTCAGCGCCAGGAAGGCCGAGAACAGGATCGACACCACCATGGTCAGCGCGAATTGCCGATAGATGATGCCCGACGAGCCGGGAAAGAACGCCATCGGCACGAAGACCGCCGCCAGGACCAGCGTGATGCCGATGATGGCGCCCGAGATCTGGCCCATGGCCTTTTCCGTCGCCTCGCGCGGCGGCAGCCCTTCGGTCGCCATGATGCGCTCGACGTTCTCGATCACCACGATGGCGTCATCGACCAGGATGCCGATGGCCAGCACCATGGCGAACATGGTCAGCACGTTGATCGAGAATCCCGCCGCCAGCATGACCGCCACCGTCCCCATCAGCGCAATGGGCACGACGATGGTCGGGATGATGGTATAGCGGAAATTCTGCAGGAACAGGAACATCACCACGAAGACCAGCGCCACCGCCTCGACCAGCGTGTGCAGCACCTTCTCGATGGATGCCTCGACGAAGGGGGTGGTGTCATAGGGGATGGTATAGCTGACGCCGTCGGGGAAGAACCGCGACAGCTCCTCCATCTTCTGGTGCACCGCTTCCGAGGTGTTCAGCGCGTTGCCGGTGGCCGAAAGCTGGATCCCCAGCGCCGCCGCCGGCTTGCCGTCGATGCGCGAGGCGAAGCTGTAGGTTTCCGCGCCCACCTCCAGCCGGGCCACGTCGCGCAAGAGCACGGTCGAGCCGTCGGGATTGGCGCGCAGCACGATCTTGCCGAACTCGTCCACGTCGTCCAGCTGCCCCTTGATCAGCACGGTCGCGGTCAGCTGCTGGCCGATGGGATTGGGGTCGGCGCCGACCTTGCCGGCCGCCACCTGCGCGTTCTGCGCCCGCACCGCCGCGACGATCTCGGCCGAGCTGAGGTTCAGCCCGGTCATCTTGGCCGGATCGACCCAGATGCGCAGCGCCCGTTCCGGGGCAAAGACCTGCGCCCGGCCCACGCCCTCGATGCGGCGGATCTCGCCCACCACGTTGCGGTTCAGGTAATCGCCCAGCGCGATGTCGTCCATCGTGCCGTCATCCGAGGTCAGCGCCACCATCATCAGGAAGCCGGTGCCCGCCTCTTCGATCAGCACGCCCTGATCGACCACGCTTTGCGGCAAAAGCGGCTCGACGCGGGCCACGGCGTTCTGCACGTCGACCTGGGCGCGGGCAATGTCGGTGCCCGGCTCGAAGGTGGCGGTGATCGACATGGCCCCCGAGGAATCCGAGACCGATTCGTAATAGGCCAGGCCCTCGACGCCGTTCAGTTCGTCCTCGATGGGCTGGGCAACGGCGCGGTTGATCTCGCCCGGTGCAGCGCCGGTATAGGCGGTCGAGATGGTGATCTGCGGCCAGGCCACCTGCGGATATTGCGCGATGGGCATCATCGGCAGCGCCAGCACCCCGGCAATGACGATGAAGATCGAGATCACCCAGGCCAGCACCGGCCGGTGAATGAAGAACCGTGCCATCGCCCTACTCCTGTATCGGGGCCGATGCGGGCGCTTCGGCCGCCGCGGCTGCGCCGGCCGGCACCGCCGGCTGGGCGGCCGCGTCCACGGGCTGCGGCACCACCTTGGCATCGGGGTAAAGCTTCTGCGCCCCCGCCACCACGACCCGGTCGCCCGGCTCCAGCCCGCTTTCCACCAGCCAGCGGTTGCCGGCGGTCTGGCCCAGGGTCACGTCGCGGCGCTCGACCGTCTCGTCATCCTTCAGCGCATAGACATAGGCCTGGCCCGACTGGTCGCGCTGCACCGCCATCTGCGGCACGGTCAGGGCGTTGTCGCGCATGGCCTGCTCGATCCGCACCCGGACATAGAGGCCGGGCAGCAACTCGCCCTCGGGGTTCGGGAACTCGGCGCGCAGGGTGATCTGCCCGGTCGAGCTGTCGACGCTCGCCTCGGAAAACAGCAGCTTGCCGGGATGGGCATATTCGCTGCCGTCGTCGAAGATCAGCCGCACCGCCGCCTCGTCGGCCGAGATCATGGCCAGTTGTCCCGCCGCCAGCGCCCGGCGCAGCCCGAACAGTTCCGAGGAGGACTGGGTGAAATCCACATAGACCGGGTCGAGCTGCTGGATGGTCGCCATGATGTCGGTCTGGGCATTGACCAGCGCGCCCTCGGTCACAAGGGCGCGGCCGACCACGCCGGCGATGGGCGCCGTGACCTCGGTATAGGAACGGTTCAGCTGCGCCTCCTGCAGCGCGGCGCGGGCGATGGCGACATCCGCCTGGGCCTGGGCCAGCGCGGTGGCGGCATTGTCCAGATCGACCCCCGCCGTCACCTTGCGCTCGCGCAGGGCACGGGCGCGCTTTTCCTGGTCGGCGGCGTTCAGCGCCGTGGCCTCGGCCCGGGCCAGCGCGCCCTCGGCGCTGGCGACGCGCACATCATAGGGGGCGGGGTCGATGCGATAGAGCACGTCGCCGGCTTCGACCTTGCCGCCCTGCTCAAAGACGCGCTCGACGACGATGCCGCCGACGCGGGGCCGCACCTCGGCGGTGCGGGTTGCAGCCACGCGGCCGGGCAGTTCGTTCACCACCGGCAGCGCCTCGGGCGTCATCAGCTGCACGCTGACCTGGGGCGGCGGCAATTGCTGCGCGGCCGCCGGGGCGGCCGCCGTCAGGCAGCAAAGCACAAGCCCGGCGCAGAGGCCGGGGGACAGTCTCATGGTCATGGTTCTTTCCTGGGAAGGCTGAATGGTTCGGGGAGGGGTCAGTCTCCGGCTGCGCCGGGGTCGCTTTCCGCGACCGCCATCAATTCATCAAGGATCTCATCGCGGGTCTCCTGGTCGAAGCGGTGGAAGCCGAAATATTCCAGGAAGGCCATGCCGTGCAGCGTCAGCAGCGCCATCAGCATCCGCCGCCGGTCGGCCGCCTGGGCCGCCACCGTCTCGGCATCGCCGGCCAGCTTTTCGCGCATGATCTCGCGGCATTCGGCATGTTCGCCCATGCTGGCGCTGATGAGCAGCGCCATGTCCAGCTCCTCGTCGGTCGGCACGCGGCGGTATTCGTCGATCAGCGCGCGCAGCCGGGCGTTCGGCTCGCCCTCGCGCCGGGCGCGGATCTCGACGAAGCGCGCCTGATGCTGGGCCATCTTGTGGCGGATGAAGGCAGCCAGCAGCCCGGCCTTGCTTTCGCAATCATAGACCACGCTGGACTTGCTGATCCCGGCCTCCTTGGCCACGGCGTCGATGCTGAGCCCGGTAATGCCCGAACGCCGCGCCACCCGTTCGATGGCGCCCATCAACTCGTCGCGGTCGATCGTGCGCTTGCGTCCCATATTCGCCACCAGAATTTCAATACGGTCGTTCGTTTATAATTCAGGCCATCTTCTGTCAACCGCTTCCCGGCAGAAACACCATGGCCGGGAGCCTTACCGGATCAGCTCCAAGTCGTCCGACCTGCCTGCCCGCTGTGCAAGGCTTGTCATGGCAGAACCCCAGGCGCCCCCGGATCAGGAAGGGCGCGCACGCCGCCATCGCCCGCGCGTTGCAGCCTCATGGTGCGCCAGACGCGACGCCGCGGCCCCTGTCGGCACATGTCTGTGCCTTGGCCGAGACTCACCCGAGCCGCTTGCGACAGCCGCGGCGGGCACGGTCTGTTTATGCCATCCGTTCCTGGTTCATGCCGCGCAACCGCACCGGAGGACAAAACCCCGCGTCCCGGCTCAACCCTCTCTGGCTGCCAAGGACCGAGTTCGCCTCGGCCTTGCCGCCATCGCCGGTCCAGATCGCCATCCGCAGGGCCTGCAGACTGGCGTTCTGAAACCGGCAAGATCCGGGGCTGAACCGCGGCCCCGGATCAGGGGGGTCATGTCCTGTGACATGGGCTCATTCTCTCCAGTTCGGGATAGCGCCGGTTCAGGGCAGCACGGATATGCACAGGGATCTCAATCTTGACCAGTTTCTCCAGGGCCACGAAGACCGAAATGAAACTGGCCTCGAAACACGGGAGTTCCTGCTGGATGCCCCGCACATGCATAGCGACGGATGTGGTCCCGATCCGCGTCGGCGCGACATGGCACAGCAAGGGCGCGCGCGGCGTGATTGGGCGCGAAAAGGCGTAATCCATCTTGACGAAAGGCATCCCGTAGCCGTGATCGACATTCATTTCGTACCAGCTTTCGCCATCCAGGAGATCGTCCCAGAATGCCTCCAGCGCTTCGAGCGCGAAGTCGGCGATCTTGCCGGTATAGGCAATGCGCGCAGGGTCGCAGTCGCCGAAACCAACGCGGCGGGACCAGATGAAATTCGCTGCCATGCTTTTGTCCTACATATTCGGGTAGTTCGGCCCGTCTCCGCCCTGTGGGGTTGTCCAGTTGATGTTCTGGGAGGGATCCTTGATGTCGCAGGTCTTGCAATGCACGCAGTTCTGGAAGTTGATCTGGAAGCGCGGGCCGCCCTCGCCCTCCAGCACCTCATAGACCCCGGCCGGGCAGTAGCGCGTCGCCGGCTCGGCATAAAGCGGCAGGTTCACCGAAATCGGGATCGAGGCGTCCTTCAGCTTCAGGTGGCAGGGCTGGCTTTCCTCGTGGTTGGTGAAGGAGAACGCCACATTGGTCAGCCGGTCGAAGCTCAGCTTGCCGTCCGGCTTCGGATAGTCGATCGGCTGGAAATCCGCCGCCTTGCCAGTGGCCTCGGCATCGGTCTTGCCGTGCTTCCAGGTGCCCAGCGGGTTCCAGCCGGTCAGGTTCGCCACCCACATGTCGAAGCCGCCCAGCGCCAGGCTGGCCCAGAGCCCCAGCTTCGACCAGAGCGGCTTGACGTTGCGGACCGGCTTCAGGTCGCGGGCGATGGGGCCGGAACGCAGGTCGGCCTCGTAATCGGTCAGCTCGTCGCCCGCGCGGCCGGCGGCGATGGCGGCGGCTGCTGCCTCGGCCGCGGCGATGCCCGAGAGCATGGCGTTGTGGTTGCCCTTGATGCGCGGCACGTTCACCAGCCCGGCCGAGCAGCCCAAGAGCGCCGCCCCCGGCACGGTCAGCTTCGGGATCGATTGCCAGCCGCCCTCGGAGATGGCGCGGGCGCCATAGGCGACGCGCTTGCCGCCTTCGAGCAGCTCCGCGACCAGCGGGTGATGCTTGAAGCGCTGGAACTCCATGTAGGGATAGAGATACGGGTTGGCATAGTTCAGGTGCACGACGAAGCCGACCAGCACCTGGTTGCCCTCAAGGTGATAGATGAAGCTGCCGCCGCCGGCATTCTTGCCCAAGGGCCAGCCCATCGTATGCGTCACCGTGCCGGGCTTGGCCTTGGAGGGCTCGATCTCCCAGATCTCCTTCATCCCGAGGCCGAATTTCTGCGGCTCGTGGCCGGCCGAGAGGTCGTATTTCGCGATGAGTTCCTTGGCGAGGCTGCCGCGCACGCCTTCGCAGATCAGCACGTATTTGCCGCGCAGTTCCATGCCGGGCTCGTAGGCCGGGCCGGGGGTGCCGTCGGCGTTGAGGCCCATCTCGCCGGCGACGACGCCGACGACGCGCTCGCCCTCATAGACCAGTTGCGAGCAGGCCATGCCGGGGAAGATCTCGACCTCCAGCGCCTCGGCCTCAGCGGCGAGCCAGCGGCAGACATTGCCCATCGAGACGATGTATTTGCCGTGGTTCGACATCAGCGGCGGCATCGGCCAGTTCGGCACCCGGACCTGGCCATGCGGGCCGAGGATGTAGAAGTTGTCCTCCTTCACCTCGGTGCTGACCGGGGCACCCCGGTCCTTCCAGTCCGGGATCAGCCGGTCGAGGCCCGAAGTGTCGAGCACCGCGCCCGAGAGGATATGCGCGCCGATCTCCGAGCCCTTCTCCAGCAGCACCACGGAAAGCGCGGGGTTCAGCTGCTTGAGCCGGATCGCCGCCGACAGCCCGCTCGGGCCGCCGCCGACGATCACCACGTCGTAATCCATCGACTCGCGTTCAATTTCGGACATGGCTCGGCCCCCTTGGCTGGCTGATGGTGGTTGCGGTGCGCAGGGTCCGGGGGCTCTGCCCCCCGCGGCCCCGTGGCCCCTCGATGGGGCCGCGGGGTCGCTCCCCCCGGGGTATTTGCGGAAACGGTGAAAGCGCTCAGAGCTTGCCGGTGAGTTCGGGCACCACGGAGAACAGGTCGCCCACCAGGCCGTAATCGGCGATCTGGAAGATCGGCGCCTCCTCGTCCTTGTTGATCGCCACGATCACCTTGCTGTCCTTCATCCCCGCCAGGTGCTGGATCGCGCCCGAGATGCCCACCGCGACATAGAGCTCGGGGGCGACCACCTTGCCGGTCTGGCCGACCTGCCAGTCGTTCGGGGCATAGCCGCTGTCCACCGCCGCGCGGGAGGCGCCCACCGCGGCGCCGAGCTTGTCGGCCAGCTCTTCGATGATCGCGAAGCTCTCCTTCGAGCCGAGGCCGCGGCCGCCCGAGACCACGCGTTTCGCCGAGGTCAGCTCGGGACGGTCGCTCTCGGCCACCTCGTCGGCCACCCAGGAGGACAGGCCGGGATCGGCGGCCAGCGCGGCCTCGGTGACCGGGGCGTTGCCGCCGATCCCCGCCGCGTCGAAGCTGGCGGTGCGGATGGTGAAGACCTTCTTCGCGTCCTTCGAGCGCACCACCTGGATGGCGTTGCCGGCATAGATCGGCCGCTCGAACGTGTTCGCGTCGAGGATGGCCGAGACGTCCGACAGCACCATCACGTCGAGAAGCGCCGCAACCCGCGGCATGACGTTCTTGGCGTCCGTGGTCGCCGGCGCGGCGATGTGGTCGTAATCGCCGGCCAGGCCCAGGATCAGCGCCGCGGTCGGCTCGGCCAGGCGGTGGCCGTAGAGCGGCGCTTCCGCCACCAGCACCCTGGCGACGCCGGCGATCGTCGCGGCCTCCTCGGCGGCCGCTTTCGCCGAGGCACCGGCGCAGAGCACCGTCACCTCGCCAAGCGCCTTGACCGCCTGCACCGCCTTCGCCGTCGCATCGCGGTTCAGCACCCCGTTCGTCACTTCCCCAAGCAGCAGAACAGCCATCAGATCACCCCCGCTTCTTTCAGCTTGCCCAGCAGCTCGTCCACCGAGCCGACCTTGATGCCGGCCTTGCGGCCCTCGGGCTCGCGCACCGAGACCACCTCGAGACGCGGCGCGACGTCGACGCCGTAATCACCGGCGGTCTTTTCCTCCAAGGGCTTCTTCTTGGCCTTCATGATGTTCGGCAGGCTCGCATAGCGCGGCTCGTTCAGCCGCAGGTCGGCGGTGACCACCGCCGGCAGCGCCACCGCGATGGTCTGGAGGCCGCCGTCGACCTCGCGCGTCACCTTGGCCTTGGCCCCTTCGATCTCGACCTTGCTGGCGAAGGTGGCCTGCGCCCAGCCCAGGATCGCCGCCAGCATCTGGCCGGTGGCGTTCATGTCGTTGTCGATGGCCTGCTTGCCGGCGATGACCAGCTCGGTGCCCTCGGCTTCGGCGACCTTGGCCAGGATCTTCGCCACCGCCAAGGGCTCGATGTCCTGATGCACGTCATCGGCGGCGGTGACGAGAATGGCCCGGTCGGCGCCCATCGCCAGCGCGGTGCGCAGCGTCTCGGCCGCCTGCTTCACGCCGATGCTGACGGCGATGATCTCCTCGGCCTGGCCGGCCTCCTTCAGACGGATCGCCTCCTCCACCGCGATCTCGTCGAACGGGTTCATCGACATCTTCACATTCGCCAGATCGACACCCGTGCCATCCGCGCGAACCCGCGCCTTCACGTTGTAGTCGATCACCCGCTTCACTGGCACGAGGATCTTCATCGGATGCTCCTCAATAGAACGCCTGCAGCCCGGTGATCGCGCGGCCCAGGATCAGGGCATGCACGTCATGGGTGCCTTCGTAGGTGTTGACGGTTTCCAGATTGACCATGTGCCGGATCACCTGGAATTCCTCGGAAATCCCATTGCCGCCATGCATGTCGCGGGCAACCCGCGCGATCTCCAGCGCCTTGCCGCAGTTGTTGCGCTTGACGACGGAGATCATCTCGGGCGCGGCATTCGCAACGTCGAGCAGGCGCCCCACCTGCAAGGAAGCCTGAAGGCCCAGGCTGATCTCGGTCAGCATATTTGCCAGCTTGAGTTGGTAGATCTGCGTGTTCGCCAAGGGCTTGCCGAACTGCTTGCGGTCGAGGCCATATTGTCGCGCGGCATGGAAACAGAACTCGGCTGCGCCCAGCACCCCCCAGGAAATGCCGTAGCGGGCGCGGTTAAGGCAGCCGAACGGACCCTTCAGCCCCTCGACATGTGGCAGAAGCGCGTCCTCGCCCACCTCCACACCGTCCATCACGATCTCGCCGGTGATCGAGGCGCGCAGGCTTAGCTTGCCGCCGATCTTGGGCGCCGACAGGCCCCTGGTTCCCTTGTCCAGCACAAAGCCGCGGATCTTGCCGCCATGCGCCTCGGACCTAGCCCAGACCACGAAGACATCGGCGATGGGGCTGTTCGAGATCCACATCTTCGTGCCGTTGAGAACATAGCCAGCCGCGGTCTTCTTCGCCGTGGTCTTCATCCCGGCGGGGTCGGATCCCGCATCGGGCTCCGTCAAGCCGAAGCAGCCGATGAACTCGCCCGAAGCCAGTTTGGGAAGATATTTGCGGCGCTGTTCCTCGGATCCGTAGGCATAGATCGGATACATCACCAGAGAGGCCTGCACCGACATCATGCTGCGATAGCCGCTATCGACCCGCTCAACCTCGCGCGCGATCAGGCCGTAGCTGACGTAGTTCGCGCCGATGCCGCCATATTCCTCGGGGATGGTGACGCCCAACAGGCCCATCGCGCCCATTTCACGGAAGATTTCGGGGTCGGTTTCCTCTTTCGCGAAAGCTTCGATCACACGCGGCTGCAGCTTTTCCTGCGCATAGACCCGGGCGGCATCGCGGATCGCCCGCTCGTCCTCCGTCAGCTGCCCATCCAGCCGGAGGGCGTCCTCCCAGTCGAAACGCGACAGTTCAGGGACGTCCTTCGGGCTGGGTTTCGGTCTATCGGTCATCAGAAATCCTCCGGGAATCAAACACGTTCGAGAAGCAGTGCCGAGCCCTGGCCGACGCCGATGCACATCGTGACAAGGGCGTGGCGGCCGGTGCCCTGCGACAGATCGAAGGCGGCGGAACCGGCGATGCGGGCGCCCGACATGCCCAGCGGATGGCCAAGCGCGATGGCGCCGCCATTGGGGTTCACGCGGGGGTCGTCGTCCGCAAGGCCCAGGCTACGGGTAACGGCCAGCGCCTGCGCTGCGAAGGCCTCGTTCAGCTCGATCAGCGCCACCGCCTCGATGCCGATCCCGGCCTTTTCCAGCAGCTTGCGCACCGCAGGCACCGGGCCGTAGCCCATCACGCGTGGCGCGACACCGGCCGAGGCGCCACCCACGACGCGCGCGCGTGGCGTCAGGCCGTGGCGCTTCACCGCCACCTCCGACGCCACGATCAACGCCGCCGCACCATCGTTCACGCCGCTGGCGTTGCCGGCAGTGACCGACCCGTCAGGCCGGGTGATCGGCTTCAAGCGGGTCAGATCCTCAAGCGTGGTGGCGCGGGGGTGTTCGTCCTGAGTCACTTCGGCCGTCTTGCCGCGCCCGAGCGCAACGGTCACCGGCAGGATTTCCTGCGCCAGCCGGCCGCTCGCCTGCGCCGCAGCGGCTTTCTGCTGCGAGCGCAGGGCGAAGGCGTCCTGATCCTCGCGGCTGATCGCGTGATCGTCGGCCAGGTTCTGCGCAGTCTCGGGCATGGAGTCGGTGCCGTATTGCGCCTGCATCCGCGGATTGACGAAGCGCCATCCGATGGTGGTGTCATGGATTTCGTGCGCGCGGCTCCAGGCACCCGGCGCCTTGGGCAGCACGAAAGGCGCGCGGGTCATGCTTTCGACGCCCCCGGCGATGGCCAGATCCATGTCGCCCGACTGGATCGCGCGGGCGGCAGCCGCGACGGCCTCGAGCCCCGAGCCGCAGAGGCGGTTCACCGTCACCCCCGGCACGGTTTCCGGCAGGCCCGCCAGCAATAGCGCCATGCGCGCGACGTTGCGATTGTCCTCGCCGGCCTGGTTGGCGCAGCCCAGCCAGACCTCCTCCACCGCCGCCGGGTCGAGGCCCGGATTGCGCGCCAGAAGCGCCGCCAGCGGCAGCGCGGCCAGATCGTCGGTGCGCAGCGGGGCCAGCGCCCCGCCATAGCGGCCGATCGGCGTGCGGATATAATCGCAGATGAAAGCGTCGGTCATCGGATCCTCACAATTCTTCGGGGGTCTTGCCTTCGGCCGCGGCGCGGGCCAGCAGGTCGGGAACGCTCCAGGACAGTGGGTCTTCGGCGGCATAACCTTCGATCCGCCGCAGGATTTCAGACAGGCCGACGCGGCCCGCCCAATGCATCGGCCCGCCGCGCCAGCGCGGAAAGCCGTAGCCGTGGATCATCACGAGGTCGATGTCGGCCGCGCGTTCAGCAATCCGTTCGCCAAGGATACGGAAGCCCTCCTCGACCATCGCGGCAGTCGCACGGGCCACGATCTCCGCGTCGGTGAATCGACGCCGTACAATCCCCGCCCGCGCGCTTTCCTCCACCACGATCCCGTCGATCAGCGCCGAGGATACGGCCTTGCCGCCCGTATGGTCATACCAGCCGGCGCCGGTCTTGCGGCCCAGGCGGCCGGTCTCCTCGACGATGCGGTCGGCGATGGGGATGTAGCGAAAGCCCGGCATGGTCTTCCAGCCCAGCCGCTTGCGGTTGGCATAGGCGATGTCCAGCCCCGACAGGTCCTGCACCTCGTAAGGCCCCATCGCCAGGCCGAAGCCGCGCATCGCTGCGTCGATCTGCGCCGGCAGCGCGCCCTCGATCAGCATCACGTCGCAGCACTGGCGATAACGGGTCAGGATGCGGTTGCCGATGAAGCCGTCGCAGACCCCGGCCAGCACCGGAATCTTCCTCAGCCGCGCCGCGAGCCGCAGGGCGGTGACAAGGGTTTCCGGCCCGGTGTCCCGCGCCCGGATCACCTCGACCAGCTTCATCACATGCGCCGGGCTGAAGAAATGCAGGCCGAGGAAGCGCGTGGGATTGCGCAGCCCCTCGGTGATCCGGTCAGGGTCCAGATACGAGGTATTGGTTGCCAGGATCGCGGTTTCCGGCAGGGCCGCATCCAGCGCGGCAAAAACCTGCCGTTTGATCGACAGATCCTCGAACACGGCCTCGATGGCAATGTCCACCGGGGGCAGATCGTCATAACCGGCGCGGAAGGTGAACAGCCGCTCCATGTCCGAAGCGGCCCGTTCCGCACTGGCCTTGCCACGCTTGACCGCATCGTCGAACAACCGCGCGATATTGGCACGGGCGCGTTCCACAGCGGCGGCGTCGGTCTCAACCAGCGTGACGGTGACGCCAATACCGGCCAGGGCATAGGCAATGCCCGCGCCCATCGTGCCGCCGCCCACAACCACGGCCGAACGGACATCCGCCCCCTGGGCCTTGCCCTGCCCCATTGCGGCGCGTTCGGCAAAGAAGACATAGCGCAAGGCAGCGGCCTGATCGCCGGTCTTCAGATCCAGAAAGTTCTGGCGTTCCAGCGCCAGCCCCTCGGCCAAGGACAGGCGCACGGCAGCTTCGATCAGGTCGATGGCCCTTTGCGGGGCGATCTGCTGCGGGCTGCGCCGGGCGGCCTGCTTTCGGGCAGCCTCGATGGCGACGGGATCGCAGGCGGGCGCGGGCCGCGCGCCGGTCGCGGGACGATCCGGCAGGGCCAATATCCGCGCCGCGGCCACAGGATCGTCGGTCATGGCATCGACGAGGCCGATCCGCAGCGCCTCGGCCGCACCGATCACCCGGCCCTCGGGGATCAGCGACAGCGCCTGCTCCAGCCCGACCAGCCGCGGCAACCGCTGCGTGCCGCCTGCGCCGGGGACCACGCCCAGCGTCACCTCGGGCAGGCCCAGGGTCGCGCGGGGCGCCGCCACCCGCGCGGCGCAGGCCAGCGCCAGTTCCAGCCCGCCACCCAGTGCCGCGCCGTTGATCGCGGCCACGACCGGCACCGGGAAGCTCTCGATCCGGTTTGCGATATCGGGCAGATGCGGTGGCCGCGGCGGGGCCGAGAACTCTTTCGCATCCGCCCCGGCGACAAAGGTTTTTCCCGCGCCGGTCAGCACCACGCGCGCGACGCCGGCGGCTTCCGCCCGGTCCAGCGCCATCATCAGCCCCGCGCGCACCGCGCGCGAGGCGACGTTCACCGGCGGGTTGTCGATGGTGATCAGTGCGATATCGTCGGCAAGGGAAAGGTGAACCGCGTCGCTCATGTCTGCCTTTCAGAGATGCGGGTGGATGCCGCCGGAGACGGCCATGATTTCGCCGGTGACAAAGCGGGCCGCGTCCGAGGCGAAGAAGGCCACCGCTTCGGCGATTTCCTCGGGTTCGGCCATGCGGCGATTGAAGGCCAGCGCGGTCAGCCGCGCCGCCTCGGCCTCGGGCATGTTCTGCGTGACCGAGGTGCGGGTCAGCCCCGGCGCGACGGCGTTGACGGTCACGGCGGGGGCCAGTTCGGCCGCAAGGCTGCGTGTCAGCGAGGCGATGGCGGCCTTGGCGGCTGCGTAATCCACCTGCCCCGCCTCGCCGCCGAACACCACCGTCGCGAAGTTGACGATCCGGCCGAACCTGCGCTCAACCATCCCCGGCGCGAAGGCCCGGATCAGGTGGAAATTGCCCATCAGGTTCAGCTCGAAGGTCGAGCGGAACTGCGCCTCGTCCATTTCCAGGAACGGAGTGTAGAGCCGGGGCGAGCGGATGCCGCCCACGGTATTGACCAGCACATCGGCGCCGCCGAAGCCTTCCTGCGCCAGGGCGCAGAACGCCTCGGCCTCAGCTGCGGCGGTAATGTCGCAACGCAACGAAACAATGCGCGCGGCAGGATATTCGGTGCCCAGAAGCGCCACGGTTTCCGCCAGCCGTGTGCCCGAGATGTCGGTCAGGGCCAGAGCCTCTGCCCCGTCCTGCAACAGCCGCCGGGCGACGGCGCGACCCATCGGGCCGCCTGCCCCTGTCAGCACGACACGCGGTCCCGCGATACGGGTCATTTCTTCATGGCCTCGTATTCGGCCCGCAGTTCGTTGCGCAGCGCAAATTTCTGGATCTTGCCCGATGCGGTCGAAGGCAGGCGGTCGCGAATTTCCAGCCGCTCGGGGAAATACTGCTTGGCCAGATGAAGGCCGGACAGGAAGTTCACCATCGCCGGGAGGTCGATGCTTTGGCCGGGCTTCGGCACGATGAAGGCGCAAGCACGCTCGCCCAGCCTTTCGTCCGGATAGGCAACGATGGCGACCTGCTGCACGGCCGGATGCTTGTAAAGCAGCGCCTCGACCTCGACGACCGGAATATTCTCGGCGCCCCTGATGATCACGTCCTTGGAACGGCCGCAGATCCGGATATAGCCCTGCTCATCCATGCGCGCGATGTCGCCGGTATCGAACCAGCCCTCGGCATCGGTAGCGTTCCATTGCGGACGCTTGAGATAACCGGCGAAGTTCGAACAGCCGCGCACGAACAGTTCTCCCTCCTGCCCCGGGCCCAGCGGCATGCCGTCGGGGTCGCGGATCTGCAGCTCCATCCCCGGCAGGGCAAAGCCGTCGGTCTGGACCGAACGCTCGTCAGGATCCTCGGGCGCGACCACCGTGACGGCGCCGTTCTCGGTCATGCCCCAGGCCGAAATGACCTTGGCGTCCAATATCCGCTGCGCCCGTTCGACCAGGGGTCCGGGGATCGCGGTGCCGGCGCAAAGGAAGATGCGCAGCGAGGAAGGATCGGTGGCACCTTCCTCGACCGCCGAGGTCAGGTCCATCAGGAAAGGGGTCGAGGCCATGGTGAAGCTGACCCGCTCGTCCTGGATCAGCCGTGCGGCAAGATCCTTGTCCCAGCTGTCCATCAGGATCATGCGGGCGCACAGCATCACCGGCATCAGGAACCCATACATGAAGCCGGTCTGGTGCGCCATCGGCGAGAACATCAGCACGGTGTCATCCGCGCCCAGATGCAGCCGGTCGGCATAGGCCACCAGGTTGGAATACATCGTGTTGGCCGTATGCATCACGCCCTTCGGCTCGCCCGTGGTGCCCGAGGTGTAGATCAGCTGGCAAACGTCGTTCGCATCGCCCCGGTCACGAGCCGAGACGGCGCGCAGATCCGCGCCCACCTCCAGCGCCGGATCCAGCAACAGCGCATCGAAGCTGTTCGGTCCATCGCCGCCGGCAACGATGACATGGCGCAGGTCGGGCAGATCGGGGCGCATGCTCTCGGCCATGGTCTCGTGGTCGAAGCCGCGAAACAGTTTCGGCACCACAAAGGCCTTGGCCTCGCCATGCTTCAGCATGAACAGCAGCTCGTGTTCGCGAAAGATCGGCATCACCGGATTGAAGACCACGCCCAGCTTGCGGCAGCCGATGTAGAGCGCGACGAGCTCCCAGCTGTTGGAAAGCTGGCAGGCCAGCACGTCGTCGCGGCCAAGGCCGAGCCTGCGCAGCCCCGCCGCCACGCGCCAGGACAGCGCGTCAAGCTCGGTCCAGGTCAGGTCGCGGCGGTCGCCGGTCGCTGTCACGATGCTGGTCAGCGCCACCGCCTGCGGCTTTTCGCGCAGACAATCCTCGAAATAGTCGAGCAGCGTCTTGCCGGGCCATAGACCCTCGGCCTCCATCCGGGCGCGGCGCGGTTCGATCAGGACGGCATCGAATTTCATGGGTTCTTCCTCCCCTTTTTCTCCCGGCTCAGCCGGTGACGGCCTTGCCGGCCCGCTCGCGGGCGATGATGTTCTTCATGATGTGCGCGGTGCCGTCGCCGATCTGCAGGCCCAGCACGTCGCGCAGCCGCTGCTCGAACGGCAATTCGTTGGAATAGGCGGCATGGCCATGGATCAGCAGGCAGGCATGGATCGCCTCGTAGGCCAGCAGCGGCGGCCACCATTTCGCCATCGCAGCCTCCGCCACATGCGGCAGACCGTTGTCCTTGAGCCACAGCGCGTTCAGCGACAGCAACCGCGCCGCCTCGACCTTGGTGTCGAAATCGGCAAGCTGGTGGGTGATGCCTTGGAAGGCGGCCAGCGGTTTGTCGAAAGCCCTGCGCCCGCCGATATAGTCCCAGGTCTCGTCCAGCGATTGCCGCGCGGTGCCCAGGCATTGCAGCCCGATCAGCGAACGCGAGAAGTCGAAGCCCTGCATGACCTGGACGAAGCCCTTGCCCTCCTCTCCCAGCAGGTGATCGGCGGGCACGCGCACGTTGTCGAAGAAGATCGAGCCGCGGCCGATGGCGTGCTGGCCCAGGTCGGTGAAGCGGGTGGTGGAAATGCCGGGCGTGTCCATCGGCACGAAGACGGCGGAAATGCCGCGCGCCCTGTCCTCGGGCCTGCCGGTGCGGGCAAAGACCACCGCGCCTTTCGCCTGATCGGCGCAGGAGATCGAGGTCTTTTCGCCGTTGATCACATAATGGTCGCCGTCGCGTTCCATCCGCAAGCCCAGGTTCGCGGCATCCGAACCACCACGCGGCTCGGTCAGGGCGATGGCGACGATCAACTCGCCCCCGATCAATTTGGGCAACCATTCGCGCTTGATCTCGGGATTGGCGAAATTCGCGAGGATCTGCCCGTTCAGCGAGGCGAGGATGTTGACATAGCCCATGTTGAAATCGCCCCGGGCGATTTCCTCGATGATGACGCCGGAATAGATGGCGCCGGAGCCGAGGCCGCCGAATTCCTCGGGCAGTTCCGGCGCGATCAGGCCAAGGCCGCCCATCTCGCGCAGAAGATCGGGGCCGAAGCCGCCCGCCTTCTCACGCGCCTGATAGCCGGGGGCCAGTTTCTCGGCGGCGAACTTGCGGGCGAGGTCGCGCAGTGCGTTCAGTTCCTCGGTGTCGAAGATGGTGGGATACATGGGCTGCCTCATTGAACCATCAGATATTTGCGGGTGATTTCCGGGTCGGCATAGAAGCCGTCCACGCTGCCGTTCCAGACCATCATGCCCCGGTCGATGACATAGACCCGGTCGGCGCAGCGACGGATCGTGTTCAGCGCCTGTTCGGACACGATCATCGACACCCCCTCGCGTTTCAGCGCGACGATGGCGTCGACCACCTCCTCGGCGATCTTGGGCGCCAGCCCCTCATGCGGCTCGTCGAGCAGCAGAAGCTTCGGGCAGGTCAGCAGCGACCGGGCGATGGACAGCATCTGCTGCTCGCCCCCGCTCATCACCCCTGCCTTGCGGTGACGATAGTCGTGCAATTGCGGGAACAGGCGGAACACCTCGTCCACCGTCCAGCGGCGGCGGCCGGCGGCGGCGGCGACCGGCCGCGGCACGTTCAGGTTTTCCAGTACCGAAAGCGAGGCGAAGACGCGCCGGTCCTCGGGCACATAGCCCACGCCGCGGCGGATCACCTCATGCGGGCGCATCCCGGCCAGCGGGGCACCGTCGAAGACGATCTCGCCCCCGTCACGGCAATCTGGTCACGGACGATGGACTTCATCGTCGAGGATTTGCCGACCCCGTTCCGCCCGATCAGGCAGACCACCTCGCCAGGCGCGACCTCCAGGTCGATCCCGTGCAGAACCTCGGCCTTGCCATAGGCGGCGTGCAGGTCTGAAATGCGCAGCATCATCAGTGCCCCCCTCCCAGATAGACGGCCTGCACCTCGTCATTGGCCTTGATGTCCTCGGGGCTGCCCTGGGCCAGGATCGCGCCGCGCACCATGACGGTGACGCGCCGGGCGATCTTCATCACCACGTCGATGTCGTGTTCGACGAAGATCAGCGTCTTGCCGGTGGCATCGACCCGTTCGGCCACCATCTCCATCAGGAAGTGGCGTTCCTTGATCGACATGCCGGCGGTGGGCTCGTCCAGCAGCAGCAGGTCCGGGTCAGCGGCCAGCGCCATGCCGAATTCCAGCCGCTTGCGGTCGCCGAGGCTCAAGTCCGCGACCGTATCCCGCGACCGTTCGGCCAGGCCCACGGTTTCCAGCATGGCGTGGGCACGGTCGATCTTTTCGGCATAGACCCGGCCCGAGAGCGAGGCCCATTTGCCCGAAGCGATGACGTAAGCCGCCATCATGTTTTCCAGCACCGACATGTGCAGAAAGGCGCGGCTGATCTGGAAAGTGCGGCCGATCCCCCTTTTGGCCAGCCGCGCCGGCGGCAGCGCCAGGATGTTCTCGCCCTTGAAGATCATCTCGCCCTCCACCCCCGGCAGTTGCCCGGCGATGCAGGCGATGAAGGTGGATTTCCCCGCCCCGTTCGGGCCGATCAGGGCGTGGCGTTCACCCCTGGGGATGTCGAAGGAGATGTCCTTCAGCGCGATGAAGGCACCATAGGCCTTGCGGATGTGGCGGGCGGAGAGGATCGGCTGCATCAGCGGATCCCCCGAGCATCGCCCGCAGCCGGGCCGAGACACCGGCGAAGCCGGCCGGGGCCACCAGGCAGATCGCCAGCAGGATCAGGCCCAGCACCAGTTCCCATTCGTGGATCACCTTCGAGACGAAGGTGGCCAGCAATTCGTAGATGATGCCGCCCCAGATACCGCCGGCAAAGCTGTTCAAGCCGCCGATGACGACCATGATCAGCCCGTCCAGCGTGATGCCCAGACCGGCATAGTCGGGGAAGGCCGCGCCATGCAGCACCGAATAAAGCGTGCCCGCGACCCCGGCGAAAAAGGCGGCGATGACGAAGGCCACCAGCTGCACCCGCCGCGCACCCAGGCCAAGCGCCTCGGCCCGGTAGCGATCCTGCCCCACGGCGCGGATCGACAGGCCGAGCGGGGATTTCACGATCCCCCACAGCGCCAGCAGGCAGAGCGTGACCACCGCCAGCACCGCCGTCGCATAGCCCTTTTCGGAAAGGCCAAAGCGCGGGATCATGAAACCGGTGATGCCGGTATCGCCGCCGGTGAAGTCATACCACTGGAACAGCACGGTATAGGTGATCTGCGCGCAGGCCAGCGTCAGCATCGCGAAATAGATCTGCGTCAGCCGCACGCAGAGCGCGCCGAAGACCAGCCCGCCAAGTGCCGCGGCCAGCGGGCCGATAGCCAGCGCCAGTTCCGGCGGCACCCCGCCCCGCACAACGGCCAGGGTGAAGCCATAGGCGCCAAGGCCGAAATAGGCGGCATGGCCGAAGCTGACCATGTGGCCGAAGCTCATCAGCAGGTTCAGCGACGAGGCGAACAGCGCCATGATCATGATCTCGGTCATCATGGTCGAGGTCGAGGTCGACGCCATCCAGTTGATCGCCAGGACCGCGGCCAGCGCCGGGACCACGAATTGCCAGCTGACGGTGGCACGGGCCACCCTGGCCCAGAGGGTTTTCAGATCCTGCGCGGTCATCGTGCCGGGCCTCCCTGACGGCCCATCGAGCGGGCGATGAGAACGGCGGCCATGATCAGGAAGATCAGGACCATCGACAGGCGGGGGAAATACATCACCCCGATCGCCTTGGTGACGCCGACCACCAACGCACCGGCCAAAGCGCCGTACAGGTTGCCCAGCCCCCCGATCACGCAGACGATGAAGGCCGAGACGATGATGGTGGTGTCGAGCAGGTAATTCACCTCGCCATAGGGCGCGCTCAGCCCCCCGGCCAGACCGGCAAGAAACGCCCCGGCGGCAAAGACCGCGGTGAAGATCAGCTTCTCGTTCACGCCCAGAAGCGCGACCATGCCGCGGTCATCGGTGCCGGCGCGCAGAAGGATGCCCGCCCGGGTGAAGTAGATCACCCAGATCATCGCCAGCACCACGATGAGCCCGGCGGCAAAGATCGCGATGGGGAACAGCGGGAAATAGGTGTCGCCCACCACCAGCGCCCCCATCAGCGCATCGGGCATCTGCACCGAGACGCTGTTCGCGCCCCAGGTCATGCGCACCAGGTCGCGGATGATCAGCACCAGCGCCACGGTGACGATCAGCTGCAGGATACCATCCTTGCCGTAGATGCGGCGCAGCACAGTCGTCTCGAACAAGACGCCCAGGGCCGAGACGGCCGCCGCCGAAGCCGCCACGGCGACGAAAAACCCCCAGAGCGTGCCCGGCGCGATCAACGGCACCAGCTCATAGGTCAGGAACGCGCCCAGCATGTAGAAAGAGCCATGGGCGAAGTTGATGATGCGGGTGACGCCGAAGATCAGCGTCAGGCCCGAGGCGATCAGGAAAAGCGTCATGCCTTCCATGAGCCCATTGACGAGCTGGATCAGAACCATCTGGATTTCCTCTGGCTGGTCCCGGCGGATCATCCCGCCGGGACGGGTTCGCAGAGTGGCCTACCTGGCAGCTCCACGGGCCTGGAGGATCAGATCCTCGGCAGGCATCAGCGGCGCGCCCTCGAACTTTTCCACCTCGGTCAGGATCGGGAAATCGTAGCCCTCGACCTTGGCCGCCTTGCCGACATAGACCGGCGCGTTCATCTGGCCGTCCAGCGCGCGGATAGTCAGGCCCTTTTCGCGCAGCCCGTCGAAGCTGACCTGCGGCAGCGCGGCGATGATCGCATCGGCTTCGACGGTGCCGGCCTTTTCGGCCACGGCGGCATAGAAATGCAGCCCGTCATAGGCATTGATCGCCCAGTCGGTCGGATATTCGCCATAGGCGGCGCGATAGGTCTCGATGAAGGCGGTTACCTCTGGCGACTGTTCCAGCGCAAAGAACGGTGCGCGGGCGATGCCATAGACGTTGTCGGCGGGCATCGAGGCGCCTTGCGATTGCAACGTGTCCACCGTCATCAGCGTCACGAGATTGGTCTTCTGGAAAAAGCCGAACCCCTGCCCCTGCTTCAGCGTCGCGCCCAGCGAGGGACCGAACAGCGGGGCGAAGACCGCATCGGGCTGCTGCGCCAGCGTGGCGGTGATATAGGGCGCCATCGCGGTCTCGCCGACCTTGGCATAGATCGGATCGGCAAAGGCGATATCGGGGCGCAGCTCCTTCAGTCGCTCGGTGAAGGCCGCGACCGAGGTATGGCCCCATTCGTAGTCGGAACCAAGCGCCGAGATCTTCTTCCATTCGGGCTTCTTCGCCACATATTCGGCCGCAGCATAGGCCTCCATCGTGGCATTGGCCTGCACCTGCCAGAAATAAGGCTGGTAGAGTTCGATATTGGCCCGCTGGGTCGAGCCGATGGCGGCATAGAACGGCACTTTCAACTCGGCCGAGACCGCGCTTTCCGCCAGCATCACCGCTGAAGAACAGACACCGGTCAACACGTCGATCCTGTCCTTGGTGATCAGGTCGCGCGCGACCTTGGCGCCCTCGTCGGGCTTGGTCTGGGTGTCGCGCACAATCAGTTCGACCGGACGGCCCAGGATGCCGCCAGCCGCGTTGATCTCCTCGGCGGCGATCTTCGCGCCGTTCAGCCCGTCCTCGGACAGGGCAGCGCAGGCCCCGGTAAGGTCGGCGGCAAAGCCGACCTTGACCGGCCCGTCCTGCGCCCCGGCAGATGTGGCCAGGGCTGCCAGCACCGCAGCGACAACGGTTTTCTTGTTCTTCTCAAGCATGAACTCCTCCCCAAGTTGCTTGATAACCATTTATTTATCTTGAGAATTTTCGGAAATCTGGCTTGCGCTTCTCCTTGAACGCAATGCCGCCTTCCTTGCTTTCTTCGGTGTCGTAGTAGAGGCTGAGCGCATACATCCCGAGCCCTGCAATGCCGCGCTGATGCTCGGTGTCGATGTTGAAGCTGCGCTTGGCGATGGCGATGGCGGTGGGCGATTTCTCCATGATCTCGGCGCACCAGCGGTCCACCTCGGCGTCCAGCTGGTCATCGGGGACAACCGTGTTCACCAGGCCCATCGCCAGAGCCTCGGCCGCCTTGTAGCGACGACACATGTACCAGATCTCGCGCGCCTTCTTCTCGCCCACCACGCGGGCCAGGAAGGCGGTGCCGAAACCGGGATCGACCGAGCCGACCTTGGGTCCGACCTGGCCGAACTGCGCGCTTTCCGCCGCGATGGTGAAATCGCAGATCGTGCACAGCACGTTGCCGCCGCCCACGGCAAAGCCGCGCACCTTGGCGATCACCGGCTTGGGCACGTCGCGGATGATGGAATGCAGATCCTCCATCGGCAGGCCGATGGTGCCGCGCCCGTCATACTGCCCCTCATGGGCGGATTGATCGCCGCCGGTGCAGAAAGCCCGCTCCCCGGCGCCGGTCAGCACGATAACCCCGATGGACTTGTCCCAGCCGGCCTTGTTGAAGGCGTGGATCAGTTCCTCGCAGGTCTGGCCGCGAAAGGCGTTCATCCTGTCGGGGCGGTTGATGGTGATGGTGGCGACGCCGTCCTTCACCTCATAGATGATGTCTTCATAGGTCATGGCTTTCCCTTTCATCCGTGCATGGTCAGGCCGCCCGAGACCGAGATCACCTGACCGGTGATGAAGGCCGCGTCGTCGCTGGACAGAAACAGGATCGCGCCTGGCAGATCTTCGGGCTTGCCCAGCCGCCCCAGCGGGACAGCCTTGGCAAATGCCACGCGCAGCTTTTCCTTGTCGCCGGCCGCTTCCATGAAGTTTTCCAGCATCCCGGTTTCGGTCACGCCCGGACAGACGGTGTTGAAGGTGATGCCGTGGCGGGAATGTTCGCGCGCCAGGGTCTTCATGAAGGCGATGACCCCCGCCTTGCAGGCGCCATAGACGGATTCCCCCGACGAACCGCCCCGGCCGGCGTCCGATCCGATCGACACGATGCGTCCGCCGGCACCGCGAGCAACCATCGATTCCAGCACCGGCTTGGTGATGTTCAGCACCGTGCGCAGGTTGATATCGATGATCTTGTTCCAAAAATCCGGGCCGGATTTCAGGAACGGCGTAAACAGATCCCAACCTGCATTGTTCACCAGCACATCGATGGGGCCGAACTCGGCCTCGACCCGGGCGACAGCGGCGGCGGAGGCATCGTAATCGATCAGGTTCACCACCATCGCAGTAGCCTCGCCTCCAACCGCGCGGATCGCTTCGACGACCTGACCGGCCGCCTCGGCACCGACATCGGCCACGACGACCCGGGCCCCCTCCTCGGCGAAGCGCAGGCAGGTGGCCGAACCGATGCCACCACCGCCGCCAGTTACGACAACTACTTTCCCTTTCAGGCCACGCAAAGCGATCTCCTTCCTGACTTCAGGCCACAGGGTCTCGGCCAGAGAAATCGCATTTTCTTGCGATATTTCTGTTGAATTGCCTTGTCCGAATCCCTGGACGGCCTCCCTGGCAGCATCCTGCAGCAGTCGCAAATTTATGTCAATATATTTACTTTATTTTGCCGCATCGGCACGGCTTGACCTTGG
This sequence comes from Paracoccus pantotrophus, assembly GCF_008824185.1. Lineage (NCBI taxonomy): Bacteria > Pseudomonadati > Pseudomonadota > Alphaproteobacteria > Rhodobacterales > Paracoccaceae > Paracoccus > Paracoccus pantotrophus. Next base: position 1,470,939 of record NZ_CP044423.1, read on the forward strand.
CCCCGACTGCGGCCAGATTGGCGGCATGGCGAAAAGTGGCAGGAAAATCGGGAATCTGGGATCGGGGCTGAGCAATCGGCTCTTTTTCCGCCTCTACCAATGCGCCAACATGTTGCACAAGACCGGCACCCGGGCGCTGGACGAGCACCACGTCACCACGCAGCAATGGGCGGTGCTGGGGGCGCTGACCCGCCCCGCCTTCGAGAACGGCGTCCCGGTGGGCGATCTGGCGGCCTTCCTGCTGGTCAGCCGGCAGAACCTGACCGGTGTGCTGACGCGGCTGGAGGCGATGGATTACATCGAGCGCGCGGTGGACCAAAACGACAACCGCTCGCGCCTGATCCGCCTGACCGACAAGGGCCGCAGCCTGTGGGACGAGGACATGCGGCCGGTGATCTCGGATTACTACGACAAGGCGCTGCGCGGCTTCTCGACCGAGGATCGGATCCACATGATCCATTACCTCGACAAGATGCTGCGCAATTTCAAGGATATCGACACGGAGGCCGGGCCGGACAGGAAGGCGGCGGAATAGCCCGCCGCCCCGGCCACGCTAGAGACCGGCCCGCGCCCGCGCCTCTGCCGCCATCGCCTTGGCGATGATGATCTGCTGGATCTGCGTCGTGCCCTCGTAGATGCGGAACAGCCGCGCGTCACGATAGAGCTGCTCGGCCCGGTATTCGCGGATATAGCCATTGCCGCCATGCACCTGCACGTTGCGGTCGGCGATCCGGCCCACCGCCTCCGAGGCGAACATCTTGGCGCAGGAGGCCTCGACCCCGACATCCCGGCCATCGTCGCGCTTGCGCGCCGCGTCCAGCACCATGCAGCGTGCCGCATAGGCATCGGCGCGGGAATCGGCGAACATCGCCTGCAGCAGCTGGAAATCCGCCAGCGGCCGGCCGAACTGCCGGCGCGCGACGGCATAGTCCAGCATGTCGTCGATGATCCGCTCGGCCAGGCCGACACAGGCCGCCGCGATATGCAGCCGCCCCTTGTCCAGCACCTTCATCGCCGTCTTGAACCCCTGCCCCTCGACCCCGCCGATCAACGCCGAGACCGGCACGCGGCAATCGTCCAGGATCACGTCGCAGACATGGGCGCCCTGCTGGCCCATCTTCTTTTCCGGCTTGCCCAGGGACAGGCCGGGCGTGTCACGCTCGACCGCAAAGGCCGAGACGCCGGCAGCGCCCTTCTGCCCGGGATCGGTGCGCGCCATGACGGTGAACAGCCCGGCGTGGGGGGCGTTGGTGATGAAACGCTTGGTGCCGTTCAGCACATAGAAGTCGCCGTCCCTCCGGGCCGTCGCCTTGACCGAACCGGCGTCCGAGCCGACATCCGGCTCGGTCAGCGCGAACGAGCCGATCAACTCGCCCGAGGCCAGCCGCGGCAGGTATTTCGCCTTCTGCTCGGGCGTGCCGTCAATGGCGATGCCCTGCATGCCGATGCCGACATTGGTCGCGAACATCGAGCGGAAGGCCGGCGCGGCGCGGCCGAGCTCGAAGATGGCCATGACCTCCTCCTCCATGGTCAGGCCCAGCCCGCCGTATTCCTCGGGTGCGGTCAGCCCGAACAGGCCCAGCTCACGCATGCCGGCAACGATCCGCTCGGGAATGGCGTCGGTTTCGGCAACCTCGGCCTCGGCCGGGATCAGCTGCTCGTCCACGAAGCGGCGCAAGGTCGCGCAAAGCTGCGCGAGCGTATCGGGATCCATCGCCATCTCATCCTCCGCATTTATGACAATATATTTATATATAATCTCATGGAGAACATCCATCAAGCCAGAATTTATAAGCATTAGCTGTCAAAGTTTGTGGCGCCATATGCAACCTATTGCCATATTATGACAATGCATTTACCTTTCCGCCAGAGAGGGAGGAATCTGCATGAAAGCTATCGTTCTGCATAAGCGGGGTCTCGACGGGGTCAGCCTGGACGACCTGCCGGCCCCGGATTGTCCGCAAGGCTGGGCGCGGGTGCGCATGGTCGCGGCCTCGGTCAATCGGGTCGATCTCTACATGCGCGACAATGGTGCCGGCATCACCCACGACCTTCCGCTGATCATGGGCGTGGATGGCGTGGGCGAGGTGATCGAGGCGCCGGGCGATTCCGGGCTGGCGTCGGGGGACCGGGTCATCCTCTATCCCTACGAGTTCTGCGGCGCCTGTCGGCCCTGCCTTGCCGGGGACCAGCCGCTTTGCCATTCCGCCCGCATCCTGGGCGAGCATCGCCACGGCACCTTCGCCGAACAGGTGGTCCTGCCGGCACGGTCGCTGGTCAGGCTGTCGCCTCATGCCGACATGGACCAGGCGGCGGTGCTGGGCGTGGCCTATCTTACCGCCTGGCGCATGGTCTTCGGCCAGATGCCGGCTGCGCCCGGCCGGACCGTTCTGGTGCAAGGCGCGGGCGGCGGCGTCGCATATGCGGCGATGCAACTGGCGCGCATGGCGGGCGCGCAGGTGATCGTCACCACCACCGGCGACGATAAGCTGGCGCATTTCCGCAATCTCGGGATCGAGGCCATCGACTACCGCGGCCAGGATGTGCCGAAGGCGGTGTTGCGCCTGACGGGTGGCGAAGGCGCCGATCTGGTCATCGACAATGTCGGCGAAAGAACCTGGGCCGCCTCGCTGCGCAGCCTGGCGCGCGGCGGCCATCTGGTGACCTGCGGGGCCACAACGGGGGCGCATCCGTCGGCCGACATCCAGCGGCTTTTCGTGCGGCAGCTGTCGGTCCACGGCTCGACCATGGGCTCGTTGGAGGAGTTCCGCCGGCTGATCCGCGCCTGGGAGGCAGGAGGTTTCGTTCCGCTGATCGACCGCGCCTTTCCGTTGGCCGAGATGTCGGCGGCCTTCGACCACCTCGAAGACCCCGCCCGCATGGGCAAGATCCTTGTTCACATCGCGTGAGGCAGTCATGACCTATGAAAACATCCTTGTCTCGGCCCAAGACGCCGTCGGCATCATCACGTTGCACCGCCCCGAGGCGCTGAACGCATTGAACCGGCAGCTGACAGCGGAACTGTCGCAGGCCGCAGCCGCATTCGACGCGGATCCCGACATTGGCGCAATCGTCGTCACCGGATGCGAGCGCGCCTTTGCCGCCGGCGCGGACATCAAGGAAATCAAGGACAAGACCTTCGCCGAGGTCTACGAGGAACAGCTGATCACCGCGACCTGGGAGGGCATCAGCCGGGTGCGCAAGCCGGTCATCGCGGCCGTTTCCGGCCATGCGATTGGCGGCGGTTGTGAGATTGCACTGATGTGCGACATCATCATCGCGTCCGAGACCGCCCGGTTCGCGCTGCCGGAGACCGGCATCGGCATCATTCCCGGCGCCGGAGGCACGCAGCGGCTGACCCGGCAGGTCGGCAAAGCCGCCGCCATGGACATGATCCTGACCGGCCGCGCAATCGACGCTGCCGAAGCCCTGACCATGGGCCTTGTCAGCCGCGTCGTCCCCGCCGGCACGGAGATCAAGGAGGCGCTTGCAATCGCCGCCCGTCTGGCAACCCTATCGCGCCCGGTGCTGCAACTGGCCAAGGAGGCCGTGAACAAGGCTTACGAAACCCACCTGCAAGAGGGCCTCTATGTCGAGCGCCGGCTGCTTTACGCGACCTTCGCACTTGATGATCGCCGCGAAGGAATGAACGCCTTTGCCGAAAAACGAAGACCCACGTTTCATAACCGTTGAGCCGCGCCAAAGCTTCGGGCCACCCGCACCGTCCGCATGGCAGCGGGGCCAGGCTTTCGGCTAATCCGCGGAAGGAGAATCAGGGCCGTTGCCGGTTCTGCCGCCGATTTCTTGTCGGCAAGACTGCCAGAAAACTGTTTCGGCATGCCGTGTCCGAGGTCTGGCTGCCAATCGGCGTCCGAAAGGGGCTCTGGCGATATGGTGAACAGGCCCATGGCAGCGTAGCTTTCCAGCTCGCATAGCCGACGCGGACCTGCGTTTCGAGGGCGTCAGGCTCGGGGTTTGATGCGCCAGCCGCCGTTGCCGGTTTCGATGATGTTGCAATGCTGGATGAGACGATCGCACCGTGCGGTGAAACGCGCATCCTCCAGCCGGGTGCAGGCCATCAACGGACTCGTGCCGTCCCAGTAAAACAGTTTCAGCCTGTCCGACCGGCGGGCCCGGGACACGAACACCCTGCCCGTGAATGGATCCCTGCGCAGCATCGATGACACCGGCACAGCCAAACACCCTTCCTCCCCTTGCGAAAGTCGATGGGCCTGGTCGCGCCCATGATCCGCAGCCGGCAGGACGGGAATGTCATGAACTGGTAGCCCATGCGCGCACAAGGGCGGCGCAACCTCGCGGTGTTCAGCAGACGGTCGCGGTTCTTGGCAAAGACCGTCGGAACCCATACGGCTTCTTCAATGCCGGGCCCGACGAACCAGCGAAACAGCCGGTCATACTGCATCTGCTCCATCAGCTACCGCTCGGACCGGACCGAGAACGGGATCTGGAGAAGGCTGGCGCGGATCAAGCACTCCGGCGCGATCGAGGGGCGACCAAAGTCGATGTAGAGCCGGTCGAATTCAGCGCCAAGGCTGGCCGGCGCTTGGTTGACCACCTGCCGGATCTTGCGCAGCGGATGACGCGGCGGGATCCGGTCCTCAAGGTCGATGTAGCCGAACAGCGCCAGGCATCATCACCCCCGCATCGCTGTGCTAACGGTGAATCCTGCTCCAGAACCCGCGCCGAGCCATGACTAAAGCAGCGGCCCGTCAAAGCGCCGTCCACCCCCCATCGACGGAGATCGTCGTCCCGGTGATCTGATCCGCCGCCGGCGAGCACAGGAAGACCGCGGTGCCGCCCATCTGCTCGACCGTGGCGAATTGCCCCGAAGGCTGGCGATGCAGCATGACCTTGGCGATCACGTCCTCGCGGCTCAGGTTGTGGGTCTTCATCTGGTCGGGGATCTGCTTTTCCACGATGGGCGTCAGCACATAGCCGGGGCAGATGGCGTTGCAGGTGATCGGCTCCTTCGCGGTCTCCAGCGCCGTCACCTTGGTCAGGCCGACGATGCCGTGCTTGGCGGCGACATAGGCCGATTTGTATTCGCTGGCCGTCAGCCCGTGCGCCGAGGCGATGTTGACCACCCGACCCCAGCCGGCCTGGCGCATCAGCGGCAGCGCCGCTGCCGTGGTGTGGAAGGCGGAACTCAGGTTGATGGCGATGATCGCGTCCCATTTCTCGGCCGGGAAATCCGGGATCGGCGCGACATGCTGGATGCCGGCGTTGTTCACCAGGATGTCGCAGGCGCCGGCCCTTTCGATCAGGGCACGGCACTCGGCGCCCTTGGACATGTCGGCCTGGATGTAACGGACCTTGACGCCATGCTCGGCGGCCAGGCTTTCGGCCAGGGCGTGATCCTCGGGCGCGTCGGTAAAGCTGTTCAGCACCAGATCCGCCCCGGCCCGCGCCAGCTCATGCGCGATGCCAAGCCCGATCCCGGAGTTCGAGCCCGTCACCACCGCCGTCTTGCCGCCAAGGAATTTCTGGAACATCGCTGCCTCCACGCCTGCGTTGCTGTTGCCGCCGCAGCATGGGGAAAAAGCCCGCACCGCACAAGGTCGGAGACCGGTGGTCCGGCAAGGCGCGGGGCCGCCCGCAACCAGCCGGCAAAGGGCGCTTTCGATCACATTTTTGCGCGCCTGATTCATCCGCCAGAAACGCGCCCCGAAAGCCGCGGCGTGATCGCGGAATCCCCAAGAAAAAAGCGCCCGCACGAGGCGGGCGCAAGTCATGAGGCAGGTTTCATACAGGCAAGAAACCTATCGAGCAGTGCCTTATCTATACGCTTTTCGCCCCATGAGTCCAAGGCGTAAGTTTGCTTCAAGGTGAACGGACGGTTAATCTGCGCCGAGGCAGGACCAACGACCCGGAAAACAGGGCCATCGAGCATGCGATTCTTCAAGTTTGCTAACGAATCCGCGATCTGGCGGCGAATCGCCCTGTGCCTGTGTGTTGCATCCATGCCGCTGGCAAGCCTTGCCGAGCCCCGGCATGCCATTGCAATGTATGGAGAACCTGCGCTGCCGGCGGGCTTCACCCACCTGCCCTATGCCAACCCGCAAGCGCCCAAGGGCGGCACGATTCGCCTGGCCGAGACGGGCACCTTCGATTCGCTCAACCCCTGGATCCTGATGGGCAACCCGGTCTGGCCGATCTTCACCCAGCCGGGTCTGGTGGCCGAGTCGCTGATGATGCGCTCGATCGACGAGCCCTTCACGCTCTACGGCCTGCTGGCCGAAAGCGTCGAGACCGATGCCGACCGGACATGGGTCGAATTCACCCTGCGCCCCGAGGCGCGCTTCTCGGACGGCACGCCCGTGACCATCGAGGACGTGATGTGGTCCTATGAGGTGCTGGGGACCAAGGGGCATCCGCGCTATACCGCCGTCTGGTCCAAGGTCGAGACCATGGAACAGACCGGCCCGCGCTCGGTCCGCTTCACCTTCAACGCCGCCGACCGCGAGCTTTCCATGCTGATGGGCATGCGGCCGATCCTGAAGAAGGCGCAATGGCAGGGGCGCGATTTCGGCCGGTCCAGCCTGATGGTGCCCATCGGCTCGGGCCCCTATGTCATCGACAAGGTCGATCCGGGCCGCGCCATCACCTTCCGCCGCAACCCGGACTATTGGGGCCGCGACCTGGCGGTCAGCCGCGGGCTGCATAATTTCGACGTGATCCGCTATGACTATTTCGGCGATGCCTCGGCCATGTTCGAGGCGTTCAAGGCCGGCGAGATCGACGTCTGGCGCGAACTGGTCGCCGCACGCTGGGAACGCAATTTCGACTTTCCCGCCATGCGCGAAGGCCGGATGGTGAAATCCGAGATCGCGCATGGCCGCCCCTCGGGGATCATGGGGCTGGTGATGAACACCCGCAACCCGCTGTTCGCCGACTGGCGGGTGCGGCAGGCGATGATCGAGGCCTTCAACTATCGCTTCATCAACATGACGCTGACCGGCGGCAAGGATCCGCGGATCACCAGCTATTTCGCCAATTCCGACCTGGCGATGCAGCCCGGCCCCGCCACCGGGCGCGAGGCCGAACTGCTGGCGCCCTTTGCCGACCAGCTGCCGCCCGGCACCATCGAGGGCTATGCCCTGCCCGAGGGCGGCGAGCGCGCCATCGACCGCAAGGGCATCCGCGCCGCGCTGGACCTGCTGGGCGAGGCCGGCTGGACCGTGCAGGAGGGCGAGCTGCGCGATGCGGAAGGCCGCCCCTTCAGCTTCGAGATCCTGCTGAACCAGTCCGGCAGCGCCATGCGCACCAGCGCCGAGATGCGGCAGATCGTCGACATCTTCGTGCAATCGCTGCGCAACCTGGGCATCCGGCCCACGGTGACGCAGCTCGATGCCGCGCAATATGTCGAGCGGACGAACAATTACCAGTTCGACATGACCTGGTATGAACGCGGGCTGTCGCTGTCGCCCGGCAACGAGCAGCGGCTCTACTGGGGCCGCGAGGGCGTGGCCAAGCCGGGCAGCCGCAACTGGATGGGCATGGACAGCCCCGCCGCCGAGACGATGATCGCCGAGATGGGTCATGCCCGCACGCATGAGGATTTCGTCGCAGCGGTCAGGGCCCTTGACCGAATCTTAACCGCCGGACGCTATGTCATCCCGGTCAGCTATTCACGGATTTCCCGCTTGGCCCATCGTGCCGACCTGGATTATCCTGAAAACACGCCGCTTTACGGTGACTGGCCCGGCTTCATGCCAGAAACCTGGTGGCAGGAGGAAAGAAAATGAAATTCAGTCGGATCGCAGCCATCCTGGCCGTCCTTGCGCTCGCCGCGTGCAATACCGTGGCCGGCGTGGGCGAGGACATCACCGGCGCCTCGCGCCTGGTGCAGGGCGGCCTGGGCGGAGGAGGCTACTGATGAAATGGGTTCACGTCCGCGACAACTGGCCCGCCTTCTTCGAGGCCATCGTCGAGAAATGGCCTGCGGCCGATGAAAGCGACCTCGAGGAGATCGACGGCGACCAGCGCGCCTTCATCGCCTATATCGCCGAGGTGACCGGCCAGGAGGTCGACGAGACCAAGGACGAGATCCGCGAATGGCTGGCGGGCGAGATTCCCGCGGACATCGTCATGGACCCGATCCACGACAATCACTCGATCAAGCTGTCCTCGAAATATGTCGGCGAGGGCGAGGACGAATATGACGACGACGCCCGTTTCGGCGATGACGACGAAGTGCCCGACGACGGCGACTGACGCGAAGGAAACGGGGCGATCCTGCGCCCGGCGCCGCGCCGCCGTGCAGGACCGGGGCGGGCCGGCGATTCCGGGCCGGAGCCCGGGTCGCTCGGCCCTGGCGGCGGACGGCTAGACCAGCAGATCGACCAGTTCGAACCGGGTCACGTCGACGATGCCCAGATCCGAGATGCGCAGTTCGGGGATCACCACCAGCGCCAGCAGCGAATGCTGCATATAGGCGTTGTTGAGCCGGCAGCCGCAATCCTGCATCGCCCTGACGATCCCCTGCGCGGCCTCGGCCACCTCCTCGGCCGGGCGGTCGGACATCAGCCCGGCGATGGGCAGCGCCACGGTCGCCAGTTCTGCACCGTCGCGGAACACGGTGACGCCGCCGCCGATCCGGCCCAGATGGTTCGCCGCCGCCGCCATGCTGTCGCGATCCGTGCCGACGACGATCATGTGATGGCTGTCATGCGCCACGGTCGAGGCCACCGCCATCCGGCCCCGATAGCCGAAGCCCGAGACGAAGCCGTTCACCACGCCGCCCGTCGCCCGGTGGCGTTCGACCAGCGCGATATGGCAGGTCTCGCCCTCGGCCTCGATCACGCCGTCGCGGATCGGCAGATCGGCGGTCAGCGCGCGGGTCGGGGCCTGGTTCTCGACCACGCCGATCACCCGCACCCGCGCGCTGTCGCCCATGGCGCGCAGGGCGAAATCCGCCCCGGCAAGGCTGCGCCCCAGATGCACCGAATTGCGCGCCTCATCGGGCCAGGCGATGCGCGGGCAATCGACCAGCAGCTTGCCGCCTTCGGCGACCAGCCGCCCCTGCGCGATCACCGCCTCGATGGGCAGGCTGCGCAGGTCCGAGGCCAGGATCACGTCCGCCCGCCGCCCCGGCGTGATGCTGCCCAGCTCGCGCTCCAGCCCGAAATGCTGCGCCGCGTTGATCGTCGCCATCTGGATCGCCACCAGCGGGTCGCAGCCGCAGTCGATGGCATGGCGCACCACCCGATTCATGTGCCCGTCATGGACCAGCGTGCCGGAATGGCTGTCATCGGTACACAGGATGAAGAAGCGCGGGTCGAGCCCCTTTTCGGTGATCGCGGTGATCTGGCTTTCCACGTCATACCAGGCCGAGCCCAGCCGCATCATGCAGCCCATGCCCTGGCGCACGCGGGCGATGCCCTGCGCCTCGGTCGTGGTCTCGTGGTCGTCATTGGCGCCGCCGGCGACATAGGCGTGGAAGGGCCGGCCCAGGTCGGGGCTGGCGTAATGCCCACCCACCGTCTTGCCGGCGGCGCGGGTGGCGGCGATCTCGGCCAGCATCTGCCGGTCGCCGGCGGCAACGCCGGGAAAGTTCATCATCTCGCCCAGGCCGACGATGCCCTCCCAGCCCATGGCCTGCGCCACCTCGCCCTCGGTGATCGGCTGGCCGGTGGTTTCCAGACCGGGCGCCGAGGGCGCGCAGCTGGGCATCTGCGTGAACATGCTGATCGGCTGGAGCAGCGATTCGTCGCGCATCAGCCGCACGCCTTCGAGGCCCAGCACATTGGCGATCTCGTGCGGGTCGTGGAAGATGGTCGTGGTGCCATGCGGGATCACTGCGGCGGCAAAGCCCGCGGGCGTCAGCATCCCCGATTCGACATGCATATGCGCGTCGATCAGGCCGGGAACCATGTAGCGGCCCTCGGCCTCGATCACCTGCGTGTCGGGCCCCACGGACGGCCCGGCATCCGGCCCGACATAGGCCACCCGGCCGTCCGCCACGGCCACGTCGATGCCGGGGATCACCTCGCGGCTGTGGACATTGACCCATTGCCCGCCCCGGATGACCAGATCGGCGGGCGCCCGCCCCGCCGCCACCTCGACCAGCCGCGCCTGCGCCTCGATCCACGGTTTCAACATGCCTGCCTCCTTGTCCGTTGCCCCCAGATTGCGGCAGGGTGGCGCGAAAGGAAAGGCGGCGCGATGGAATGGAGCGGCGAGGCCAGCGTGATGGCGCGGCAAAGGCACGGCGAAAGCGCCGCGATCCTGACCGTGCTGACACAAGAGGCGGGGTTGCTGCGCGGGTTGGTGCCGGGCGGGGCCAGCGCCAGGCGGGCCGCCATGCTGCAGCCGGGCAACCGGGTCAGCCTGCGCTGGCGGGCGCGGCTGGAGGATCAGCTGGGCACCTTTGCCGTCGAGCCGGCGCGGGCGCGGCCCGGCCTGCTGGCCGGGGCCGATGCGCTGGCCGGGGTGAACGCCGTCACCGCGCTTCTGACCTTTGCCCTGCCCGAGCGCGACCCCCATCCCCGCCTGGCCGCCGCGACCGAGGCGCTCCTGGACCTGATGGACGCGGGCGGGGACTGGGCCGAGGCCTATCTGCGCTGGGAGATGCGGCTTCTGGACGAGCTGGGCTTCGGGCTGGACCTGACCCGCTGCGCGGTGACGGGATCGCGCGAGGGGCTGGCCTATGTCAGCCCGCGCTCGGGCCGGGCGGTTTCGGCCCAGGCGGCAGGGGATTGGGCACCGCGGCTCTTGCCGCTGCCCGCCATGCTGGGCGGGCGCGGCAATGGCGGGATCGAGGACGCGCTGGCCCTGACCGGGCATTTCCTGCAAGCGCGGCTGGCCGAGAGCCATGCGGGCAAGCCCCTGCCGCCCGCACGCGCCCGGCTGGTCGCCCGGCTTACTGCGCCGCGGCCCGCCAGCGGATCGTGACGTCCGGGCCGGTCATCACCAGTTCCTCGCCCTCGCGCCTGGCCTCGCGCACCGCGCCGAGCGCCTGGAAGAACGCATGTTCGCCGCCTTCTTGCAGGCAGGCGCGGCGCGTCGTGGCCAACGCGCCCAGGTCCAGCGCCGGCAATGTCGCGTTGTTGCGGCCGGTGAACAGGTTGCAGGGCCCCTGCCCCGAGACCGCGCCGTCCTCGGCGATGCGCAGGGTGGGCGTGCCCGAAACCTCGACACCCTCCACCGCGATCAACGTATATTCGCCGGGGATCTGCGCGGCGGCGTCCGGTTCCGCACCACAGGCGGCCAATCCCAGGGACAGCGCCAGCATCAGTTTCCGTATGATTTGCCTCCTTCCGGCTTGGGGATCATTCCTTGCGATAGCCCGGCTCATAGGTCAGGTAGGTCGGCCCCTTGATGGTCAGCACGCCGCCCTCGAAGGTGATGCCATCGGCCGCCGACAGCGCCTGGAAATAGCGCGTCTCAAGCCGGCCGGCCAGCCCGCTGCAGGCCATTTCCGTCGTGGTCAGCGGCCCCAGCGAAAAGGCCGGCGGCTCGGCGTTCTGCTTGGCTGAGTAATGGTTGCAGGGCGCCTGCCCCGAGATCGAGCCATCCGCCTCGATGGTCATGCCGACATTGCGCTGCGGCACGGTGTCGGAACCGATGCCGACCAGCACATAGGGGCCGGTCGGAATGGTCGAGCCCGGCACGTCGGGCGTGGCGGGCTCGCAGGCAGCAAGGCCGAGCGTGGCGGCGAAGGCCACGGAAATCATCGGGATGCGGGTCATGGGCAGCTCCGTTATGTCGCGTTGCTGCCATAATGCCCGAACCGCCCCCGCTGTCCAGCAGGGGCCGGAATTTCATCCTAGTCCAGTAGCCTGCGTGCAATAACCTGGGCCTGGATCTCGGCCGCGCCCTCGAAGATGTTGAGGATGCGTGCATCGCACAGAACGCGGCTGATGGCGTATTCCAGCGCAAAGCCGTTGCCGCCGTGGATCTGCAAGGCATTGTCCGCCGCCGCCCAGGCAACGCGGGCGCCGAGCAGCTTGGCCATCCCGGCCTCGAGGTCGCAGCGCCGGCCGTGGTCCTTTTCCCAGGCGCTGAAATAGGTCAGCTGCCGGGCGATCATGATCTCGACCGCCATCATCGCCAGCTTGTCGGCGACGCGCGGGAATTCAATCAGCGACTTGCCAAACTGCTTGCGGTCGATGGCATAGCGCATGCCGATCTCGGCCGCCGATTGCGCCACGCCCACGGCACGGGCGGCGGTCTGGATGCGCGCCGATTCAAAGGTCTCCATCAACTGCTTGAAACCGCGCCCCGGCTCGCCGCCCAGCAGATTCTCGGCCTTCACCCGGAAACCGTCGAAGCCGAGCTCGTATTCCTTCATGCCGCGATAGCCCAAGACCTCGATCTCGCCGCCGGTCATGCCGGGGGTCGGGAAGGGATCGTCGTCGGTGCCGGGGATCTTCTCGGCCAGGAACATCGACAGCCCGCGCCAATCCGTCGTCTCGGGATCGGTGCGCGCCAGCAGCGTCATGACATGGGTGCGCTGCGCATGGGTGATCCAGGTCTTGTTGCCGGTGACGACCCAATCCTCGCCGTCCCTGACCGCCCGCGTGCGCAGGCTGCCCAGGTCGCTGCCGGTATTCGGCTCGGTAAAGACCGCCGTCGACAGGATCTCGCCCGAGGCGAGCTTCGGCAGCCATTTCGTCTTCTGCTCCTCGGTGCCGCCGCACAGAATCAGCTCGGCCGCGATCTCGCTGCGCGTGCCCAGCGAGCCCACGCCGATATAGCCGCGCGACAGCTCCTCGGTCACGACCACCATCGACGCCTTCGAGAGGCCCAAGCCCCCGAATTCTTCGGGGATGGTCAGGCCAAAGACGCCCAGCTCGGCCAGTTCCTCGATGATCTCCATCGGGATCAACTGGTCTTTCAGGTGCCATTCATGAGCGTTGGGGATCACCCGTTCCTCGGCATAGCGGCGGAACTGGTCGCGGATCATCTCCAGATCCTCGTCGAGCCCGGTGGCGCCAAAGGTGGCGCGGCCCTGGTTGTCCTGCATCAGCCGCGCCAGTTCGGCCCGCGCCGGGGCGGTGTTGCCGCGCATCAGCTGGGCCGCCGCCTGGCCGGGCTGCCAGTCCAGGCCCAGGTCCGAGAGTCGCGCGAACTCGGTCTGGCTCATCGGGATGCCGCCGGCGATCTGGCTCAGGTATTCGCCCAGGCCGATCTGCAGGATCAGCGCCTCGATCCGGCCCAGCTTGCCCGCTTCGGCCAGCCGCCCGGCCCAGCCGGTCAGTTGGCGAATCGATTCGACATAGGTCGCCAGCCAGGACAGCGCATGGGCGGCGTGCTGGTGCTGTTCCAGAAGCGCCGGCTGCGGCTTGCCCGAGGGCGCGACCAGCGTGCGCAAGGCCTCGGTCGCGCGGGATTGCAGGGATTCGAGTTCCGGCAGGGCCTCGCCTGCAAGCGCAAGCAGGGCGGAAGGCGTATCGGCTGGCATCGCGGGCATGTCCTTCATGGCAGACTCCTTTGCGGCGTTGCAGCATGACTAACGGCTTCGCAACCGCAGCGCAACTATCATGCGCAATATTGGCACAATGCGAACTAAAATGTCTCGCTCATTGCGCGCGAACGGCCCTTGCGGCGGGCGGCTCGGCGCAGCAACCTGCGGCCATGTTCGGCCTCGATCCCTTTCATTTCTGGACCGCCATCACGATCACGCTGTTTTCCGGCTTCGTGAAGGGCGCCATCGGCTTTGCCATGCCGATGATCATGCTGGCGGCGCTGGGGTCCTTTCTGCCCGCGCAGCAGGCGGTCGCCGCGGTGATCCTGCCGGTGCTGGTGACGAACATCCGCCAGGCCCTGCGCGACGGCTGGCGCCCGGCCTGGCAGGCGACGCGGGACTGGCGCTGGCATGTCGGCATGGTGGTGCTGTTCATCCCGGTCAGCGCCTTTTTCGCGACACGGGTGCCGCAATGGCTGATGTATGCGCTGATCGGCTTGCCGATCACGGGTTTCGCGCTGTGGCAGATCCTGGGGCGCAGCCTGGTCCTGCCGGTGCATCACCGCCGCCGCATGGAGATCGCGACCGGCGTGACCGGCGGGCTGATCGGCGGCATTTCCGGCATCTGGGGGCCGCCGCTGCTGGTGCTGCTCTTGTCGCTGCACGTGCCCAAGGCGGAGCAGATGCGGGTGCAGGGGGTGGTGTTCTTCATCGGCGCGGCGGTGCTGACGCTTTCGCATCTGCAATCGGGGCTGCTGAACGCCCGGACCCTGCCGTTTTCGGCGATCCTTGTCGTCCCGGCGCTGGTCGGCATGGGGCTGGGCTATCTGGCGCATGACCGGCTGGACGCGGCGCGGTTCCGGCGCTGGACGCTGATCCTGCTGGCGCTGACCGGCGCCAACCTGCTGCGCCGTGCGCTGGAGCTTGCAGGCCCGGCGGTGTAACCAGAAAGCCAAAAGCGAAAGGCCCGCCATGACCACGATCCCCGATCCCGCCCAACTGACCGCCCGGCTGATCCGCTGCGCCTCGGTCACGCCCGACGAGGGCGGCGCGCTGGTGCTGCTGGCCGATCTGCTGGGCGCGGCGGGCTTCGAATGCCACCGCGTCGACCGCGAGGGGGTGCCGAACCTGTTCGCGCGCTGGGGGGCAAAGGGCGCACGGACCTTCGGCTTCAACGGCCATACCGACGTGGTGCCGCCCGGCGATCCGGTCAGCTGGACGCATCCGCCCTTTTCCGGGCACGAGGCCGAGGGCTGGATCTGGGGCCGCGGCGCCACCGACATGAAATCCGGCGTAGCGGCCTTCGCCGCAGCCGCCATTGGCTTCGTGACCGAGACGCCGCCGCCGGACGGCGCGGTGATCCTGGCCATCACCGGCGACGAGGAGGGGCCGGGCAAGCACGGCACCCGCGCACTGCTCGACTGGATGGCAGCCAATGGCGAGCGGATGGATGTCTGCATCGTCGGCGAGCCCTCGAATCCCGACCGCATGGGCGAGATGATCAAGATCGGCCGCCGCGGCTCGATGACCCTGCAGATCGAGGCGCATGGCATCCAGGGCCATGCCGCCTATCCGCATCGCGCCCGCAACCCGCTGCATGCGCTGCTGCGGCTGCTCTACGAGTTGACCGAGGCGCCGCTGGACGAGGGGACCGAGCATTTCGACCCCTCGGGCCTGCAGGTGACGACGGTGGATTGCGGCAACCCGGCCTCGAACGTGATCCCGGAACAGGCGCGGGCGGTGATCAACATCCGCTTCAACGACGCCCATAGCTCGGAGAGCCTCGACCGGATGATCCGCGCCCGCGCGGCGGCGATCTCGGCCGATACCAAGGTGGATTTCGCCATCTCGACCGACGTGTCGGGCGAAAGCTTCCTGACCCGGCCCGGCCCCTTCGTCGACCTGGTCGCCGGCGTGGTGCGCGAGGAGACGGGACTGACCCCGGTGCTGTCCACCTCGGGCGGTACTTCGGATGCGCGTTTCGTCAAGGATCATTGCCCGGTGCTTGAATTCGGGCTGGTGGGGCATTTCATGCATCAGGTGGACGAGCGCGTGCCGGCCGATCAGGTCCGCCAGCTCGCCCGGATCTATCGCCGCATCCTGGAGCGTTACTTCGCATGATCGAGAAGACCACCGACCTCGACACCTGCCGCGCCATCCGCCGCGCAGTTTTCATCGTCGAGCAGAACGTCCCCGAGGCCGAGGAATGGGACGGCCGCGACGGCGAGGCGATCCACCTGCTGGCGCGGGATGACAGCGGCCGGGCCCTGGGCACCGCCCGCATCCTGGTCCAGGGCGCGACCGGCAAGATCGGCCGCGTCGCGGTGCTGCAATCCGCGCGGGGCACCGGGGTCGGCGCGGCGCTGATCCGCGCGGCGCTTGAGGAATTGCGCGCCATGCCCGGCGTCACCCGCGCCAAGCTGGGCGCCCAGACCCATGCCATCGGCTTTTACGAAAGGCTGGGCTTTGCCGCCTACGGCCCCGAATACGACGATGCCGGCATCCCGCACCGGGACATGGCGCTGGAGCTTTGATGATCCGCCCGGAACTGGCCGAAAAGCTGCGCCCCTGGGCCGAAACCGGCGCCGCGCTGGCCGCGACCGGGTTCGGGCTGTGGGTGTTTTCGCTGGGTGGCTGGATCCTGTGGCCCATCGGCGCGGTCATTGCCGCGGCCTCGGCGCTTTGGGCGCTGGACGCACGGCGGCGGATGCGCTTCCGCCACGACACGCTCGGCCCCGGCATGGTCGAGCTGGACGAGGGCGCGATCCGCTACCTGTCGCCCAACCGGCTGCTGGGCGGCGAGATCGCGCTGCGCGAGCTGGCCGAGATCCGGCTGATGCGACTGAACGGCCGCCGGCACTGGCGGCTGAAAAGCGGCGACGGCCAGGCGCTGCTGATCCCGGTCGATGCGGCGGGGGCCGAGCGGCTGGCCGGCGCCTTCGCCACGCTGCCGGGGATCGAGATGGGGCGCCTCGCCTCGGCCTTGGCGCCGGATGCGCCGACGATCCAGACCGTTTGGACGAGGCCGGTCCGCGCCCGCTTGACTTGAGCCGCCCGCCTTGCCACCTGTGACGGGCAAAGGCAAACGAAAGGCCACCGATGTCCATTCCCCAACAGGGCGGCGGCCCGATCGAGCGTCCCGAACAACTGGTCGAATACATCGCCTCGGGCGAAAAGCCGCGGGAAAGCTGGCGGATCGGCACCGAGCACGAGAAATTCGGCTATCGCCATGCCGACCTGATGCCCCTGCCCTACGAGGCCGCGCCCGGCCAACCCTCGGTCAAGGCCATGCTGGAGGGATTGCAGGCCCGCTTCGGCTGGACCCCGGTGCTGGAGGCCGGCCATATCATCGGGCTGGAACGCGACGGCGCCAATGTCAGCCTGGAGCCGGGCGGACAACTGGAACTGTCCGGCGCGCCGCTGGAGACCATCCACCAGACCTGCGACGAGGTGAACCAGCACCTGGCCGAGGTCAGGGCCGTCGCCGACGATCTGGGTGCAGGCTTCATCGGCCTGGGCGCCGCGCCGGTCTGGACACAGGAGCAGATGCCGATGATGCCCAAGGGGCGCTACCGGCTGATGACCGATTACATGGGCCGGGTCGGCACGCTGGGCACGCAGATGATGTATCGCACCTGCACGGTGCAGGTGAACCTGGACTTCGCCTCGGAAGCCGACATGGTGCAGAAGCTGCGCGTGGCGCTGGCGCTGCAGCCGGTGGCGAATGCGCTTTTCGCCAATTCGCCCTTCCTCGACGGCAAGCCGAACGGCTGGAAAAGCTGGCGCGCGCATATCTGGCAGAACCTCGACGCCGCGCGGACCGGCATGCTGCCCTTTGCCTTCGAGGACGGGTTCGGCTACAAGGCTTGGGTCGATTACGTGCTCGATGTGCCGATGTATTTCGTCTATCGCGACGGCAAATACATCGACGCGCTGGGGCAGAGCTTCCGCGATTTCCTGGCCGGCCGCCTGCCGGCGCTGCCGGGCGAGATCCCGACGCTGTCGGATTGGGCCGACCACCTGACCACGGTTTTCCCCGAGGCGCGGGTCAAGAAATTCATCGAGATGCGCGGCGCCGACGGCGGCCCCTGGCGACGGCTCTGCGCCCTGCCGGCGCTGTGGGTCGGGCTGCTATACGACGCCTCGGCGCTGGATGCGGCTTGGGATCTGGTCAAGGGCTGGGACGCCGAGACGCGCGAATCCTGGCGGCAGGGCGCGGGCCTGCGGGCGCTGGATGCCGAGGTGGACGGCATGAAGATGCGCGATCTGGCACGCGAGGTGCTGGCGATTTCCGAGGCCGGGCTCAAGGCGCGGGCGCGGACCGGCTCGGGCGGGCTGGTCCCGGACGAGACGCATTTCCTGAACACGCTGAAGGAAAGCGTCGAGACCGGCAGGGTGCCGGCCGACGAGCTGCTGGGGAAATACCACGGCGAATGGGCGGGCGACCTGAACCGGATCTATGCCGAATATTCCTATTGAAGCAGGGCCGGGTGATCCCCGGCCCTTTTCGCATCACGCCTGCGGCTCGATCCTTGCAGCCTGCGGCTGATCCGGTTCCTTGCGGCTTTGCATGAACTGGTCGAACTCGGCCTTGTCCTTGGCCTCGCGCAGCTTTTGCAGGAAGTCGAGGAACTCGCGATGCTCGTCCTCCAGCCGCTTCAGCGTTTCCTCGCGATAGGCGTCGAAGGCGGTATTGCCGGTCGGCGCCGCATATCCGCGGCCATGGCTGTGGCCGTGGCGGTGATGATGATGGCGGTGGCGGCAGGAAAACATGCGTTTGCTCCAGATCATGTAACCCAGGATGGCAAGGCCCAAGGGCCAGCAGGCGATGAAGGCCAGGATCATGGCGGCGATCCAGGCGCCCTTTCCGCGTTCGTCCAGCCAGTCCCGGATGCCGGCCAGCACGGCACCGATCCGGTCCAGGACGGAGGGGCGCGGGGCGATGTCAGTGTTCATTGCGGTCCCTTTCCGATGTGAATGTTAATCACATTTACATAGATGGAGCAGGGCCGGCCGGCTTCAAGGGAAGCGTCGAAAATTTTCATGGAAAAAATTCAGTCGGGGATCACGCCCAGCCCGCGCAGATAGATCAGGGCCCCACTTTCCAGCATGTCGGCGGCCGAGATGGGCGAGCGCGAGCCGGGCTTGCCGCGGCCGAACAACTCGACCACGCCATGGCTCAGCGCCCAGACATGGTCGGCGACCATGCCCGGCGGCGGGCGGCGCCCGTCGGGCAATTGCGCGAACAGCGCCTCGGCCCCGCGCACCAGGATGCCGCGCGCCCGTTCCGAGGCCTGCGACAGCCCGGCATTGCCGGCGATCGACAGGCCCGATTCGAACATGGCCATGTAGAAGCCGCGCCGCTGGGCGGCAAAGGCCAGGTATTCCTGGCCCATGCGCAGGAAGGCGGTCAGCGGGCGCGGGCGGCCCTGGTCGAAGGCGGCCTCCAGCCGGTCGGCAAATTCCTCGAAACCCTGGCGTGCGACCTCCTCCAGCAAATCCTCGCGCCCGGCGAAATGGCGATAGGGCGCGGCGGCGCTGACCCCGGCCAGCCGCGCGGCCTCGGCCAGGGTAAAGGCCTGCGGGCCCTTTTCCTCGATCAGCTGCACCGTGGCCTCGACAAGGGCCTGGCGCAGGTTGCCATGGTGATAGGAGGTGCGGGCCATGTCCGGCCCTTACATGCCTTCGCCGAAGTAATCCTCGACCAGGGCAGTCAGCGCATCGGCCAGCTCCCGCGCCTCGGCCCCGCGGGTGGTGACGCGAATCGCGCTGCCGCGCGGCGCGGCCAGCATCAGCAGGCCCATGATCGAATCGCCCGAGACGCTGATGCCGTCCTTTTCGACGGTGGCCTGGGCGTCGAAACGTTCGACCGTCTCGACGAACTTGGCGCTGGCCCGCGCATGCAGGCCCTTTTCGTTGATGATCGCCAATTCGCGGGTGACGGCCCCGTTGGTCATGTCATTCATGAAGCGGCACGTTTGGGAATGGGAAGCACATCGGCAGGCAGGACATCATAGCTGTTGATGTACTTGCGTCCCGCATCCTTGGCCAGCGTCACCGCATCGGCCACCGACAATTTGCGCGATTTGGCCAGTTTCACCAGCATCGGCAGGTTCGCCCCGTAAAGGATCGAGCGGTTCCGCGTCGCGCAGGCCAGCAGCGACAGGTTCGAGGGCGAGCCCCCGAACAGATCCGTGACCACCACCACGCCGTCGCCCGCATCCACCGCATCCGCGGCGGCGCAGATTTCGGCCTGCTTCTCGCCCCGGTCATGGTTTTCCTCGATCGCCACGGCCTTGATCCCGGTCTGCGGTCCCACCACATGCTCGACGGCCGAGAGATATTCCCTGGCCAGCCCGCCATGCGCCACGATGACAATCCCGATCAATTCGCCCCACCACGCACCAGCCGTTCAACCTTGCGCCAAAGCTGTGCGAGAGGCCCGCATATGGCCATCATCCCCAGGTGCCGGCGCCTTTTCACGGCGTTCAAGTTCCCGATGTCTAATTGACACTTGCCAGCCTGCTTTCGCAAGCGCATCTGCCATTTTTTCCGCCATTGTGACAGAACGGTGTCGCCCCCCGGTACAGCCGAAGCCGATCGCCAGGTGCGCCTTCCCTTCATCCAGATGGGCAGGCAGGGTGAAAAGCACAAGATCCTGCACCCGGCGGAAGAACTCGTCGAATCGCGAATCGGCCATCACATAATGCTGAACCGGCGAATCGCGCCCGTCCAGCGGCCGCAGGTCCGGCCGCCAATGCGGATTGGTCAGAAAGCGGCAATCGAACATCATGTCCACCCCGCGCGGCACGCCGCGCTTGTAGGAAAAGGACTGCACCGAGACGGTCAGCCGCCGCCCCGACTCGGTGTCGAACCAGCGCGCCAGTTCCGCCTTCAGGTCATGCGGCGACAGGTCCGACGTATCGACCAGCACGTCGGCGCGGGCGCGGATCGGGGCCAGCATGTCGCGCTCGGCGATGATGGCGTCGAGCGGCGAGCCTTCGGCGCGCAGCGGATGACGGCGCCGGGTTTCGTTGAACCGCCGCAAGAGCTGCTCGGTCGTGCAGTCCAGGAACAGCACCTCGGGTGCGTATTCGGGCAGCCGGGTCAGCCGGTCGATCAGCTCGATCAGGTTGGCGACCGAGAAGTCGCGGTTGCGCACGTCCAACCCCAAGGCCAGCGGCATCGGCCGCGCCGGCCCGTCCAGCAGCCGCGGGATCAGCGACAGGGGCAGGTTGTCGATCGCCTCGTAGCCCAGATCCTCCAGCACGTTGATCGCCGTCGAACGCCCGGCCCCGGACGGGCCGGTGATCAGCACCAGCCGCTGGGCGCGTTCTTCCTGGCTCTCCATGGCGCTTGCCGCCTCCGGCATGGTCCGATCCTAGCTTTCGTGCAAATCCGTATCCGCCCGGCCGGCGACAAGATATTGCAACAGTATCGA
The DNA here is from genome assembly GCF_008824185.1 of Paracoccus pantotrophus. NCBI lineage: Bacteria > Pseudomonadati > Pseudomonadota > Alphaproteobacteria > Rhodobacterales > Paracoccaceae > Paracoccus > Paracoccus pantotrophus. The sequence goes on from NZ_CP044423.1 coordinate 1,491,809, forward strand.
TGCAAGATGAACGCGGCCGGCCCCAAGGACAAGGGGCACGGACCTGCCCATTAGGTCAAGCCGCCGGTCGGGCGGCAGCCGGTCGGGCTCGGGGCGCGCCAGATCGACCGCCAGCGCCACCTCCACCGGCCCATGCGCCCAGGCATGCAGGATGCCGACGCCCCGCGCCTCGATCCGGCCGCGGATCGAATCGGGCGCATCGGCGAGGATCCGCACCCCCTCGCGGCGCAGCACGGTGCGGTCATCCGCCACCAGCACGGCGCCAAGCGCCATCATCTGCAGCGCCAGCGTGGACTTGCCCGCGCCCGAAGGGCCCAGGATCAGCAGGCCCCGTTCCCGATGGGCGATGCAGCTTGCATGCAGGATCATGGCGCTCTCCCCCTTTTGACGCGAATCGTCCCGGAGCCCGGCCCCGGATCAGGAGCCTTTGTGGCGTTTTCCTGAAGCCAAGGCCACGATCCGCCAAATGATTGCGCTAACCGTGTGTGATTGCGCTAACCCTGTCCATATGTGCGCTTTCGCCTGGGAAATGCCGTGTTATAGGACGCGCAACGGCCGCTGCCGGCCCGGACTATCAGCAGGAGCAAAGGTGTCATGACCGAACCGCGCGTCAATCCGAATTGCCGTCTCGAAGACCAGGGGATCACGGGGCTCGGCAATGTCCACTACAACCTGCTCGAACCGGCGCTGGTCGAGGCGGCGATCCAGCGCGGCGAGGGCAAGCTGGGTCTGGGCGGCACCTTCCTGGTCTCGACCGGGGCGCATACCGGCCGCTCGCCCAAGGACAAGCATGTGGTGCGCACGGCCTCGGTGGAAGACAGCATCTGGTGGGAAAACAACCGCCCGATGGAGCCCGAAGCCTTCGACCGGCTCCATGCCGACATGCTGGAGCACATGAAGGGCAAGGACTATTTCGTGCAAGACCTCTACGGCGGCGCGGATCCTGCCCTGCGCCTCGACGTCCGGGTCGTGACCGAACTGGCCTGGCACGGGCTGTTCATCCGCCACCTGCTGCGCCGCCCCGAGGCAGCCGAACTGGCCGGCTTCGTGCCCGATTTCACCATCATCAACTGCCCGTCCTTCAAGGCCGACCCGGCCAAGCACGGCTGCCGCTCGGAGACGGTGATCGCGCTCAATTTCGAAAAGAAGCTGATCCTGATCGGCAACACCGCCTATGCCGGCGAGAACAAGAAATCGGTCTTCACGCTGCTGAACTACATCCTGCCGGAAAAGGGCGTCATGCCCATGCATTGCTCGGCCAACCACGCCATCGGCAACCCGGACGATTCGGCGATCTTCTTCGGCCTGTCGGGCACCGGCAAGACCACGCTCTCGGCCGATCCCTCGCGTGTGCTGATCGGCGATGACGAGCATGGCTGGTCCGACCACGGCATCTTCAATTTCGAGGGCGGCTGCTACGCCAAGACCATCAATCTCTCGGCCGAGGCCGAGCCGGAGATCTACGCCACCTGCTTCAAGTTCGGCACCGTGATCGAGAACATGGTCTACGACCCCGACACGCTGGAGCTGGACTTCGAGGACAACTCGCTGACCGACAACATGCGCTGCGCCTATCCGCTGGAGCAGATCTCGAACGCGTCCGCGACCTCGCTGGGCGGCCAGCCGAAGAACGTCATCATGCTGACCTGCGACGCCTATGGCGTGCTGCCGCCGATCGCGCGGCTGACCCCGGCGCAGGCCATGTATCACTTCCTGTCGGGCTTCACCTCCAAGACGCCCGGCACCGAGGTCGGCGTGACCGAGCCGACGCCCACCTTCTCGACCTGCTTCGGCGCCCCCTTCATGCCGCGCCGCCCGGAAGTCTATGGCAAGCTGCTGCAGGAAAAGATCGCCAAGACGGGCGCGGCCTGCTGGCTGGTCAACACCGGCTGGACCGGCGGCGCCTTCGGCACCGGCAAGCGCATGCCGATCAAGGCGACCCGCGCGCTCTTGACCGCGGCGCTGGACGGTTCGCTGAACAACGCCCAGTTCCGCAAGGATCCGAATTTCGGCTTCGAGGTTCCGGTCTCGGTTCCCGGCGTCGAGGACAAGCTGCTCGACCCGCGCCAGACCTGGGCAGAAGGCGCCGCCTATGACGCCCAGGCCCGCAAGCTGGTCGGCATGTTCAGCGACAATTTTGCGCAATATGCCGACAAGATCGACGACGACGTCCGCGCTGCCGCCATTGGCTGAAGGCTGACGGAGGGATGATGCGAGGGGCGGTCCAATGGGGCCGCCCTTTTCGCTTTCGGCACCGCCTAAGGGGGCTTTGCGCCCCCGCCGGCCTGCGGCCGACTCCCCCGCAGGATATTTAGGCAAGAAAGAAGCCCTGCACCCCTCGCGGCTTTCTCCGTTTTCCAAATACCCTGGGGGAGCGCGGAACGCGCGGGGGCAAGGCCCCCTTCTTCAACGCTGATGCCGCGCCCGCCGGCGTTTCTGGGCGCGCTTGATCTCGGCCAGCCGTGCCTGGGTGGCGCGCTTGCGCATCGGCCCCTTGCCGCGCCTGCCGCCCGAGCCTTGCGGCAGCGGCCGGCCCTCGACTTCCAGCAGTTCCAGCATCAGCCCGCCCGTCAGCGGCACCGCCTCGGTCAGCCGCACGGTCACGCGCTGGCCGATGCCGATCTCGAGTCCGGTTTCCGAACCCATCAGCACCTGCGCATCCGGGTCGTAATGGAAATATTCCCGGCCGATCTCGCGGATCGGCAAAAGCCCGTCGGCCCCGGTCTCGTCCAGCCGCACGAAGGCGCCGAATTTCTGCACGCCACTGATGCGGCCGGCGAACTCGGCCCCCACCCGGTCGGCCAGATAGGCGGCGAGATAGCGGTCGGTGGTGTCGCGCTCGGCCGCCATCGAGCGCCGCTCGGTCTCCGAGATATGCTGCGCGGTTTCCGAGAGCATCTCGATATCCTGCGCCGACAGCCCATCATCGCCCCACTTATGGCCCATGACCAGCGCCCGGTGCACGATCAGGTCGGAATAGCGCCGGATCGGCGAGGTGAAATGCGCATAGGAGCGCAGGGCCAGCCCGAAATGGCCGAAATTCTCGGGGTTGTAATAGGCCTGCTGCATCGAGCGCAGCGCCGTCATGTTGATCAGTTCGTCGAATTCCGAGCCCTCGGCCTGTTCCAGCAGCCGGTTCAGGTGCCGGGTCTGCAAGACCTGGCCCCTGGCCAGGGTGAAGCCCGAGGCTTCGGCCACCTCGCGCAGCGCGTCGAGCTTTTCCACCGTCGGCTCCTCGTGCACGCGATAGAGCAGCGGCCGGCGCAGCCGTTCCAGCTCCTCGGCGGCGGCGACATTGGCCAGGACCATGAATTCCTCGATCAGCCGGTGCGCGTCGTGGCGTTCGCGGAAATTCACCGATTTCACCCGCCCGTCGGGGGTCAGTTCGATGCGGCGCTCGGGCAGGTCCAGTTCCAGCGGCTGGCGGCGCTGGCGCGCGGCCTTGAGCAACCCGTAGGCGTGCCAGAGCGGGTGGATCACGGCGTCGAGCAGCGGCGCCGTCTGCTCATCCGGGTTGCCGTCCGCCGCCGCCTGTGCCTGTTCATAGGCCAGGCTCGCGGCCGAGCGGATCATGCCGCGGTGGAAGCTGTGGCCGGTCTTGTTGCCCTGCGCGTCCAGCCGCATCCTGACCGCGATCACCGGCCGGTCCACGCCCTGATGCAGCGAGCACAGGTCGCTCGACAGGATGTCGGGCAGCATCGGCACCACCCGGTCGGGGAAATAGGTGGAATTGCCGCGGTTCTTCGCCTCTCGGTCCAGGGCCGAGCCGGGGCGGACGTAATGCGCCACATCGGCGATGGCGACCCAGATCGTCGCGCCGCCGTCCTCATGCGTCTCGGCGGCGACGGCATCGTCGCGGTCGCGCGCATCCGAGGGATCGATGGTGATGAAGGGCAGGTGGCGCAGATCCTCGCGGTTCTTCATCGTCGCGGGGCGGGCGGCATCGGCCTCGGCGATCACCTCGTCGGGGAAATCGTCGGGGATGCCGTGCTGGTGGATGGCGATCAGGCTGACCGCCCTGGGCGCCGAGGGGTCGCCCAGCCGCTCGACGATCCGCGCCAGCGGCAGGCCGATGCGGCCGCGCGGGCCGACCTGTTCGGCCTCGACCAGTTCGCCGCTTTTCGCGCCATGCGCGTCGCCGGGGCGCACCTGCCATTCCTTGTCCTGGCCCTTGTCGATGGGCAGGATGCGGCCGCCCGCCTCGGACCCGCCGGTCGCGGCGCGGAAGATGCCGACCACGCGGTGCTGCACCGTGCCGATGCGGCGGATCAGCCGGGCCTGATAGTCGTGATCCTCGCCCCGGATCTCGATCAGCCGGGCCAGGATGCGCTCGCCCGGCGCCACGGCGGGATCGGATTTCAGCGCCGCGTAGAGAATCCGCGGTACCGGCCCTTCGCCCTGCCATTCCAAGGGTTTGGCGAAGATGTCGCCGTCCCGGTCGGGCGGCAGCAATTGCAGCACGGTGACCGGCGGCAGCCGCTCGGCATCGTGATAGTGGCGGCGGCGGCGTTCCAGCAGGCCCTCGGCCTCCAGCTCCTTCAGAAGCCGCTTCAGCTCGATGCGTTCGGCACCCTTGATGCCGAAGGCTTTCGCGATGTCGCGCTTGGCGGTGGCGTCCGGATGGGCGGACACCCAGTCGAGAATCTCTTGCCGGGAAGGTAGCTGTGCCATGCCGCCACGCTAGCACGGCGCCAGACGGGGTGGCAGGGGCAAAATCAGCCGGTAGGCAGGCGGACGAACTCCGCCGCCTCGCGCACGACGGGATCGGCCTCGGCCCCGGCGCGGATCAGCTCCACGAAATCCTGCCGCATCCGCGGCGACCAGGAATCGTTGATATGCGCGGCCACCGCCTCGGGCGCCGGCCGGTCGGGCTGGCTGCTGAAGAATTGCGCCATCTGCGTGGCCATGCGGATCAGTTTGGAATGGTCGTGGGACATGTCGCCTCAGCTTCCGGCGATGCGCCGGGGATGGGTGTAAAGATCGAAGCTTGCGTGGCGCGCACGCGCGATCAGGGTGATGCCGGCGCGCTCGGCCCAGGCTAGCGCCAGGGCCGTCGGCGCGCTGGCGCCGATCAGGATCGGCGCGCCGATGCGGGCGGCCTTTTGCACCAGGTCGACGGACAGGCGCGAGGACATGACCACGGCGCCCTGCCCCGCCGACCGCCCGGCCTGCGCCAGCGCGCCCGCCAGCTTGTCCAGCGCATTGTGGCGGCCGACATCTTCGCGGGTCACGGCGCGGGCGCCGTCCCAAAAGGCGGCACCGTGAATGGCCGGGGTCCGATGCCGCAAGACCTGGCCCTGGGTCAGCGCGGCCATGGCGCGGGCAACGTCCTCGGGCGCCATGGCCCAGTCCGAGGCGACCGGCACGATCCGGGGCAGCGCCGCCTCGATGCTGTCCACGCCGCAAAGCCCGCAACCGACCGGGCCGATCATGCTGCGCCGCCGTTCGGCCAGCCGGGCGGCAAGGCCGGGGCGCAGCCACAGCCGCGCCTCGCGCGCCGGGAAGCCGCCGGCGGAAACCTCGGCCTCCTCGAAACCCTCGACATCCTCTGGCGCAGCGATCAGCCCCTCGGTCAGGGCAAAGCCCAGGGCGAAATCGCGCAGGTCATGCGGCGTCGCCATCAGCACCGCCTGGCTCATGCCGTCGATGACGATGGCCACCGGGCATTCCTGCGGCGCGGGGGGCGGTTCGACCGGGCGCCAGCCGCCCGGCCCATCCCCATCGCCGTCCCAGCGCAGCACGCCGGCCTTCACGTCGCGCATGCCGTCACTCGGCAGCGGTGGGCAAGATGCGGCGGGCGAGGTCGGAATGATGGCGATACTCCTCTTGCCAATCCGACGGACCGTTCGAGGGGCTGACCTGCACGGCCGTCACCTTGAACTCGGGACAGTTGGTGGCCCAGTCGGAATTGTCCGTCGTCACCACATTGGCCTGAGTCGTCGGGTGATGGAAGGTGGTATAGACCACGCCCGGCGCCACCCGCTCGGTGATATGCGCCCTCAGCGTCGTCTCGCCCGAGCGCGAGGCCAGCCGCACCCAGTCGCCCTGGCGCACGCCGCGATTCTCGGCATCCGAGGGATGGATCTCCAGGATGTCCTCGGGGTGCCAGACGACGTTCTCGGTCCGCCGGGTCTGGGCGCCGACATTGTATTGCGACAGGATCCGCCCGGTGGTCAGCAACAGCGGGAAGCGCGCCCCGGTGCGTTCCTCGGTCGCGACATATTCGGTATGGACGAACTTGCCCCGGCCGCGCACGAAGCCGTCGATATGCATGACCGGCGTGCCCAGCGGCGCCTTGTCGTTGCAGGGCCATTGCACCGAGCCCTCGCGGTCCAGCAGATCGTAGCTGACGCCGGCGAAGCTGGGCGTGGTCAGCGCGATCTCGGCCATGATCTCGCGCGGGTGGGTATAGGACCAGGCCGCGCCCATGCGGTTGGCCAGCAGCTGCGTGACCTCCCAATCCTCATAGCCGTTCTTGGGCGTCATGGCGCGGCGGACCATGTTGATGCGCCGCTCGGCATTGGTGAAGGTGCCGTTCTTTTCCAGGAAGCTGGAGCCGGGCAGGAAGACATGCGCATAGTTCGCGGTCTCGTTCAGGAACAGATCCTGCACGATGACGATATCCATTGCCGACAGCGCCGAGGTGACATGGCGCGTGTCGGGGTCGGATTGCACGATGTCCTCGCCCTGACAGTAAAGTCCCTTGAAGCGGCCGGCCAGCGCCTCGTCGAACATGTTGGGGATGCGCAGGCCCGGCTCGGGCGACAGCTCCACCCCCCAGGCGCGTTCGTAGATCGCCCGCGTCTCGGGATCCGAGACATGGCGATAGCCCGGATATTCATGCGGAAAGCTGCCCATGTCGCAGGAGCCCTGCACGTTGTTCTGGCCGCGCAGCGGATTTACGCCGGTGCCGGGCTTGCCGATATTGCCGGTCAGCATCGCCAGGTTGGCGATCGCCATCACCGTGGTCGAGCCCTGCGAATGCTCGGTCACGCCCAGCCCGTAATAGATGCTGGCGCGCGGCGCCGCCGCATAGGCGCGGGCGGCCTTGCGGATCATTTCGGCCGGCACCTTGGACAGTTTCTCGACCTCCTCGGGCGCATGGCGCGGGTCCATCAGGAACTCGGCATAGGCCAGGAACTCGTCCCAGTCGCAGCGTTCGCGGATGAAGGCCTCGTCATAAAGCTTCTCGGCCACGATCACGCGCGCCATGGCGGTCAGCACGGCGACATTGGTGCCGGGCCGCAGGGGCAGGTGCAGCCCTTCGCCCATATGCGGGGACTTGAGCAGGTCGATCTGGCGCGGGTCGAGGACGATCAGCCCGGCCCCCTCGCGCAGCCGCTTGCGCAACCGCGAGGCAAAGACCGGATGGCCGTCGGTCGGGTTGGCGCCGATGATCAGCGCCAGATCGGTATCGTCAACCGAATCGAAGTCATGCGTGCCCGCCGAGGTGCCGAAGGTGGTCTTCAGCCCGTAGCCGGTCGGCGAATGGCAGACGCGGGCACAGGTGTCGGTGTTGTTGTTGTGAAAGACGGCGCGGGCCAGCTTCTGCACCAGGTAGGTTTCCTCGTTGGTGCAGCGCGACGAGGTGATGACGCCGATGGAATCGCGCCCGAAATCCGCCTGTGCCCGGCGCAGGCGGGTGGCGGCGAAGTCCAGCGCCTCGTCCCAGCTGACCACGCGCCAGGGATCGGTGATCCGCTCGCGCACCATCGGCTGGGTCTGGCGCTCGCGATGCGTGGCATAGCCCCAGGCGAAGCGGCCCTTGACGCAGCTGTGGCCGTGGTTGGCCTTGCCGTCCTTGCTGGGCACCATGCGCACCACCTCCTCGCCGCGCATATGCGCGTCGAAAGAGCAGCCGACGCCGCAATAGGCGCAGGTCGTCTTGACGATATGCTCGGGCGTGCCGATCTGGATGACGCTGTTCTCGATCAGCGTCGCGGTCGGGCAGACCTGCACGCAGGCGCCGCAGCTGACGCAGTCCGAGGACAGGAAATCGTCCGACGCCATCCCGGCCGAGACGCGGCTGTCGAAGCCCCGCCCTTCGATGGTCAGCGCGAAGGTGCCCTGTACCTCCTCGCAGGCGCGCACGCAGCGCGAGCAGACAATGCATTTCGCCGGGTCGAAGGTGAAATAGGGGTTCGACTGGTCCTTGGGTCGGTATTCCGGGTTCGGCCCCTCGGCGTCGCGGCGGGCGAAATGGTTCGCGCCCGGCTCATAGCGCACCTCGCGCAGCCCGACGGCCCCGGCCATGTCCTGCAATTCGCAGTCGCCATTGGCGGCGCAGGTCAGGCAATCGAGCGGGTGATCCGAGATGTAAAGCTCCATTACCCCCTTGCGGACCTGGGCGACCTCGTCGGTCTGGGTATGGACCACCATGCCCTCGGCCACCGGGGTCGTGCAGGAAGCCGGCAGGCCGCGCATCCCCTCGATCTGCACCACGCAAAGCCGGCAGGAGCCGAAGGCCTCCAGATGATCGGTGGCGCAGAGCTTGGGCACCGAGATCCCGGCCACGGCCGCGGCCCGCATCACCGATGTCCCGGCCGGGACGCTGACCGGGATGCCGTCCACCAGCAGGTTCACGGTGACGTCGGACTTGACCGCGGGCGTGCCCATGTCGCGATCGGGAATGATAAAATCCTTCATTCGGCGGCCTCCTTGCGGGGCTCGCGGCGCCCGCTGAAATCCTCGGGGAAATGGGTCAGCGCCGACATGACCGGGAAGGGCGCAAAGCCCCCCAGCGCGCAAAGCGAGCCCCATTTCATCGTGTTGCACAGATCGGTCAGGATCGGGATCCCTGTCTCGTCGCCCTGGGCGATGCGGTCGATGGTCTCGACCCCCCGGATCGAGCCGATGCGGCAGGGCGTGCATTTGCCGCAGCTTTCCACGGCGCAGAACTCCATGGCGAAGCGCGCCAGCTTCAGCATGTCGGCACTGTCGTCGAAGACGGTGATGCCGGCATGGCCCAAGAGGCCCTCTTTCGTCGCCAGTTCCTCGTAGCCGAAGGGCACGTCGAAATCCCAATGCGGGATATAGGAACCAAGCGGCCCGCCCACCTGCGCCGCCTTGACCGGCCGGCCCGAGGCGGTACCGCCGCCGATCTCCTCGATGATCTGGCGCAGGCTCATGCCGAAGGCGGCCTCGAACAGCCCGCCATATTTCACGTTGCCGGCGATCTGGATCGGGATCGTGCCCTTGGACCGCCCGATGCCCAGCTTGGCGTATTCCGCCCCGCCATGGGTCAGGATCCAGGGCACCGAGGCCAGCGAGATCACGTTGTTGACCACCGTCGGCCGGCCCAGGAAGCCCTCCAGCGCCGGGATCGGCGGCTTGGCGCGGACCACGCCGCGCTTGCCCTCCAGGCTGTTGAGCAGGCTGGTTTCCTCGCCGCAGACATAGGCGCCGGCGCCGACCCGCACCTCCATGTCATAGGCATGGTCTGATCCCAGCACCGACTGGCCCAGGATGCCGGCCTGCCGGGCCTTGCCGATGGCGGCCTCCATCAGCCGGATGGCGTCGGGATATTCGCTGCGGATATAGACATAGCCCTGCACCGCGCCCGTGGCGATGCCGGCGATGGCCATGCCCTCGATCAGCACCAGCGGATCGCCCTCCATCAGCATGCGGTCGGCAAAGCTGCCCGAATCGCCCTCGTCGGCATTGCAGACGATGTATTTCCGCGCCGCCTTGGCGCCGGCCACGGTCTTCCACTTGATCCCGGTCGGGAAACCGGCGCCGCCGCGGCCGCGCAAGCCCGATTCGGTGACCTCCTCGACGATCCGCTCCGGCCCGATGCCGATGGCGCGGCGCAAGCCGGCCAGCCCACCATGCGCCTCGTATTCCGCGACCGACAGCGGGTCGATCACGCCGACGCGGGCGAATGTCAGCCGGGTCTGCGCCTTCATCCAGGGCAATTCCTCGACCGGCCCCAGCGCCAGCGGATGCTCGCCGCCGGTGCGGATCGCCTCGGCGACCGAGGCCGCGTCCTCGGGCGCCACCGGCCCATAGCCGTGGCGCACGCCGTCGCGCTCGACCTCGACCAGCGGCTCCAGCCAGATCATGCCGCGGGTGCCGTTGCGGGTGACTGTGAACTCGCGCCCCAGCGCCTCGGCCACCGCGTCGGCGCCCAGGGCGCGGGCGGCGGCATCCAGGGGAACCCAGACCCTCATGCGCCCGCCTCCGCCAGCAGTTTCTGCACCTTGGCCAGATTCGCCCGGCCCAGCAGCCTGTCGCCCATCTGCGCCGAGGGCGCGCAGGCGCAAAGCCCCAGGCAGAACACCGGCTCCAGCGTCAGCCGCCCGTCCGGCGTGGTCTCGTGCCAGTCGATTCCCAGCGCGGCGCGCACCTCATCGGCCAGGGCCTCGGCCCCCATCGACTGGCAGGCCTCGGCCCGGCACAGCCGCAGCACATGCCGGCCATGCGGATGGTCGCGGAAGTCGTGATAGAAGCTGACGACGCCATGAACCTCGGCGCGGGTCATGCCCAGGGCCTCGGCCAGCACCGGCTGCGCCGCTTCGGGGATATGGCCCCATTCCTCCTGGATGTCGTGCAGGATGGGCAGAAGCGGCCCCTCGCGGCCCTTGTGGGCGGCGATGATGTCGTCAAGGCGCAAAAGGAAATCAGCGTCGGTCGCTGGCAAGGTCATGGCTGGGTGATCCGGGCTTTGCTGTTTTGTCCAGACTAGAGACCGGTGATAGACGATACAATCGTGATATATCGTTTATTGATTGAAACTATCAATCGAAGAAACGATGCGGATCAGCGCCTCGACCAGCGGCGGATGCGGCTCGCGCCGGGCGACGACCAGCCCGACCATATGCCCGTCGCCGGTCAGGTCGCGCGCCCGCACCCCCTCGGGCAGAGGCAGGCCGCGCGCCAGCGCCCGCGGCAGGATGGCAGCCCATTCGCCGGTCGCCACATGCGACAGGATCGCCAGCATCGAGGTCGATTCGACCCGCGGCAGCGCATCCGCCCCGGCCTCGACCAGGTGGCGGGTGACGATGCGGCGGTTCTGCATGTCCGGCGTCAGCAGGCATAGCGGCCGGGTGGCGGTCTCGGCCCAATCCGCGGGCCCGGCCAAGGCGCCGCGGTCGATCAGGCAATAGGTCTCGCGATACAGCGGCAGGCTCTGCACCCGGCCCAGCGGCTCGCTGTCCAGATAGGTCACGCCGGCATCCAGCTCCAGCGCCTCGATCTGGTCGCGGATCTCGTCCGAGCTGCGCGACAGGATCGAGACCCCGGCATTGGGATGGCGGCGCAGGAAGGGCCCGGTCAGCTCGGCGATGCGCGGCATGGCGGTGGGGATCACGCCGATGCGCAGCCGCCCCGACACGCCCTTGCGGCTGGCCTGCATCTCGGCCTGCATGGCGCGGGCATCGGCGACGATGCGCCGCGCCCAGCCCAGCACGCGCTCGCCCTCGGGCGTCAGCCCCTGAAAACGCGAGCCGCGCCGCACCAGCTGCACGCCCAGCTGCTCCTCCAGCGCCCGGATGGCGGATGACAGCGTCGGCTGGGTGATGCCCAGCGATTCGGCGGCGCGGCCGAAATGCTTCTCGCGCGCCAGGGCCATGAACATGGAAAGCTTGTCGATCACCGGACCCGCCCTCCCCGCCCGGCCGGCCTTCTCCGTTTTCCAAATACCCCACGGGGGTCCGGGGGCGCGAAGCCCCCGGCCCGGCGGATCATCCGGCGGATCAGACGATCTCGACCGCGTATTTCTCGATCACGGTATTGGCCAGCAGGCCCTCGCACATGCGCGCCACCTCGGCCTTCGCCGCCTCGGCATCGGATGCCGCCAGGTCCAGCTCGATCACCTTGCCCTGGCGCACGCCCGAGACGCCGGCAAAGCCCAGCCCGCCGAGCGCGTGCCGGATCGCCTCGCCCTGGGGGTCCAGAACGCCATCCTTCAGCATGATGGTGACACGGGCTTTCATCTGCGGGCCTCTCAGTTGATCAGGGTGGGTTTGGTCAGCGAGGTGGTGTTGGCGGGCATCAGGCCCAGCCGGCGCGCCACCTCGGTATAGGCATCGGTCAGGCTGCCCAGGTCGCGGCGGAACACGTCCTTGTCCAGCTTCTGCCCGGTCTTGACGTCCCAGAGCCGGCACGAATCCGGGCTGATCTCATCGGCGACCACCAGGCGCATGAAGTCGCCGTCCCAGATCCGGCCGACCTCGATCTTGAAGTCGATCAGCTTGATGCCGACGCCGAAGAACACGCCCGACAGGAAATCGTTCACCCGCAACGCCAGCGACACGATGTCGTCCAGGTCCTGCTGGCTGGCCCAGCCGAAGGCGATGATGTATTCCTCGGACACGAAAGGGTCGCCCAGCTCGTCGTTCTTGAAGCTGTATTCGACGATCGGGCGCGGCAGCGGCGTGCCCTCCTCCATGCCCAGGCGCTTCGAGATCGAGCCCGCGGCGAAATTGCGCACGATCACCTCCAGCGGGATGATCTCGACCTGGCGCACCAGCTGCTCGCGCATGTTGATGCGGCGGATGAAGTGGTTCGGCACGCCGATATTGGTCAGCCCGGTCATGAAGAATTCGGACAGGCGGTTGTTCAGCACGCCCTTGCCCTCGACCGTGGCCTTCTTCTGGGCGTTGAAGGCGGTGGCGTCATCCTTGAAATACTGGATGAGCGTGCCGGGCTCGGTGCCTTCGTAAAGGATCTTCGCCTTGCCTTCGTAGATTTTCTTGCGCCTTGGTGCCATGCTGCGCGTCTCCCGTCCGCAAGGTGACAATCTTTATGCGGCTATAGGCCAGAAACGGGGTCATGGGCAATACGGGCTTGCGATGGCGCGCCCGCATGGGCATATCCTGCGCAATATCCACGGGATAATCCCAAGCCGGAGGCCGCCATGACCACTTTTGACGACCGCGAGCGCGCGCATGAGGCGAAATTCGCCCATGATGCGGAACTGAACTTCAAGGCCGAGGCGCGGCGCAACCGCCTGCTGGGCGAATGGGCGGCCGGCCTGCTGGGCAAGACGGGCGACGATGCCCGCGCCTATGCGCTGACCGTCGTCACCTCGGATTTCGACGAGCCGGGCGACGAGGACGTGTTCCGCAAGCTGGTGGCCGACCTGGCCGGCCAGGCCGACGAGGAAACCATCCGCGCCAAGATGGCCGAGTTGCGCGTCACCGCGCGCGAGCAGATCATCAGCGAGCTTTGAGCCTTCCCAACATGCCGACGCCCCGGATTCCGGGGCGTTTCGCATCTCAGCCCGCGGCCGCCGCGACCCTGGGATAAAGCCGCCACATGGTCAGGCCGCGCAGCGCGTTCAGGGCCATCAGCGCCGCCCACAGCCCGTGGTTGCCGAAAACCGGCGGCAGCACCGCCACCAGCACCGCATAGATCCCGACCGCGACCAGCATGGCGTCGCGCATCTCGCGCGTGCGGGTGGCACCGATGAAGATGCCGTCCAGCATCCACGAGGCGATGCCGATCAGCGGCGCCGCGATCAGCCAGGGCAGGAATTCCCGCGCCTGGGCGCGCACCTCGGGCGCCGTGGTCAGCAGGTCGATGATGGCCGGCCCGCCCAGCAGGAAGGCGGCCGAAAGCAGCCCGGCCCCCGCGACGCCCCAGGCCGAACTGAGCGCCGCCGCCCGCCGCAGCCGGTCGGGCCGCCGCGCCCCCACCGCCTGCCCGACCAGCGATTCGGCGGCAAAGGCGAAACCGTCCAGCCCATAGGCGACGATGGACAGGAATTGCAGCAGCACCTGATTGGCGGCCAGGGTCACGTCGCCCTGCCCCGCCGCCAGGAACATGAAGGTGGTGAACGAACCTTGCAGCAGCACCGAGCGGATCAGGATGTCGCCGTTCACCCGCGCCAGTTCCTCGATCCGCTCGCGCGCCAGCAGCCCGGCGCGCTGAATTGCCGCATGCAGCGCATGGCGCGCGAACCACAGCCCCAAAGCCAGCCCGGACCATTCCGCGATCAGCGTCGCGCCCGCGACGCCGCGGATGCCCCAGCCCAGCCCCAGCACGAACCACAGGTCCAAGAATATGTTCAGCCCGTTCATCAGCAGTTGCAGCGCCAGCACGGAACGGGTCCGCTCGATGGCGATCAGCCAGCCGGTGATGGCATAAAGCGAGATGGCCGCCGGCGCCCCCCAGATGCGCAGCCCCAGGTATTGCCGGGCCAGCGTCTCGACCTCGGCCGAGGCCGGCGCCAGCCGGAAGGCCGCGGCGAAAAGCAGCCCCTGCAACAGGATGAAGACCAGCCCCGCCGTCAGCCCGATCCCTAGCGCCCGCAGCAGATGCGCGCCCGATTCGCCCTCGTCCCCCGCGCCATGCGCCTGCGCCACCAGCCCCGAGGTGCCCATGCGCAGGAAGCCGAAGATCCAGTAGACCGAAGCCAGGATCACCGCGCCCAGACCCACCGCGCCGATGGGCGCGGCCTCGCCCAGCTGGCCGATGACGCCGGTATCCACCGCGCCCAGGATCGGGATCGTCGCGTTCGACAGCACCACCGGCAGGGCGATGGCCAGGACGCGGCGGTTCGATATTTCGGCCGCCGCGCGCGTCCCGGACGGGCCGGGCAGCGCCTCAACCATTCTGCGGCATCAGGAAATGCCCGGTCGCCTGCGCGAACAGCTTCTGGCGCTGGTCCTGCCAGGCCTCGACATGCACGCTGGCATAGCGCCGCCCGGACCGCACCACCCGCGCCCGCGCATAGGCGTCGCGCGGCAGGCCCGAGCGCAGGTAATCCACGGTGAAGTCGATGGTCTTGGGCAGCCGCGGCAGGCTTTCGGGCACGGCGGCATCGGGGGCGATGCGGCCCTGCTCCATGTCCTCCCAGATCGCGGTCCAGGTCAGCTCGACGATGGCCGTGACCTCAAGGAAGGCGGCCGTCACCCCGCCATGGATCGCCGGCAGCATCGGATTGCCGATCAGCTTTTCGTCGAAGGGCAGCACCGCGGTCAGCTCGTCGCCGCGGCGGTCGAAGCCGATGCCCAGCCAGCGGATATAGGGCACGCTGGAGACCAGCGCGTTCAGCGTGTTGTTGCGCCGCGACTTGATGGCATCCAGGGGTTCGTTGCGTCCGGCCATGTCACCTCTCGACGGTAAAGGCGCCGGTGGCCGAGGCCACGGGCCGGGATTCGTCGTCATCCATCGCCCAGGCGCGCACGAAGGCGACCGAGCGGGTGATGTGATAGCAGCTCGCCCGGGCCCGGATGGTCTGGCCGGGGGTCGCCGCGCGCATGTAGTCGATGCGCAGGTCGATGGTCGCGGTCGAGCGCGCCCCGGCCGGATGCGCCATCACCGCCGCGCCGCTGCACGTGTCCATCAGCGCCGAGATCACCCCGCCATGGATCACCCCGCTGCGCGGGTCGCCCACCAGATCCTCGCGCCAGGGCAACGAGATCTCGGCCCCCTCGGCGGAAAGCTGGTCCAGCCGCATGCCAAGCGCCCGCGCATGGGGGATCACCTCGATGAACTGGCGCGCGATGCGCCGGCGTTGTTCAAGCTCGTCCTCTGGCGACGCTTCGCTCATGCCCCTGGCCTCTTGCTTGGCTTGCAGGCGGCAATGGTAACAGCCCGCGACCCGCAGGCAAGCCCACCCTACCAATGGTTGAGTTTGATCCGCCCCCGCGCTAGGCTGCGCCGCAACCGCAGCATAGAGTTCATCCGATGTCCGATAGCGAATACATTGGCTTCAAGGAAATGTGCGCACGGTTCGACGTGACGCCCCGAACGCTGCGCTATTACGAATATATCGAGCTTCTGAGCCCCCGCAAGGAAGGCCGCTCGCGCTTCTACGGTCCGCGCGAGATCGCCCGGATGAAGCTGATCCTGCGCGGCCGCCGCTTCGGCTTCTCGCTGGAGGACATCCGGCAATGGCTGCTGATCTATGGCGAAAAGGGCACGCAGGAACAGTATCGGGTCTGGATCGAGCTGGCCGACCGCCAGCTCGAGGTGCTGCGCCAGCAGCGCGACGAACTCGAAGCCTCGATGACCGAATTGCTGGCGCTGCGCAACGAGACCATCGCGATCCTCGACGGCATGGGCCAGAACGGCTCCGGGACGGCGAATAAGGGCTGAGCCCGGCGCTGACGCCACGTCCCCCCTTACGCGCACGTCAACTCGCCCTATATTCCCGGCAAGTGAATGGGCCAAGGGGAGAGGATCGGCCATGGGCGACGAGCTGTTGACCATCCGCCAGATGTGCGACGCCTTCGACGTCACGCCGCGCACGCTGCGATTCTACGAAGCCCGCGAATTGCTGTTTCCGCAGCGCCGCGGCCAGCATCGGCTTTACGGCCGCCCGGACCGCGCCCGGCTGACCCTGATCCTGCGCGGCAAGCGTTTCGGCTTTTCTCTGGAACAGATCCGGCAATTGCTGGAGCTTTACGACCCCGCCGAGCGCAACATCACCCAGACCGAAGCCACGCTCGCCACCGCCCGCGACCGGCTTGCCGACATGGAGCGGCAGCACCGCGAACTGGGCGAGGCCATCGCCGAGCTGCGCCAGCAGATCGCCGAGGGCGAGACTGCGCTGCAAGCCCTGAAATCCGACGCCTGACGGCAAATCCCCTGGGAGGACCGATGACCACCTATTCCGCCCCCATCCGCGACATGCAATTCGTCCTGCATGACGTGCTCGAGATCTCGAAGCAAGATCTGCCGGGCTATGGCGAACTTGACCGCGACTTCACCCAGGCCGTGCTGGAAGCGGCCGGCAAGCTCGCATCCGAGGTGCTGGCGCCGCTGAACCCCGTCGGCGACCGCGAGGGCTGCAGGCTGGAAAACGGCGTCGTCCACACGCCCAAGGGCTTTGCCGAGGCCTTCGAGCAGATGCGCGAGGGCGGCTGGACCGCGCTCGACTGCGACCCGGAATACGGCGGCCAGGGCATGCCCTATGTGATCGGCCTGGCGGCGGGCGAGATGTTCTCGGCCTCGAACATGGCCTTCACCATGTATCAGGGCCTGACCCACGGCGCCTATTCCGCCATCCACGCCCATGGCACCGAGCAGCAGAAGGCCACCTACCTGCCCCGGATGGTCAGCTGCGAATGGACCGGCACCATGAACCTGACCGAACCCCATGCCGGCACCGACCTGGGCCTGCTGCGCACCAGGGCCGAGCCGCAGGAGGATGGCAGCTACCGGATCACCGGCCAGAAGATCTTCATCTCGGCCGGCGACCACGACATGGCGCAGAACGTGATCCACCTGGTGCTGGCCAAGGCGCCGGGCGGCGGCGAGGGCACCAAGGGCATCTCGCTCTTCATCGTGCCGAAGTTCCTGGTCAACGAGGACGGCTCGCTGGGCGAGCGCAACGCGCTCTCGGTCGGCAATCTCGAGGAAAAGATGGGCATCCACGGCAATGCCACCTGCGTAATGAACTACGATGGCGCCAAGGGCTGGCTCTTGGGAGATCTGCACAAGGGCATGCGCGCCATGTTCACCATGATGAACGAGGCCCGGATCGGCGTCGGCCTGCAAGGCTATTCAGTGGCCGAGGCCGCCTATCAGAACGCAGTGGCCTATGCCCGCGAGCGCCTGCAAGGCCGCGCCGTGACCGGCGAGGAAAACCCCTCGGGACCGGCCGACCCGCTGATCGTGCATCCCGACATCCGCCGCAACCTGATGGACCAGAAAAGCTTCCTCGAGGGCGCCCGCGCGTTGGCCTTCTGGGGTGCGCATCTGATCGACCGCGCCGTGCTGGCCGGGGACAAGCAGGCGCACGACCTCGTCTCGCTGCTGACGCCGGTGATCAAGGGCTTTTTGACCGACAGGGGCTTCGAGACGGCGGTGCAGGCCCAGCAGGTCTTCGGCGGCCACGGCTATATCGAGGAGCAGGGCATGTCGCAATTCGTCCGCGACGCCCGCATCGCCATGATCTACGAGGGCGCGAACGGCGTGCAGGCGCTGGACCTGGTCGGCCGCAAGCTCGCGGCCGAGGGCGGCAGGCCGATCATGGCCTTCTTCGAGGTGGTCAAGTCCGAGATCAAGGCGCATGAGGGCGATGCGGCGCTGAAGGCCGATTTCCTCGATCCCCTGAAGGCGGTCTCGAAGGATCTGCAATCGGCGGCGATGTTCTTCATGGAGCAGGGCATGAAGAACCCGAACGGGGCGCTGGCCGGCTCCTACGACTTCATGCACCTGTTCGGCCATGTCGCGCTGGGGCTGATGTGGACGCGCATGGCCGCCGCTTCCAGGGCGGCGCTGGCGGCCGGCACCGAGGATCCCGCCTTCCACGAGACCAAGCTGGCGACAGGCCGCTATTACATGGCGCGGCAGCTGCCGATGACCGCGACGCATCTGGCGCGCATCCGCTCGGGCGCCGCGCCGGTGATGGCGCTGGCGGCGGATCGGTTCTGAAACGGGAGAGGGGGGCGCCGGGTGGCACGGTCGCATGGGTATTTGGAAAACGGTGAAAGGGCGATGCTGCGCCCCGGATGACCGGGCTTTCCGAAAATGCCAGGGTCGTCCGGAGCGCTTTCACCGTTTGCGGTCATCGGCTCCCCAGCCTGTACCGCCCCTCGAGCCTAGGTCAGAAATATTGAGAAAAGGTTAATCGCTTCACCGTTTCACAAATACCCATGCGACCGGAAAGCCCGGCGCCAGGCCGGAAGGAAAGGAAACAGCATGACCGCCCAGCTTCACTGCTTCGGGGAATCCGGCCATTCCTACAAGGTGGCGCTGATGATGCAGCTGACCGGGTATCCCTGGCAGCCGGTCTTCGTGGATTTCTTCGGCGGCGCCATGCGCGGTGCAGAGTATCGCCTGCTCAATGAGATGGCCGAGGCGCCGGTCTTCGTCGAGGACGACCTGACGCTGACCCAGTCCGGCGTGATC
Organism: Paracoccus pantotrophus; assembly: GCF_008824185.1. Lineage (NCBI taxonomy): Bacteria > Pseudomonadati > Pseudomonadota > Alphaproteobacteria > Rhodobacterales > Paracoccaceae > Paracoccus > Paracoccus pantotrophus. Next base: position 1,510,613 of record NZ_CP044423.1, read on the forward strand.
CTGATGCATCTGGCCGAGAGGACCGGGCGCTTCATGGAGGGCGACCGGAGCGAGATCCTGCGCTGGCTGTTCTGGGACAACCACAAGGGCTCGGCGCAATTCGGCGCGCTGCGCTTCCTGATGAACTTCCTGCCGCCCGAGAAGCGCCCGGCCGAGGCCATCGCCTGGCTGCAGGGGCGCTGCAGGGCGGCGCTGAAGGTGCTGGACGGGCACCTGGCCGGCCGCGCCTGGCTGGCGGGCGAGACGCCCAGCATCGCCGACCTGTCCTGTTGCAGCTATCTCTATTACCCTGAGCCCTTCGGCTTCACCCGCGCCGAATGGCCGCATATCGACGCCTGGCTGACGCGTATCGCGGCGCTGCCCGGCTGGAAACATCCCTATGACCTGATGCCCGGCAATCCCGCGGACCGGGCCGCGAAGGAGGACGCATGACCGAAGCCTATATCTATGACGCCGCCCGCACCCCGCGCGGCAAGGGCCGTCCCGACGGCAGCCTGCACGAAGTCACCTCGGTCGCGCTTTCCGCCCGGCTGCTGAACGCCGTCAAGGAGCGCAACGGGCTCGAGGGCCATGCCGTCGAGGACGTGATCTGGGGCAATGTCACCCAGGTCAAGGAGCAGGGCGGCTGCCTTGCCCGCTCGGCGGTGCTGGAATCCGACCTGGACGAGTCGATCCCCGGCCTTGCCATCAACCGCTTCTGCGCCTCGGGCATGGAGGCGGTGAACCTGGCCGCGAACCAGGTCCGGGGCGGCGCCGGCCAGGCCTATATCGCCGGGGGCGTCGAGATGATGGGCCGCGTCGCCATGGGCAGCGACGGCGCCGCCATCGCGGTCGATCCCAGCCTGACCTTCAAGACCTATTTCGTGCCGCAGGGCATCAGCGCCGACATCATCGCCACCGAATACGGCTTTTCCCGCGAGGAGGCCGATGCCCTGGCCGTCGAGAGCCAGCGCCGCGCCGCCATCGCCTGGGAGGAGGGTCGCTTCGCCAGGTCCATCGTGCCGGTCAGGGACCAGAACGGGCTGACCATCCTCGACCACGACGAATACATGCGGCCCGGCACCACGCTGGAGGATCTGGCCAAGCTGAAGGCCAGCTTCAAGGAGATGGGCGAGACCATGCCCGGCTTCGACAAGGTGGCGATGCTGAAATACCCGCATCTGGACCATATCGAGCATATCCACCATGCCGGCAACAGCTCGGGCATCGTCGACGGCGCCGCCGCGGTGCTGATCGGCAATGCGGAATTCGGCAAGGCCCACGGGCTGAAGCCCCGCGCCCGCATCCGCGCCACCGCCAAGATCGGCACCGATCCGACGATCATGCTGACCGGCCCGGTGCCGGTGACGGAAAAGATCCTGCGCGATTCGGGAATGGCGATCAGCGACATCGACCTCTTCGAGGTGAACGAGGCCTTCGCCTCGGTCGTGCTGCGCTTCATGCAGGCCTTCCAGGTCGATCCCGGCGTGGTCAACGTCAATGGCGGCGCCATCGCCCTGGGCCACCCGCTGGGCGCCACCGGCGCCATCATCATCGGCACGCTGCTCGACGAGTTGGAGCGGCAGGACAAGACCGTGGGCCTTGCCACGCTCTGCATCGCGTCCGGCATGGGCGCGGCCACCATCATCGAGCGCGTCTGAGGGAGGGGAAGATGACCGATTTCACCATGGATAAGGGCGCCGACGGCGTCGCGATCATCACCTGGGACGTGCCCGGCAAGTCGATGAACGTGCTGTCGCTGGACGGCGCCGCCGAACTGAACGCGCTGATCGACGATGCGCTGGCCGACGCGGCCGTGAAGGGCGTGGTCATCACCAGCGGCAAGAAGGATTTCGCCGCCGGCATGGACCTGAACGTCATCGCCGGCATGAAGCAGGGCGGCGCACAGGCGGTATTCGACGGCGTGATGACGCTGCATCACCTGCTGCGCAAGATCGAGTTGGCGGGGATGGACCCCAAGACCAAGAAGGGCGGCAAGCCCGTCGCGGCCGCCCTGCCCGGCACCGCGCTGGGGATCGGGCTGGAACTGCCGCTGGCCACGCATCGCATCTTTGCCGCCGAGAACCCCAAGGCCAAGATCGGCCTGCCCGAGATCATGGTCGGCATCTTTCCCGGCGCCGGCGGCACCACCCGGCTGGTGCGCAAACTGGGCGCCATGGGCGCCGCGCCCTTCCTGCTGGAGGGCAAGCTCAACGACCCGGCCAGGGCCAAGTCCGCCGGGCTGATCGACGAGGTGGTGGCCGATCCGGTCGCCGCGGCCCGCGAATGGGTGCTGAAGGCCAGCGACGCCGACCTGGTCAAGCCCTGGGACGCCAAGGGCTACAAGATGCCGGGCGGAGAGCCCTATCACCCGGCCGGCTTCATGACCTTCGTCGGCGCCAGCGCCATGGTGCACGGCAAGACGCTGGGCGTCTATCCGGCGGCGAAGGCGCTGCTGAGCGCCGTCTACGAGGGCGCCATGGTGCCCTTCGACACGGCGCTGAAGATCGAGGCGCGCTGGTTTACCAATGTGCTGATGAACCCCAGCTCGACCGCGATGATCCGCAGCCTGTTCATCAACAAGGAGGCGCTGGAGAAGGGCGCGAACCGCCCCGAAGCCCCCGATCAAAGCGTGAGGAAAGTCGGGATCCTCGGCGCCGGCATGATGGGCGCCGGCATCGCCTATGTCTCGGCCATGGCCGGGATCGAGGTGGTGCTGATCGATTCGACGCAAGAGGCGGCCGAGCGCGGCAAGTCCTATTCCACGGGCCTGCTCGACAAGGCGATCAGCCGCCGCAAATCCACCGAGGAGAAGAAGGCCGAAGTGCTTTCCCGCATCACGCCCACCGCCGATTACGCCGCCCTGCAAGGCTGCGACCTGGTGGTCGAGGCGGTCTTCGAAGATCCCGCCGTCAAGGCCGAGGTTACGAAACGGGCCGAGGCGGCGATCCCGCAGGACGCGATCTTCGCCACCAACACCTCGACCCTGCCGATCACCGAACTGGCCAAGGCCAGCGCCCGGCCCGACCAGTTCATCGGCATCCATTTCTTCAGCCCCGTGGACAAGATGCTGCTGGTCGAGATCATCAAGGGCCGCGAGACCGGCCCGCGCGCGGTGGCCAAGGCGCTGGATTTCGTGCGCCAGATCCGCAAGACCCCCATCGTGGTCAACGACGCGCGCTTCTTCTACGCCAACCGCTGCATCATCCCCTATATCAACGAGGGCATCCGCATGGTGGCCGAAGGGGTCAGCCCGGTGCTGATCGAGAACGCCGCCAAGATGATGGGCATGCCGCTGGGACCGCTGCAACTGGTGGACGAGACCTCGATCGACCTCGGCGTCAAGATCGCCAAGGCGACGAAGGCGGCCATGGGCGACGCCTATCCGGACGGGGCGGTGGATGCGGTGATCTTCAAGCTCGCCGACCAGGGCCGGCTGGGCCGCAAGACCAAGGCCGGTTTCTACGACTATGACGAGGGGGCCAAGCGCCAGGGCTTCTGGTCTGGCCTTGCGACCGAATGGCCGGAAGCCGAGACCCAGCCCGAATTGACCGAGATCCAGCACCGGCTGATGTTCGCGCAATCACTGGAAGCGGTCCGGGCGCTCGAGGAAGGCGTGCTCGAGGACATCCGCGAAGGCGATGTCGGGGCCATCCTCGGCTGGGGCTTCGCGCCCTGGTCGGGCGGCCCCTTCGGCTGGCTCGACATGCTGGGCGCCCCGCGCGCGGTCGAGATCGCCGACAGCCTGGCGGAAAAATCCGGCCGCCGCTTCGCCGCCCCGCAGCTGCTCAGGGACATGGCCGCCAAGGGCGAAAGCTTCTACGGCCGCTTCGGCGCCGGCAAGCAGGCTGCCTGAAATCTCGCGGCGGACAGGGCCGGCCTGGCCTTGTCCGCCCGGTTGCCGGGGTATTTTCAGAACGGAGAAAGCCGCTGCCGGGCCAATGCCGAAACCTCGGCAGAAAAGGCGCGACCAGGGCGGCTCACCGTTTCCCAAATACTCGAAAAGCGCCGAAGGGCTGTCCCTCCGGCGCTTCTCTGTTCCCCAAATACCCCGGCAACCGCGCCCCAAGGCGCGATCAGATCAGCCCTTCGGCCCGGAACGCCACGCGCAGGTCGCTTTCGGGCCGGGCGCCGACATGGCCGATGACCTCGGCCGCCGCGATGCAGCCCATGCGCCCCGCCGCCGCCAGGTCGGCGCCCACGGCCAGGCCGTAGATCAGCCCGGCCGCGAACTGGTCGCCCGCCCCGGTCGCATCCACCGGCACCACGCGATGCACCGGCGCGCTCACCCGTTCGGCCCCGCGGATCAGGATCGCATCCTCGCCCGAGCGGGTGCAGATCACCGTGCCGCAATCACCCGTGGCCAGGCGCAGCGCCTCCTCCAGATCCTCGACCTGATAGAGCGATTGCCATTCGTGGACATTGCCGATGACGTAATCCATCGGCCCGGCCACCAGCCGGCGGAAATCGGCGCGGTGGCGGTCGACGCAGAACGGGTCCGACAGCGCGATCCCCGCCTGTCCGCCCGCCTTGTGGCAGGCCTCGGCCGCCTTGAGGAAGGCCGCCTTGCCGGCATCCTTATCGAACAGATAGCCTTCCAGGAACAGCCAGCCGGCGCCGCTGAAGGTCGCGGGGTTCACGTCATCGGCCCCCAGCTCGGCCGAGATGCCCAGATAGGTGTTCATCGACCGCTCGCCGTCCGGCGTCACGAAGATGATCGAGCGCGAGGTCGGCGCCACCTCCCCCGCCACCGGCGGGTTGACGAAGACCGTGCCCTGCGCCTCGGTCTGCTCGGCATAGCTCAGCCCCAGGGGATCGCCCGCCACCTTGCCGATGAAGGCGGTGCGCAGCCCCAGCATCCCCAGCCCCGCCAGCGTATTGGCAACCGAGCCGCCCGGCACCAGCCGCGCCTTGCCCGCCTGCGGGTCGGCCGATTGCGCCGCCATCAGGAACTCGGACCGCTCGCGGTCGATCAGCTGCATGATGCCCTTTTCCACCTCCAGCCGCGTCAGCGTGGCGTCCGAGGTCGGCGCGATCACGTCCATCACGGCATTGCCGATCCCGATCACATAGGGGGTGGTCATTCGGTCTTCTCCTCGTAGGGGCAGAGATCTTCGATGGGGCAGATCCGGCAGCGCGGCCGCCGGGCCTGGCAGATATAGCGGCCGTGCAGGATCAGCCAGTGATGCGCGTTCTGCTGGAAGGGGACGGGGACGTTGTCCTCGATGGCACGCTCGACCTCCTCGACATCGCGGCCCGGCGCGATGCGGGTGCGGTTGCCGACCCGGAAGATATGCGTGTCCACCGCCTGGGCCGGAAAGTTGAACACGCTGTTCAGCACCACATTGGCGGTCTTGCGCCCGACGCCGGGCAGGGTCATCAGCGCCGCGCGCGATTGCGGCACCTCGCCGCCATATTCCTCGACCAGCCGGCGCGACAGGGCGATGACATTCTTCGCTTTCTGGCGGTAAAGCCCGATGGTCTTGATCTCCTCGGTCAGCGCCTCGACGCCCAGTTCCAGCATCTGTTGCGGCGTGGTCACGCGCTGGAACAGCGATTTCGTCGCCTTGTTCACCCCGACATCGGTCGCCTGCGCCGACAGCGCCACCGCCACCAGCAGGGTGAAGGCGTTCACATATTGCAGTTCGGTCACGGGATGCGGATTGGCCTCGCGCAGGCGCGAAAAGATCGCGACCTGGGCGGCATAGGGCAAGGCGGGCGGAAGGCGGGAAAGGGTGCTGCGTGCCATGCGCCCCAGATGCCCTGCCACGGTGCCATGCGCAAGCATTCGCGCATGGATTCGGGGCGCGGTTGCGCTAGTCTGCCCCGGCGACAGTAGCGAGTCAGGCATGACAGGAACGCTTTTCTCCCTTGCCCAGCCCCAGCCGGGTCTGCGGGTTACGCTCACCACCCAGCCGGACCAGAATGCCGGCGCGGTGCTTTGTCGCGGGCGCTTTCCGACGCCGCTCGGCACCGTGGTCGCGTTGGGGGCGGGCGGCGCGCTCTGGGGCCTGGGCTTTGCCGGCCCCATCCCCGAGGACCGGGTCGAGGCCGATCTCATCGCCCGCTTCCCCGGCGCCCGGCTGGTCGAGGCGCCCGAGGCGCTGGCACCGGCCGTCCAGGCGCTGCTGGCCGGCGAGGGCGAGATTGCCGTGCGCCTGACGGGCACCGCGTTCCAGATGCAGGTCTGGCGGGCCCTGGCCCAGGTGCCGCCGGGCCAGGTCATCAGCTATGCCATGCTGGCCGAGCGCATCGGCCGCCCCAACGCCCTGCGTGCGGTGGGCACGGCGGTCGGGCAGAACCCGGTCTCCTGGGCGATCCCCTGCCATCGCGTGATCCGCACCAACGGCCGCATCGGCGGCTATCATTGGGGCGAGGCGGTCAAGCGCGCCCTGCTCGCGCGCGAAGGCGCGAGCATCGCACCCCCCGCCATCGCCGCTTTGTGAGCCGCGCGCGGCGATTTCCCGTCTATTCCTGTGGAGTTGGTCCGGAACCCATGCCAATGTGACCGCGTTTGGGCATCAGCCGCCGGTCCCGGCAAGCCAGGGGCCGGCCGCGTCGCAAGGACAGGCGGCGTCGGATCGCCCTGAAAAGAAAGGTAAAAGAATGAAGACCCGTATTTCGCTGCTTCTCGCCTCGGCGGGCGTGATCGCCATCAGCGCCTGCGCGCCGACCGATCCCTACGGCCAGCCCCAGCAGACCAGCCGGACCCAGCAGGGTGCCATTGCCGGCGCGGTGGTGGGCGGCCTGATCGGTGCCGGCGAAAGCCGCTCGAACGCCGTCAAGGGCGCGATCATCGGCGCCACGGCGGGCGCCGTCGGCGGCTCGATCCTGGACCAGCAGCAGCGCGCGTTGCAGCAATCGCTGAACAACCCGAACATCCAGATCGTGAACCACGGCACCCACCTGTCGGTGGTGATGCCGGAAACCACGCTGTTCGCCACCGATTCCGCGGCGGTGGGGGCGCAGGGGCAGAACGATCTCTACACCATCGCCCGCAACCTCAACCAATATCCGAACAGCCGTATCCAGATCGTCGGCCATACCGACAGCACCGGCTCGGCCGCCTACAACCAGGATCTGTCCGAACGCCGGGCGCGTTCGGTTGCGGGCATCCTGGCCGCCGGCGGCGTGTCGCAATCGCGCCTCACCACCCTGGGCCGCGGCGCGACCCAGCCGGTCGCCTCGAACAACACCGCCGCGGGCCGGGCGCAGAACCGCCGCGTGGAAATCCTGATCGTTCCGACCCGCTGATCGCAGCAGGGATGCCAGGCGCGGGCCGGCTGCCGAAAGGCGGCCGGCCCTCTGCTTTTGCGCCCTTTCCGTCCGCATCCCGGACGGGCGAAAACGGAAAAACCCCCGAAGCGTCTCCGCCTCGGGGGTCCGGTCCTTGTCCCATGAAGATGCGTGGCCGCATCCCTCTTGGGCGATCCACAGCCTCAGTTCAGCCGCCGGCCTACTTCCTCGATCGCCTTGTCGATGCCGGCGCTGCGCTCGGCCGGGCTGGCCTGCTTGCCCAGGATCTCGGTCGCGGCGCCGATCGCCGTCTGGATGGCGCGGTCGCGCACGGCGCGCACGGCCTCGGCCTCGGCGCTGGCGATCTGCTCCTCGGCGGCCTTCAGGCGGCGCTCGATCGACAGTTGCAGCGCCTTCTTGGCCTTCTCGGCTTCCGAAACCGCCTCGCGCTTGGCATTGGCGACGATCTCGTCCGCCTGGCCCTTCACCTCGCGCTGGCGGCGCTCGTAGCTGGCATAGATCTCCTGCGCTTCCTCGCGCAGGCGACGGGCCTCGGCCAGATCATTGCGGATGCCTTCGGCCCGCTTGTCCAGCAACCCGCCGACGATCTGCGGCACGCGGAAATAGACCAGGATGCCGACGAACAGCAGGAAGGCCAGCGTGACGATGAAGTCGGTGTTGCGCAGCGAGAAGAACGGGCCCGAAGCGGCAAGCGCAGGGCTCGCCATCAGGGCAAAGAGAACGCTCAGACGTTTCATTGCAGCGCCCCCTTCAGTCGCTGGTCGACCGCCGCATCGACCAGAGCCTGATCGACCTTGCCGCCGAAATTCTCCACCAGCGCCGCAGTCACCTCGCGGGCGACATTGCGCGCATCCTCGATGGCCGAGGCGCGGATCTCGCCGATGCGCTTTTCGGATTCCGCCGCGCGCGCGGCGATTTCCGCATCGGCATGGGCGATGGCGGCGTCCAGTTCCTTCTGGATCTCGGCCTTGTTGGCGGCCACGATCTTGCCGGCCTCGGCGCGGGCATCGGCCAGCGCCTTGTCATAGGCGGCTTCGGCTTCCTTGGCCTTCTGCTTGAATTCCTCGGCGGCCATCAGATCGCCGGTGATGGCGCCCTGGCGGTCCGAGATGACGCCGCCGATGCGCGGCAGCGCGATCCGCGACAGAACCCAGTAGATCACCGCCAGGATGACCAGCAGCCAGAAGATCTGGTTGCCGAAGGTGGTGAAATCCAGTTGCGGCATGCCGGGGGCGCTGGCGGCATGGCCAGCCGCGCCATGGGCTGCATCCGCCGCGCCGGCTACGGCATGGGCCGCATCGGCGCCATGACCCGCCGCTTCGGCGGATTCGGTGATGACCACCGTTTCAGAGTCTTCGACCACGACGGGCGCGGTCTGTTGCAACAGGCTGAACATATCCTACCCCATGCCGGTCGTTTCACAATCGGGTGGGCGCATCATGCCCCCACCCAACCGCAAGGATGGCAAAAGGATCAGACTGCGAACAGCAGCAGCAGCGCGACCAGGAACGAGAAGATGCCCAGGGCTTCCGCGAAGGCCATGCCGATGAACAGCGTGGCGGTCTGCGAGGCAGCGGCCGACGGGTTGCGCAGCGCACCCGCCAGATAGTTGCCGGCGACATTGCCCACCCCCATGGCGGCGCCCGCCATGCCGACGCAAGCCAGACCGGCGCCGAGATACTGTCCCAGTTGACCCAGATTTTCCATGTTCATGCTCCTTGAGGCTTTGGAAAGGGTTTTCGTTTTCAGACCTTGGCTGCCCGGCTCAGTGCGCCGGATGCAGCGCGTCCTTCAGATAGACGCAGGTCAGGATGGTGAAGACATAGGCCTGGATCAGGCACACCAGCACCTCCAGCCCATACATGGCGGTGATGGCGACGACCGAGACCGGGGCGATCGCGGCAACGGCGGCGAAGGCGGCAAAGACCTTGATCACCGCGTGCCCCGCCATGATGTTGCCGGCAAGTCGGATCGAATGGCTGACCGGGCGCACGAAATACGAGATCAGCTCGATCACCGCCAGCACCGGGCGCAGCGCCAGCGGCGCCGAGCTGACCCAGAACAGGCCCAGGAAATGCGCGCCGTTCTTGACGAAGCCCAGCACGGTCACGCCGGCAAAGACCAGCACGGCCAGCACCGCCGTCACGGCGATATGCGAGGTCGGCGAAAAGCTTTTCGGCAGCAGGCCCAGGAAGTTCGCGAACAGGATGAAGCAGAACAGCGTCATCACATAGGGAAAGTATTTCAGCCCGTCCTTGCCGGTCACGTCCTCGACCATCTTGTGGACCATGCCGTAAAGCAGTTCGGCGATGGACTGGACGCGGTTCGGCACGATGGCCCGGCCGCGGGTGCCAAAGACCAGAAGCGCGGTGATGGCCAGCGCCGCCAGCGCCATCCACAGCGTCGCATTGGTCGGCGTGTACCAGTTCACCGGCCCTTCGCCAAACAGCGGTTTGACGACGAACTGGTCCATCGGATGGAAAACCAGACCACCTGCTTCTTCTTCTGCCATCGTCATTCACCCTTGTCGTCGCCGGGACGCCCCGGTGTCTTGCCTATCTCGTTCGCGGTCCGCATCATGGTCCTGATGCCGGCCGCCAGTCCCAGCAGCACGAAGACCACCATAAAGACCGGTCGCAGGCCGGTCAGATAGTCCAGCCCGTATCCGATCCCGAAGCCCAGGGCCAATCCCGCCACCAGCTCGGTCACCATGCGCCAGGCCATGTTGGCCTGGCTGAAATGCTCTTCCCCGCGCGAGGGGGACTTGCCCGCCGCCTTCTTGCCCAGCCGGGCCTCCAGCGCGCGCAGCCGCTCCGCGTCTCGGGATCGCGCGGCATCATGGTCGTCCTCGGCCACGGCTCACACCCCCGTTATCGGTTGGCGCGGTGATAGGGACTCGCGCCCCCCGAGTCAAGCAAGGCACCGGAAATCGCAACCAATTGAAAAACAACGGTTCTGCAAAAGACGCCGATGGCGGAAACCCGGCCTTGCGATCCGGTGGGCATCCGCTCCATATTCAACCGGCAAGTTAAGCAAAGCCGATGCCCGCACAGCAGCCCAGCCTCGACGCCATTTTCTCCGCCCTCGCCGATCCGACGCGGCGGGCGATCCTTGCCATGCTGCTCGAGGACGACATGGCGGTGACGGATGTGGCGGCGCCCTTCGAGATGAGCCTGGCCGCGATCTCCAAGCATCTCGCGGTGCTGGCGGCGGCCGGGCTGATCCGGCAGGAACGGCGCGGCCGCATCATCTGGTGCAAGCTGGAACCCGACGGGCTGCGCAACGCCTCGGTCTGGATGCAGGGTTTCGGCCAGTTCGAGCCGGTGGACCTGGACGATTTCGAACGCTTCCTGCGCGAAGCCCTGCCGTTGACGGACGGAGATGCCCCCCCCTGACGCCCGCGCCGCGCAGCCCTGGAACGCAAAAAGGGCCGGGCAGATGCCCGGCCCTTGCGCCTCTCATTTCACGGTGATGCGGCCGTCCAGCTTCGGCACGAAGCCAGGCCCCTGCCGCGCCAGGTATTCGGCCAGCACATCCGCCAGGTCCGGGCCGAAATCATAGGCGTTCATCGCATTCTCGGCAAAGACCCGATAGCCGTCGCCGCCCGCGCGCATGTAGTTCTGCGACACCACGCCATAGACGGCCTCGCGGTCGATGGGCACCCAGTCCGAGCCGTCGCGCACCAGCACCTCGCTGATCCGGCTGCCGGCCGGGGCTTCGGGGTCCAGCGTGTATTTCAGCCCCGCGACCTGGGCGAAGCGCCCGGCGCCCTCCTCGATCTGGCTGGCGCCGTTTTCCAGCGCCGCGATGACGTCCGCGCCCTTCAGCTGGAAGGTGGAAAGCGTGTTCTGGAACGGCAGCACCGACAGCACGTCGCCCATCGTCACCACCCCCGCCGGGATCGAGGCGCGCAGGCCGCCGCCGTTCTGGATCGCGATGGTGATGCCCTGGTCCTTGACGCGCGCCAGCATGGCATCGGCCACCAGGCTGCCCATCTCGCATTCCCGCGCCCGGCACGATTCCCGGCTGCCGTCGATCGGCGCCGCGATCTCGGCCACGCGCTTCTGCTTGAGCTGCTCGATGGGCGCCGCCATCTCCTTGACCCGCGCGGCCAGCTTCTCGTCCGGCGCGACCGAGCCGTCCAGCAGGATCGGCTGCCCCTCGGCCTTGACCAGCTTGCCCTCGTCGTCCCAGGTCAGGACCAGATGGCCCAGGTATTTGCCATAGGCATAGGCGGTCGCCACCGGAACCTCGGTGCCGTCCGCGCCCTTGACCATGGTCGGATAGGGTCCGGCGGCACCCTCGAACTGTCCCAGCAGCGTATGGCTGTGGCCGCCGATGACCGCGTCTATCCCGGCCACCTCGGCCGCGAATTCCTGATCGCGCCTGTAGCCGGAATGGGTCAGGGCGATGATCTTGTTCACGCCCTGCTCGGTCAATTCCTGGACATCGGCCTTCAGGCTGTCCATGTCGTCCAGGAAGATGACCTTATCGCCGGGCGCGGCGGTCTCGGGCGTGTCCATCGCCAGGGCCGAGACGATGCCCACCTGCTCCCCGCCGACATCCAGCACCAGAACGTCGCCGACCTTGTCCTTCAACTCGGGCGATTGCGACAGGTCCAGGTTGCCCGAGACGACCGGAAACTTGGCGCCCTCGGCCAGGATTTGCAGGCCCTGCGGCCCGTCGTCGAATTCGTGATTGCCGACCGCCATGGCGTCGAAGCCGATGGCGTTCATGAACTCGACCGTGTCCTTGCCCTTGTAGGTCGTATAGAAAAGGCTGCCCTGGTACTGGTCGCCCGCATCCAGCACGATGACGTTCTGGCCCTCGGCCTTCAGCCCGTCGCGCAGCTCGCGGATCTTGCTCGCCAGGCGCGCCACGCCGCCGAAGCATTCGCCCTTCGCCTCGGTCTCGGCGTCGCAGGTGCTGTCATAGGCGTTGATCGGCTCGATCCGGCTATGGAAATCGTTGATATGCAGCACATGCAGCGTGTAATCCGCCTGCGCCGCGCCAGAAGACAGCGCGACGATCGCCGCCGAAACCATGAGCCAGCGTTTCATCTCGATCCCTCTCACCCCGAATGTCCGAATGAACGGCAGATTGCGGGATGCCGGCCGCGGCGTCAATCGACGAAGCTGCAGGGGCGACGCGATGCCGCTTGACGGAGCGCATCACGCGACGCATGAACCCGCCATGCTGGTTTACAAGATCTTCCGCGCCGCCGAGTTCCAGGCATTCCAACGGCAGGGCCGCAGCGCCGGCGCGCCGGTGGACCTGGCGGACGGCTATGTCCACCTCTCCACCGCCGCGCAGCTGCCCGGCACGCTCGCGCGCCATTTCGCGGCCGAGGACGGGCTGCACCTGCTGGCGCTGGACGGCGACGCCCTGCCCGAGCTGCGCTGGGAGCCCTCGCGCGGCGGCGATCTCTTTCCGCATCTCTACCGCGAATTGCGCATGGGCGACGTGCTCTGGAGCCGCCCCCTGCCCCTCGGCCCCGCCGGCCACGACATCGGAGATCTCGCATGACCCCCATCGAGCGGCTGGGCCTTGCCGCACTGCATCGCCTGGACCCGGAACGCGCGCATGATCTCTCGATCCTCGCCCTGCGGCTCGGGCTGGTGCCGCTGCCGGGCAAACCCGTCACCTCGGACCGGCTGCGCACCCGCATCGCCGGGCTCGAGCTGCCGAACCCAGTGGGGCTGGCGGCCGGCTACGACAAGAACGCCCGCGCCCTGCCCGCATTGATGCGCGCGGGCTTCGGCTTCGTCGAGATCGGCGCCGCCACCCCGCGCCCGCAGCCCGGCAACCCCAAGCCGCGCCTGTTCCGCCTGACCCCGGACCGCGCCATCATCAACCGCTTCGGCTTCAACAACCAGGGCGCACAGGCCATCGCCGACCGGCTGGCGCAGCGCCCGGCAGGTATCCCGGTCGGGCTGAACATCGGCGCCAACAAGGACAGCGCCGACCGCAGCGCCGATTTCGCGCAGGTGGTGCGCATCGCCGGCCTGCACGCCGATTTCCTGACCGTCAACGTCTCCTCGCCCAATACCGAAAAGCTGCGCGACCTCCAGGGGCCCGAGGCGCTGTCAGCCCTGCTGCAAGGCGTGCTGGCAGCGCGCGACGCGCTGCCGAACCGCCCGCCGGTGTTCATCAAGATCGCTCCCGACCTCGACGATGCCGCGCTGGCCGATATCGCCGCCGTGGCGCTGGCCGCCCCGGTCGATGCGATCATCGCCACCAACACCACGCTTTCGCGCGACGGCCTCGCCTCGCCGCAGGCCAATGAGGCCGGCGGCCTTTCCGGTGCGCCGCTTTTCGACCGCTCGACCCGCATCCTCGCCCGGCTCTGGCGCGAGACCGGCGGCCGCGTGCCGCTGATCGGCGTCGGCGGCATCGGCTCGGCCGAGCAGGCCTGGCAAAAGCTGCGCGCCGGCGCCTCGGCCGTGCAGATCTATTCCGCGCTGGTCTACCAGGGCTTCTCGCTCGCCGCCCGGATCGCACGCGACCTCGACGAACGGCTCGCGCGCGAAAACCTCACGCTGGCCGAACTGACCGGCAGCGGCAACGCGGACTGGCTCTAGAACAGGTCTTCGTGACCCAGAAGCTGGTTCATGGTGTTCGACGGGTCCGAGCAGCCGGCATCGCCCACGATCCGCGCCGGCACCCCGGCCACGGTCTTGCAGGGCGGCACCTCGGCCAGCACCACCGAGCCGGCGGCGATGCGCGAATGATGGCCCACGCGAATATTGCCCAGCACCTTGGCGCCGGCGCCGATCATCACGCCGTTGCCGATCTTGGGATGGCGGTCGCCATCCTCCTTGCCGGTGCCGCCCAGCGTTACCGAATGCAGCATCGACACGTCGTTGCCGACCACCGCCGTCTCGCCGATGACGATGGAATGGGCATGGTCGATCATCACGCCCGTGCCGATCTTCGCCGCCGGGTGAATATCGACGCCGAACACTTCCGAGCAGCGCATCTGCACGAAATAGGCCATGTCGCGCCGGCCCTGCTGCCACAGCCAATGCCCGATGCGATAGGCCTGCAGCGCCTGGTAGCCCTTGAAGAACAGGATCGGCTGCATCAGCCGATGCGTCGCCGGGTCGCGCTCATAGACCGCCAGCAGGTCGGCCTGCGCCGCCGCCGACAGTTCCGGCGCGCGGGCAAAGGCATCGTCGGCGATCTCGCGCAGGATCTGCTCGCTCATCTCGCGCGAGGCCAGCTTCAGCGAAAAGCGATAGGCCAGCGCCGCCTCGAACGTGGCGTGATGCAGCAGCCCGGCATGGATCAGCGCGCCCAGCAGGGGTTCGTCGCGCACGGCGATCCGCGCCTCGCGCTGGATGCGGCCCCAGACTGAATCGCGCGGGGCATCGCGCGCATCGGACAGCGGCTCGATCATGTCTTTCTGCAAGTTCATACGGGCGCCCGTCAGTTTCACCCGCCGAGTCTAGCGGAAACCGGCGGGCGCGAAAAGTCCGCTCAGTCCGGCAGCCGCAATTCCCACCAATGCAGCACGACGCGCACCTTGCCGCCGGCGAACTGCCCGCCCGCGGCCGTCAGCCGCAGGGGCGCGGGCTCCCAGAACACCACGGGCGGCGAAGCCAGCCCGCGCGCCCAGGAGCCCTGCGCCTTGCCCAGCCCGTGACCGAATCGCGTCAGGCTATCCGAACTGCCCGCCGTGCCCAAGGACCACGAACTCGCGCTGCCGGTGATCGCCTCCAGCACCCGCGCGGTGGCGCCGATGACCAGCGCGCCGGGCGGCACCGCCATCGCCGTCTCGGCCCAGTCGCCCGCGCCCAGCGTCACATCCTCGTGCAGCTGCCGTGCCAGCAGGCCCGATCCGTGCTGGCCCAGGGTGATGGCGCCGGGCACCCAGGCCCCGCCGCCATGGATCGCCACCACCCCCTGATCGGCGACCAGCGCGCGCCGGCCGAAACCCGGCTCGACAAAGACCCAGCCGCCATTCGCGCCG